>NZ_JBANBJ010000014.1:0-144930 GCF_059803515.1 Bradyrhizobium sp. UFLA05-125 | reverse complement strand
TATTGTCGCGCATCGAACCCTCCCTGCCGGGCTGGATTCGATCACCGAATTAATGAACATGCACAGCAATGACGGTGATCGCGTTTAGACCTTCCCGTCCACCATCACCTCGATCAGCTTGGTGCCGGGGCGGTTGAACCCGGAGGCGAAGGTTGGCTTCAGCTCCCGGGGATCGCTCACCTTGATCGCCTCACAGCCCAGCGCCCTCGCGATCGCGGCAAAATCCACCGGCGGGTCGACGAAATCCATGCCGACATAATTGTCATCGCCGTGGAAGGCGAGCAGGCGCTGCTTGATGATGCGGTAGCCGCCATTGTTGGCGATCACGATCGTCAGCGGCAGCTTGTGGTGGGCAGCGGTCCAGAGCGACTGGATCGAGTACATCGCGCTGCCATCGCCGGAGAAGCAGACCACCGGCCGCGTTGGGTTTGCGAGGCTCACGCCGACGGAGGCCGGCAGGCCCCAGCCGATGCCACCGGAGGCAAGGCCGTGATAGCCGTAGCGATCGCGATGCGGACGCAGGCTTGCGATCTGGCGGCCGGAGGTGAGGCCTTCGTCGACGAGGATCGCATTGTCGGGCATCGCCTCGACCATTTGCAGCGTTAGCCAGTCAGGGTCGATGGGCGTGCGGTCCCTCGCCTTCGTGATCTGCTCGACCAGCATGGCGCGGCGCGCTGTCCAGTTCTTCGGCGCAAGTTCGGCGAGACGTTCCCTCGCGCGCCGCTCCAGCACGGCGCCGCCCATTTCCTTGAGCACCGGGATCAGCGCGCGCAGCGTTTCCTTCACGTCAGCCTTGAGCGCGATGTCCGCGCCAAAATTCTTGGCGATCTCCCAATCGACGAGGCCGACCTGCACGATCGGGAGTCCATCCGGCAGCGGATCGATCTCGCTATGGACCGACATCCGCAACGGATCGCCGCCCAGCGCGATGAGCAGGTCGTAAGGCGCAAGCGTATCGCGCGCGGCCTTCTGTACGCGCGCCAGCGTGCCCATGAAGCTCGGGCTTTCCGAGAGGAAATGCGCGCCATAGGCCGTGGACGATTGATAGGCGGCCGCGCCCAAGAGTTCCGCCAGCTCGGCCGCTTCCTTCAGCGCATCGCTCTTGACCACCTCGTCCATCGTGACGATGACGGGACGTTCGGCTTCGAGCAGCCGTGCTGCGAATGCCCTCAACGCCTCGTCAGACGGCCTTGCGCGCGCATCGATGCGGGTGGAATGGCCAAGATCAATGCCTGCTTCGCTATTGAGGATATCACTCGGCAGCGAGATGAACACCGGCCCGGTCGGCGGGGTCATCGCGACCTTCGCGGCGCGGCGCACGATGCGCGGCAGGTCTTCCAGCCGCGTCACCTCGACCGCCCATTTCACCAGCGGCTCGGCCATGCGCACCAGCGGACCATAGAGCACCGGCTCCATCAGGCCGTGGCCCTGCTCCTGCTGGCCCGCGGTCAGGATCATCGGCGTGCCCGTGAACTGCGCGTTGTAGAGCGAGCCCATCGCGTTGCCGAGCCCGGGCGCGACATGGACGTTGCAGGCGACGAGTTGTCCGGAGGCGCGGCTGAAGCCGTCGGCGATCGCGACCACCAGGCTTTCCTGCATCGCCATCACATAGGTGAGATCGGGATGGTCCTTCAGCGCATGCATGATCGGCAATTCGGTGGTGCCGGGATTGCCGAACAGATGCGTGATGCCTTCATCCCTGAGCAGCGCAAGAAAGGCGGAGCGGCCGGTGACGCGGTTCTTCATGTTTCCTCCGGGCCTCTCGGACGTTGCCGGAGGACGGGGGCATGATGGCCGAAGTCGAAGCACGCGCGCAAGGAAGCGCAGTCATGGCTGCGTTGCGTGGGGGAATTTGCTCTCGTGTCCCGGACGCGGCGCAGCGCGAAGCGTTGCGACGCAGAGCCGGGACCCATCGCGCACCGACGCCGCTGTTGCATGGACCCCGGCTCAGCAGTGCGGCACTTCGCGCCCCACTGCGTCCGGGGCAAGAGATTGAAGTGAGCTACATCTCCTCGCGGCCAAGCTCGAACGGGTCCTCGCCGCTAGCGCGCTTCTTCTTTTTCGAGCGCTGCCAGACAACGCCGGGGAAACCCTTTAGCGGCACCAGCGGCTCGCCGGTATAGGCCCATTCCTGGAGTTCCTCGATCGCGAGGTGATAGAGCGGCTGGCGGCCGGTACGCTCGTTGAAGAGCGCGCGGGGGATGTTGACCATGTGCGGGCCGCGCGGGCGCTCATAGGCAATCGGCGTGCCGCAATGGGAGCAGAAGCTGCGCGCGGTCTTGGTCGCCTTGTCCTCATAGCGTGTGATCGCGGTCTTTCCCGACATGATGCGGAAACGCTTTTTCCAGCTTCCGACGTACGTTGCATAGGCCGCGCCATGGGCGCGGCGGCTGGCTGCGGAGTGATCGTGCCAGGCCCAGCGCGCGGGAACGTCGATCTCGAAGGTGACCTTGCCGCAGAGGCATTGCCCGCTGGCGGTTCCTGCGGCGACTGCGGCTTTCGCCATGGATGCTTGCTCCTGTCACTCCGGGGCGCGACGAAGTCGCGAGCCCGGAATCCATCGAACGGCATGTTCAAGCGGAAAAATGGATTCCGGGATCGACGCTCCGCGTCGCCCCGGAATGACGAAAGAGGATTACGCCGGCGTCAGCTCGTCATAAGCCGGATAATCCGTATACCCCCTCTCCTCGCCGCCGTAGAACGTCGCGCGGTTGTAGGGTGTGATCGGATAGTCGTGCTGAAGGCGGCGCGGCAGATCGGGGTTGGAGATGAAGATACGACCGAAGGCGATGAGGTCGGCATGGCCGTCGGCGATCGCGGCATTCGCCGTCTCGCCGCTGAATCCGCCTGCGGTCATGAGGACGCCGCTATAGAGCGGACGGAACAGCACCATCGCCGACGGCACGTTCTGCCAGTTGACCTCGGCACGGCCCGAGCCGCTCGAACGCGGCTCGATGAAGTGCAGATAGGCAAGGCCGAGCTTGTCGAGCGCCTTCACGACATGCGTATAGAGCGGCATTGGATCCGGTTCGCCGGAATCATTGGCGATGCCATAGGGCGACAGCCGCACGCCGACGCGGTTCGCGCCCCAGACGTCGATCGCGGCCTGCGTAACCTCGAGCAGCAGGCGCGCGCGGTTCTCGATCGACCCGCCATACTGGTCGGTCCGCTGATTGCTGCGTGACTGCAAAAACTGCTCGAGCAGATAGCCGTTGGCGCCGTGGATCTCGACGCCGTCGAAGCCCGCGGTAAGCGCGTTCTTCGCGGCTTGCCGGAATGCCTCGACGATGCCCTTGACCTCTCCGGTTTCGAGTACGCGCGGCGTCTCATAGTCGGCGATCTTGCCGTCAGCGGTCATCGCTTTCATGCCCTCGGCCTTGATCGGGATAGCGGAAGGCGCAACCGGCAGCTCGCCGCCATGGAACGAGGAATGCGAGACGCGACCGACATGCCAGAGCTGGAGGAAGATGATGCCGCCCTTGGCATGCACGGCATCGACGACCTTGCGCCAGCCGGCCACCTGCGTGTCCGAATAGATGCCGGGCGTGGCCGGATTGCCGCGCCCATGCGAGAGCACGGGCGAGGCTTCGGCGACGATGAGGCCGCCTTGCGTCGCACGCTGGCCGTAATATTCGGCGTTGAGGGTGCGCGGCGCAAAGCTCTCGCGCTCGGCCCGCATGCGCGTCAACGGCGCCATCGCGACACGATGCGCAAGCTTGTAAGGACCGACCTGCAACGGTTGAAACAACGCCGGAAACTTCATGTCTGCCCCAAATGGCTATGGAAGGATACGGATCATATAGCGAGGGGCGGCTACCGGAAAAGGTGCCGCCCCGATAAAGAGAATTTTCCGTCCCGCGAGATGCAAGAGGTAAATGAGCGCTACGCTGTCTTGATCCAGACGGCCTTCACGTTGAGATATTCCTCGACGTGCTGCTTGCCGGATTCGCGGCCATAGCCGCTCATCTTGTAGCCGCCGAAGGGCACGGCCGGGTCCATGGCCTGGTAGCAGTTGACCCACACAGAACCGGCGCGCAGTGACTTTGCAACGTGATGCGCCTTGCTGACGTCGCGGGTCCACAGGCCCGAGCCGAGACCGAACATCGTCGCATTCGCGCGCTTGACGAGCTCGTCCATGTCCTTGAAGGCGATCGCAGAGATCACGGGGCCAAAGATCTCCTCCTGCGCGATGCGCATGTTATCCTGGACGCCTGCGAACACGGTCGGCGAAACGAAGTAGCCCTTGGCAAGCGCGCCCTCAGTCACGCGGCCACCGCCGGCGAGCGCCTTGGCGCCTTCCTTCTGGCCGACATCGAGATAGCCGGTGACGCGCTCGAGCTGCTGTTCGGAGACCAGCGGGCCGATCTGGGTGTTGGGATCAAGACCGTTGCCGACCTGCAGCTTCTTGCCGAACTCGGCGACGCGGCCGACGAACTCGTCGTAGATCGCCTGCTCGACGAACAGCCGCGTGCCGGCGCTGCAGATCTGCCCCGAGTTGGCGAACACCGCCATTGCCGCGCCAGGCACGGCGGCATCGAGATCGGCATCCGCAAACACGATATCCGGCGACTTGCCACCAAGCTCGAGCGAGACGCGCTTCAGGTTGCCGGCCGAGGCGCGGATGATCGACTGGCCCGTGACGTGCGAGCCGGTGAAGGCGACCTTGTCGACATCGTGGTGGGAGGCGAGCGCAGCACCCGCGGTCTCGCCATAGCCCGGCACGACGTTGATGACGCCGGGCGGCACGCCCGCTTCCAGCGCGAGTTCGGCGATGCGCAGCGAGGTCAGCGGCGCCTCTTCCGCGGGCTTCAGCACCACGGTGCAGCCGGTCGCAATCGCCGGCCCGATCTTCCAGATCGTCGCGGTAAACGGGCCGTTCCAGGGAATGATGGCGCCGACGACGCCGACCGGCTCCTTCAGCGTGTAGGAGAAAATCTCACCCGGCAGCGAGTTCTCGATGGTCTCGCCATGGATCGCGGTCGTCTGCCCCGCATAGTAGCGGAGCATGCCGAGCACGCGCAGCTTGTAAGAGCGGGTGCGGCTGACGGGCGCGCCCATGTCGAGCGTATCGAGCTGCGCCAATTCGTCGAAATTCTTCTCGATGAGATCGGCGAGCTTGAGCAGCAGGTTCTGTCGCTCGAACGGCTTGACCTTGCTCCACGGCCCCTCGAAAGCGCGGCGCGCGGCCGCAACCGCACGATCGATGTCCTCCTTGTCGCCCTCGGCGACGGTCGCGAGCAGTTCGCCGGTCGCGGGGTTGCGGGTCTCGAAGCGCTTGCCCGAAGCCGCATCGACCCATTTGCCGTCGATCAGCATCTGCTTGTAGGACCCGTTGGCGAACGGATGGCGCGTGATCGGAATAGCCTGCGACACAGCCATGGCTGCACTCCCTCTGACTGACTTGATTGGGTTCGATCTGGGCGGGATCGTTAGGTCGCATAAAATACAGCGGTGCCGAATCGGCGTAAAGCCGGCGCGGAACGAAGACCTCCCATGCCGACTTGTGCATGGTCGCAAGATTGTCGTGCTATAGGTCGAACCCGCTCTCACCCCGCGCGCTGCGATCCGGAGTATCCTCATGCCGCACCCTGCCCTGTCAGCCAATAACGTTGCCGTGATAACGGGTGGCGCCTCCGGCATCGGTCTCGCCGCCGCGGAACAGTTAGCAAGGCTCGGCATGAAGGTCTGCATCGCCGACGTCGACTCGGTACAGTTGACCCAGGCCGAAACAAAACTGTCATCGATCGCACCCGGCGGCGCCGATCACGTGATGGCGACCGTTGTGGATGTCAGTCGGCCGGACAGCCTGAGGGAACTGGAAGCCGCCGTGCAGAAGCGTTTCGGCGGAACGGACGTGCTGATGAACAATGCCGGCATCCAGCCGGGCAGCACGATGTTCGGCGAGCCCGACACCTGGCAGCGTATCATCGACGTCAACATGTGGGGCATCATCAACGGCGCGCGCCTCTTTGCGCCCAACATGATCGCGCGCGGCAAGGCCGGCCTCATCATCAATACCGGCTCGAAGCAGGGCATCACCACGCCGCCGGGCGATCCCGCCTACAACGTCTCGAAGGCCGGCGTGAAGGCGTTCACCGAAGCACTCCAGCACGAGTTGCGAAACACCAGGGATTGCCGCATCACGGCGCATCTCTTGATCCCCGGGTTCGTCTTCACCGGGCTCACCGCGCGTGGCCGCACCGAGAAACCCGCCGGCGCATGGACGCCGGAACAGACGGTCGGTTTCATGATGACGCGGCTCGAGGCTGGCGACTTCTACATCCTCTGCCCGGACAACGACGTGCCACGCGAGCTCGACGAAAAGCGCATGCTGTGGGCCGCCGGCGACGTCGTCGAGAACCGGCCGCCGCTGTCGCGCTGGCATCCGGACTATGCGGATGCGTTCAAGAGATTTGTTGAGGGCAGATAGTCGTCTTCCCTTCTCCCCATGTGGGAGAAGGTGGCGCGAAGCGCCGGATAAGGGGTTGGTTCCGCGAACTCAATTGAGAGACGAGCGCAGCGGAGAGAGACCCCTCACCCGGCTTCGCTCCGCATAGCCACCATCTCCCGCAAAGGGAGAGGGTGCAGTCGCGAACGCCTACAGCGTCTCTTGCTGCTGCCCGCATTGCTTGCAGGCAAACTTGACGCGGGTCTGGCCCTTGGCGGCCTGCACCCGGTTCGGCGCGCCGCACTTGCCGCAGACCGCCTCGATGCGGGTCGTGCCCTGCTTGACGACGATGTTCTTCTTTTCCATCGTCTCGCGGATCAGGCGCTCGGCCTCCTCGCGCAAGGATTGTTTCGACAATGCTCATCTCCGCCATGAATGCGGGCGAGCCTTATCGCACCTGGGTCGAAACCACAATCCGCAAAGCCGGCTCAAACCTCAACAATCACGTAACTGTCCTCGACATGCACCGGAAAGGTCTCCGCGACATACGGCCCCTTCTGCAACTCCTCACCGCGTTCCACCGCGACCGGATAGGACCGCACCTTCACCCGCGTCGGATCGAACCAGGACTGGCCGTTGCGCATGTCGAATTCCCAGCCGTGCCATGGGCAGCGCAGGAGCTCGCCGATGCGCGAGCGCCGGTAGACGCCGGGCTCTGGTGAAGTGAGACGCGCGACGCAAGCCGCCTTGTCGAGCGGGGCGCCTTCGTGGGGACACCGGTTCAACAGCGCGAAGAACTCGCCATTGACGTGGAACACGACGATGTCGCGGCCCGCGATATCGACGACCTTGTTGCCGCCGGGCGGGATATCCGAGGTGCGGGCGACGATGTGACGGGCCATACCGGTCTCAGAATTTGTAGACCGCGCGGGCGTTCGCGTTGAAGATCTTCTTCCGCTCGACCTCCGTCAGCGGCGTCTTGAAGGCAAAGCGCGGATCGTCAAAATCCCAGTGCGGGTAGTCCGACGAGAACAGCAGGCGATCGATGCCGACCCATTCGATCAGCGAGCGCAGATGCCGCGCCTCGTCCGGCTCGTCGATCGGCTGCGTCGTGAACCAGAAGTACTCGCGCACATATTCCGACGGCCTGCGCTTGAGATGCGGCACCTCGCTGCGGAAGCGTTCAAAGTGCTGGTCCATGCGCCACACCGCCGACGGGATCCAGCCAAAGCCGCCTTCGATGAAGACGATCTTCAGCTTGGGAAACCGTTCCGGCACGCCTTCGATGACCAGGCTTGCAAGCTGCGCCGCGATGGTGTGCGCGTTCGACTGATGCTCTTCGACGTAATAAGACGGCCAGCCGCCGCCGGTCGGCGCGTGCCCGCCATAACCTCCGACATGGATGCCGAGCGGCAAATCGAGTTCTTGTGCACGTTCGTAGATCGGCCAATAGCGACGGCGGCCAAGCGGTTCGTTGGCGCGCGGAGAGACGTTGATCTGGATATACTCTCCGATCTTCGCGCAGCGATCGATTTCGGCGATGGCAAGGTCGGTGCTGTCCTGCCCGACCAGGATCGATGCCTTCAATCGGGGATCGCGATGCGACCAGAAGGCAAGCTGCCAGTCGTTGATGGCGCGCTGGATTGCTGCGCCGAATTCGAGGTTTTGCTGCGAGAAGATGAAAAGATCGAGCACCTGCAGGATTCCGAACTCGACGTCGAGCGGGTCGAGATGCTGCTTTCGCATGAAGGCGAGATCGGAGCCCGGCGGCCCGCCAGTCGGCGGCCAGGCGTCGCGTCGCGCGATCAGAGGGGAGGACCGTGGATAGGGCGTCGTGAAGAGATAGGGCGTGCGCAGATGGCTGCCATATTCCTTGAGGTGCTGCTGCCAGCGTTTCGGCAGGAACTCGTTGAGATCATCCGTCGAGCGAAGGCTGGGATGAACGTCGCAATCGACGATCTTCAGCCGCGCGGCGGCGGACTTTTCTTCCTCGAGCAATGGGCGGTCGATGACGTCACTCATGCGATCCTCCAGCAACTAATTGAGCGACAATCGCGGAAACGTCTCCAGCGGATTGTCGGCGCACATTTTCGAGATGATGCTCTTTGGCAGGTTCGGCGGGATCGGATCGTCGCCGTCGAATTGCCAATGCGGATAATCGGACGCGAACAGGAACATCTTGTCGCAGCCGATCTGGTCAATGATCTCCTGGACGCTTCTGGCATCCGCGGGCGCATCAAACGGCTGCATGGTGACGCGGACATTGTCGCGGATGATCGCGGCCGGCTCGCGCTCGACCCAGGGCACCTCGACCCGCACGCCGCGCCAGGTCTTGTTCGCACGCCACATGAAGGCGGGCAGCCAGCTCACCCCTGATTCCATCAGCACAACCTTGAAATCAGGGAATTTGCCGAATACGCCTTCATAGATCAGGCTGAGGACCTGGGCCTGAAAGGCCTGCGCCTCGACGAAGTAATATTCGTAGCGATGCGACGGCCAGCCGGCCGAGCTCGGCGCGTAGCGATATTGGGTGCCGGCGTGGATCGCGAGCGGCAGGCGGTACTTCTCAGCAAGCCGGTAGACTGGCCAGTAGTGGCGGCGACCGAGCAGCGTCTCGCCCTGCGCCAGCACAAGGATCGACACAAAGCGGTTGTCGCCAGCGCGGCGCTCGATCTCCTCGACCGCCAGATCCGGGGCCTGCATCGGCACCACGATGGATGCCCGCAGGCGCGGATCGCGCGACAGCCACTCGACGGCGATCCAGTCGTTGATCGCCTTGCAGAAGTCCGCAGCCATGTAGGGATCGTAGACGGCCTGCGCGCCATAGAGCACGTTGAGGATCGCGTGGCTGGCGCCAAGCTGATCGAACGCGCCCTTCTGCACCATCGCAAGGTCAGAGCCCGGCTTTGCGCCGCTCGCGGGGCGCCAGTCGGCGCGGCCGGAGAGCGGCATGCTCGGCGGATAGCTGGTGAGATCGAGCCCGTCGATCGCGCGGCTCACCACCTGCTCTTTCCAGTGATCGCTGAGATAGGGCAACAGCGTGGTGCGGGTGCCCCCGACCGCCGGGTGGACATCGCAATCGATCCGCGTCGCCGCCATGGAAGCTTCCTCGGGTCGTTGTCGTCAGCGGCGTTCTTTGCGCCGTCCGGTGCAGAGTGCTCCGGTCGACGCCGGGGCACAAGGGTGCACGCCCGCGCGTTCCGTCATGGCTCGGTTGCATTTCGCAGGCGCGATATGAGCTAGGCGATCATCGAGCCGCGCGGGACATCGTCCGTCATGATCAGGATCCGCTGCACAAGCGCGATCGCGGTCTCGGTGGCGGGATCGTCCGAGATCACGGGAACTGCCAGTACGAGGATATCGACCGGATCGGACGAGAGCACGACGAGGTGCGTCGCGCTGCCTGCGGCCATCAGCGACACCAGACGCTCCACGGCCGGATCGATCGGCGGATGTCCCCAGGGCGCATCCGACCGCCGCAGCACGCGATGTGTCGCGAGGCGGTTGCGCAGCAAGAGCGGATCGTAGGCTGCAAGATCCTCTTCGCGATAGCGCCGTGCGCTCTCGAACAGGGGATGGCGCAGCAGCTCCGCAATCAGCTGACCGCGCGTGGTCGCCGGTGAGATCGCGACCGAGCTCAGCACGCCCGGCGCGCGGGACTCGAGGTAGGCCCGCAGCGTGTCGGTCATCAGGCCGATAGTCAGCACGCCCGATACGGCGATAGCGCAGAAGCGCGCGAGCTGTGCGGCATCCACATCAGGGGCGACGAAGGCTGCGGCGAGCCCAAGCAAAGCGGAAGTCACGAGCCGCAGCATCGTCAAGAGGACGCCATGCCAGCGGGCTTCGCCGCTGCTGCCGGCAATCAGGACCGCCGTAACCACGAGCAAGGCGCCGAGCGCGCCGAGCTTGACAGGCATGTCCGGCATCAGGGCTCTGAAATCGGTGACGATGAAGGGCAGCACGATCACCGCGCCGACCGTCATGCGATCGATGCTGCGGTTCTCGGAGGCTAAAAGCGAATGACGATCGCGATTCGCGAGTAGATAGGCGCAGGCCGCAAAGCCACCCAGTTGAAACAGCGCCAGCGCAACGGCATAGGCGCGGTCGAAATGCCCGAGCCCCAGCGCACCGCCGAGCCCGAGCACGACCGCGATGACGATCACGGCAAGCTTGATGGCACGCGGCGCGTGCCGCCGCAGCATACCCTCGGTCACGATCAGGGCTCCGAAGGGGATCAGGGCGGCGGGGATCACCGAGAGATCATCGAGCAGCGTACTGCCGGTGAGCCAAGCCGTGCTGCGCACCAGGAACAGCAGCGCGACGATGCCGAGCGCGATCACCAGGCGCCGGGTCAGCGGACTGCGCGCATCGCGGCGATGGAGCGCGAGCACTGCGACAAAAAGCCCGATCGCGCCGCAGAGATTGACGATCGCATTGGCGATGACGGTCGACGTCATTGGCCGTTCCCCTGCCGGGGCCGCAGCGTCCCGAAGGCGCGGCTGTCGTCGAGCCAATGCAGCACCGGCAGGACGAGCCGCTGGAGGCCAAGGATCATGGAGGCAACGAACAGACCGGGCAGCGAACGGTGCGGCACCTGCTCGAACAAATAGCTGCGCGCAGCTGCAAGATCGATGCGACCGATCTGCAGGAAGTCGTCGCCGCGATCGTAGTTCAGCTCGCGGGCACAGAACTCGGCATATTGCGCGTCGCGATGTTTTGGTGCCTCGTCGAACGTTTTCTTCAGGGCATCAGAGCCGCCCGTATAGGCGTCGGTGATCACGAAGCGCGCTTCGTCGAAGCCCGCATCGCGCCCGACACCGAACACGGCGCGATGCCGCCGCATGATATCGCGGGCGAGCTGGAGATGAACAAAGCTCTGCCGCGCCTCTGGCCGCGGCGAGGGATAGACGTCGGAGAAGGTCTCGCTCACCATGCCGACCACTGCCGGCACCTGCGTGACGTTGGAGATCCATCGCGGGCGCAGACCGTCGCGTGCAAACAGCACCAGCGTCGTCAAACCGTAGAGCACCCAGGACAGGCCCTGCCCGCGCGCATCGGGATCGACCATGACGAGTCCAAGATGGGTGACATCGGCCGGCGCGCCGTCAAGCTCGACCTGCATCAGTGACAAGGCGTTGAAGGCAATCGGACGTCCACTGCCCTCCTCCGAGACGAGCGTGACGATGGCATGCGCGAGCCGCTCACTGGCGCCTGAGAAGATCCCGTAGGTCAGTTCATCAGCCGGCAAGGTCTTGGCCGCGACCATGCGAAGCTGCGCGACCAGCCGGTCGAGCTCGTCCTGCGGCAGCGATAGCCCTGGGCTTTCGACGATCCGGGTCACCTGGCCCGGATGGGTGCGCAAAGTGAGATCGATGGTCGGCTGGGCAAAGGCCTTGACCCAGAACGCGGCGTAGCTGCGCAGCCGTCCGATCGCCGACCGAACCTGCCTCCAATTTCGCCCGTTCTCAGAAGCCGCCATTGCGCCTGCCCATCTGCGGGATCGTATTTGGCGCGAGGCTATTAAGGAGCGATGAGCGCAACCTCAAGCAAAAGTTAAGGCGGTAAAGGATCTCTTGCCGGGACAGCCTCAATCTGCCTGCGGCGCATGAGGCGGCGGATGCTATCCGCCGCCCCCGCGTCGCGCGTCGCCTCGTATGCAGCTGAAGCCGGCTTTGCTCAAGCCGCCTTTTTGTTCAAGCCGCCTTGGAGACCTCCATCAGCAGCCGCTCGGCCTTGGCATCCTCGATGCGGTTCACGAGCCGCCCGCTTTCGTGGTTGTCGCGCACCGTCTTGGTCAAAGTGACGCAGGTCTGGATCAGCATCACGACGCCCATGGTGAGATAGCCCTTCATCCAGAGGTCGATCGGCAGGAAGAAGATGCCAACAGCAACAAGGAAAGCCGAGGCTGCGAAAGACGCGTAAGTGAAGGTCACCCAGGCGCTGCTATGGGGCTGGCCGTTCTGGTTCATGGTCGTCTCCTGTTGATACGAATGATGTTTGGATTTGAGTTCAGAGAGATTGCGTGCGCTTGGCTTTCAGCCGCGCCAGCACGTCGTCTGCGGTCGTCTTGAGCCGGGGGCCAAAGCCTTGCTCGGCGAGTTTCTCAGCGGTCGCGAGCGGTCCGGTGGCCGCATCGAGCTCGACCAGCGCGTCGTCTGCGGCCTGGGCCTCGATCTGCCGTTCGCGAAGACGCTTCAGCGTGTTCTCCGCTTCAGGCAGCGTGGACTCGTACGGCCGCGCCACCTCGATGCCGCTGCGGCGAAGCGAGCGCACCGCCTCCGCGGCTCGGGCGACACGACGCCCGCGATCGAGCTCGGTGATGCGGGCCTGGGCGCTTGCGACCTGCCGCTTCAGCCGCGCGATCTCGCTTGCGAACAGCGCACGCGCGGTCATCGCCGCATCACGATCGGCTTCGAGGCCGGCGATGGCTTCGGCGGCCTCCTTCGCGAGGTCCTCGCGGCCGCCATCGAGTGCCGCCGTGGCACGCGTTTCGAGATCGGCGATGCGGGCGCAGGTGGCTTCGAGCCGCCGGCCCTCCTGCTGGTCTTGCGCAATCGCCACTGCCAGCGTCCGCTTGCTGCGCTCGACGGCGGCGGCCGCGTCGCGCATCTGCTGATCAAGGATGAGAAGCGCCGTGCGGTCTTCGAGCTCCTCTCCGGCCGCTGCCACGCTGCCGCGGAAAAGCGTCACTACGGTCTTGAACATTGGTAACTCCCTGTTATGAGCATTGCTCACAGGTTCTTTGTAGCACATCTTGAGCATTGCTCAAGAAATATTTGAGCGACGCTCATAGGTATGGTTAACAAATGTCTAAAGCTCTGGAACGACGAGAGAAACAACGAGCCGAGCTGATCCAGGCGGCGGAGCGGGCGATCGCCGCCAAGGGACTGGCCGGCCTGAAGACGCGCGATCTCGCCCGCGAGATCGGCTGCGCCAATGGCGCGGTCTACAATCTCGTGGCCGACGTCGACGAGCTGATCCTGCGCGTCGGCTCGCGCACGCTGGCGCGACTCGACGAGGCGCTGACGGCCGCCGAGAGCGCGGGCGCGCCCGCGCCCAAGGAAACGCTGGTCCGCATCGCCATCGCCTATTGCGATTTCGCGGCGGAAAATCTCGAGCTCTGGCGCGCGCTGTTCGAGCATCGCATGGAGCGCGGCAAGGAGGTCCCGGACTGGGCGATCAGCGACCAGATGGCGCTGTTCAGCCACATCTACCGGCCGCTTGCGGCGTTGTTTCCGAAGCGCGCGCCGGAGGAGCTGGGTGTCACTGCGCGCAGCCTGTTCTCCGCCGTGCATGGCATGGTGGCGCTGGGCCTGGAGCAGAAGCTGGTCGCAGTTCCGCTGCCGGCGTTGCGGAGAGAGATCGCTGCACTGGTGCACGCGACGCTCGACGGGCTCGTGGCACGCGCGGACTAAGATTCGGTCACCGGGGAGAGAAGCCGTCGGCAGCGGCTGACTAAAATTTCGTCTGTCGCATCACGACCGGCGAGCTTAGCCTTCGCAGATGCAGTCCTCTCCCCTCTGCCGGAGTCCCACATGCCCCTCCTCATTCGCGGCGGCACTGTCGTCAATCATGATCATTCGCGCCGTGCGGACGTGCTGATCGACGGAGACACCATCGTCGCGGTTGGCGCGTCGATCGATGCACCGGCGGGCACTGAATTGATCGACGCCGGCGGCTGCTTCGTGATGCCGGGCGGCATCGATCCGCATACCCATCTCGAAATGCCGTTCATGGGCACGGTCACGGCCGATGATTTCGAATCCGGCACCAAGGCGGCGTTGACCGGCGGCACCACCATGGTGGTGGATTTCTGCCTGCCAGATCCCGGCCAGTCGATGCTCGCGGCCTATCAGGAGTGGCGGCACAAATCCGAGAAGGCGGCCTCCGACTACGGCTTCCATATGGCGGTGACGTCATGGTCGAAGCAGATCTTCGACGAAATGGAGACCGTGGTCAAAACCTACGGCATCAACACCTTCAAGCATTTCATGGCCTACAAGGGCGCGCTGATGGTGAACGATGACGAGCTCTACAACTCGTTCGCGCGCTGCGCCCATCTCGGCGCCATGCCGGTGGTGCATGCCGAGAATGGCGACGTCGTCGCGCTGATGCAGGAGGCGTTGATCGCGCGCGGCATCACTGGGCCGGAAGGCCACGCCTATTCGCGGCCGCCGGAGGTCGAGGGCGAGGCCACCAACCGCGCCATCATGATCGCCGACATGACGGGGACGCCGGTCTATATCGTGCACACGAGCTGTCGTGAGGCGCACGAGGCGATCGCGCGGGCACGCGCGGCGGGGAAGCGCGTCTATGGCGAGCCGCTGATCCAGCATCTGCTGCTGGACGCCGGCGAATATGCCAGCAAGGACTGGGACCATTCCGCGCAGCGCGTGATGTCGCCGCCGTTCCGCGACAAGTCGCACCAGGACAGCCTGTGGGCCGGCCTGCAATCCGGCTCGCTCCAGGTGGTGGCGACCGACCACTGCGCCTTCACGACCGAGCAGAAACGGTTCGGCCGCGACGACTTCCGCAAGATCCCCAACGGCACTGGCGGGCTCGAAGACCGCTTGGGCCTGTTGTGGACGGCAGGCGTCACCACGGGACGGTTGACGAAGGAAGAATTCGTTGCGGTGACCTCGGCCAACATCGCCCGCATCCTCAACATCTACCCGCGCAAGGGCGCGGCCGCTGTCGGCTCGGATGCCGACCTCGTCGTGTGGGACCCCAAGGCGACCAAGACGATCAGCGCGAAGCGACAGATGAGCCGGATCGACTACAACGTGTTCGAGGGATTCGAATGCACGGGCGGACCGGCGGTGACGCTCTCACGCGGCCGGATCGTCTGGAAAGATGGAAACTTGCGCGCCGAGGCCGGCGACGGCCACTACGTCGAGCGTCCCGCGTTCTCGCCGGTGCATGTCGCCAATTCGACCTGGAAGGAGCTCACCGCGCCGCGCGGCGTGGAGCGCGGCGCGGTGACGCCTTAGCCCTCACCTATGGTTCTGTCGCCAGGAGAGCACGCCCCAGCCGCCCCTCACTGGCCCCCAGCGCGGCAACATCCAGACGGCCTTGCCGGGACGCTTCCAGCGCGCAATCGAAAATCCGGTAAAACTGCGCGCCGTCATAGGCGACGAGCAGCAGATCGACGCCGGCGTTCATCGCCTCGACCACGGCCTTGCAGACGTCGTGCTGGTAGATCGCGCCCATCACGAGGTCGTCGGTCATCGCGACGCCCTGATAATTCCATTTGTCGCGGAGGACGCCCTGGACGACGCGCCTTGAATGCGAGGCGGCGCGATCGGGATCGACTGCCGTCAGCGTGACATGACCGATCATGAGCGCCGCGTTCGTATGCGCTAGCACCTCCTTGAAGGGACGCCAGTCGGACGCTTCGAGCTCCTCCACCGGCGTGTCGAGATTGGCGGCGAAATGATGAGTGTCAGTGCGCACGCGGCCGATCCCAGGGAAATGCTTGAGCGTCGCGCCGACGCCTGACTCCTCCAGCCCTCGCACATAGGCGCTGGCGATCTCGCCGACCACGGCCGGATCGCTGGCGATGGCGCGCTGCCCGATCAGGGTATGGAAATCGAGCCGGTTGCGCTTAGCCGCAGGTTTCAGGTCGAGCACTGGGGCGAGGTTGAGACTGACACCGAGCGCCGCCAGCTCGCGCCCATGCGTGCGGCCGAACTCCTCCGCCTTTTCCTTGCGCACCTCCGGCGGAAGCTCGGCCAGCGTTGCCAGCGCCGGCACCTTCGTCAGCGGCGGAGAGAGATGGCCGACGATGCCACCTTCCTGGTCGGCGGTCACAACCAGCGGCGGCAGGCCCGCCGCGCGCCGCTTGTCCTGGAGAGCTGCAATCTCGGCGCGGAGCTCGTCGATCGTCCTCTGCCTGATGTTGTGCCGGGTGATGTAAATGCCGCCGATCAGGCCCTGTTCGGCGAGGCGGGCAACCTCGGGAAACGACGAATAGCCGACGATGAAATGCGGCCCGAGCTGGCGCGCCTCCGCGCGGCTTGCGTGCAGGACATCATGCTTGCACAGCTCGAACCTGAGATGCGCGGCTGACATCAACAGCGGCGGCAGACACCAAAGCGCGGTGAGCAGCCTGCCCGTGGCCCGCCGCCAATGCCCGCGGCGAAAGATGACGATCGCGATCGCGATGCTCAGAACGACGAGCGCGATGTTTCCCGCGCCACGCAACAGGGTCAGATAGGGATCGTTCTTGTTTGCGGCAGAGAAAGCCAGCGCGAGCGGGGCCAGCCAGAGCAGGATGAGGCCGATACGACGCGTGAATTGCATGTGAGACGACATCTGCGAAGCAAAGGATGCTTCGCACCTATCAAAGCGTCTTGCGCCGCGCGAGTGGTGAAACCGCACCTGCACGAAAACTGCACGAAACTCCTGAAGACGTGCAGAGCGAATTCCCGACATCTGCACATCGCCCATTCAAGCTCGTGCCGTCACCATCCATGAGAAGGTCTTCGACATGACAAGCCCGGCATCAGCCGCCGCCCACATCCTCCCGATCCAGCGATCAGCCGTTCCGGCCAGGCTTGCAATGGCGCTGGCGCTCGTCGCCCTCGCCGACTGGCTGTTCTACGACGAGCGGATCGGGATCTCGCTCGCCATCTTTGCAATCGCCATCGCCTGCGGATCCTGGCTTGCCAACCATGCGGCGCTGGACCTGCGGCGCGCGACGCTCGGCGGCATCATCGTGATCGTCGGCCTCGTGCCCGTCATCGAGGAGGTCTCGCCGCTTTCGGTCCTGCTCCTCATCGCGGCATTTGCGATCGGCCTTCTGCTTGCGACCAATCCGGATACCACCGCATTCGCCGACCGCGCCCGCGCGTTGCGCAATCTGTTTCTGTTCGGCCCGTTCAGAATTTTTCGCGACGTGCTCCAGATTTTCGATCTCACGGGATTTACACGCGGCATCGGGGTCTGGTTCGTCCCCGCCGTTCTCGGCATCGTCTTCATCGCACTGTTCGCCGCGGCCAATCCGCTGATCGAGCAATGGGTCGACCTGCTCAATCCAGAGCTCATCCTCGACCATCTCAGCGTCCAGCGGATCCTGTTCTGGGCGCTGATCGTCGCGCTGGTCTGGCCATTCATCCATGTGCAGTGGCGGCGCAGGAGCCACGCTGCGATGGCGGCCGCCGAACCGGCCGAACGGGAGCCGGCGGCTCCCCGCGGCCGTGCCGAGCTGCTCGGCGCACCCACGATCCTGCGCGCGCTGATCCTGTTCAATCTGCTGTTTGCGGCGCAATCGATCCTCGATGCGATCTATCTCTGGGGCCATGCGGCGCTGCCGGCCAGCGTCACCTACGCCGCCTACGCCCACCGCGGCGCCTATCCGCTGATCGTCACAGCGCTGCTCGCAGCCGGCTTCGTGCTCGCCGCGATGCGGCCGGGAGGGCCGGCCGAGAGATCGACGGTGATCCGGTCGCTGGTCTATCTCTGGGTCGGACAGAACGTGCTTCTGGTTCTTTCCTCCATTCTCCGGCTCGACCTCTATGTCGACATCTATCTCCTGACCTATTGGCGCATCGCGGCCTTCATCTGGATGGGACTGGTGGCACTCGGCCTCGTCCTGATCCTCGCCCGCATCGTGCTCGATCGTCCCAACCGGTGGCTGATCGGCGCCAATCTGATCGCGTTAACGATCGTGCTGTATATCTGTGCGCTCGTGAACTTCGATGCGATCATCGCCGACTATAATCTGAGCCACAGCCACGAGATGTCAGGCAAGGGCGTGCAGATCGATACCAACTACCTGCTGACGCTCGGACCGCAGGCGCTGCCTGCCATTGACAAGGCGATTGCGCTCCGGAACACGCCGAACGAGGCTTGGGTTGTGTCACGCCGTGATCGGCTTGTAGAACTGCAGCGTCAGGACATGGCGTCCTGGCGCGCCTGGAGCTTCCGGGGTTGGCGACTGCAACGCCGGCTCGACGCACAGGCGAAGAGCCAGGCAGCGGGTTGAGAACGCGGAGACATCTTTGGCGCATCGCATTCTCATCGTCGACGACGAAGGCCACATCCGCGAGGTCATCCGCGTCGCGCTGAAGAAGGCCGGTATGGACGTGATCGAGGCACGCGACGGCAAGGAGGCACTCGGCCGCTTTGCCGCCGACAAGCCCGACCTGATCGTGCTCGACATCGGCATGCCGGAGTTCGACGGGCTCGAGGTTTGCCGCGAGGTGCGCAAATCCTCCGACGTGCCGATCCTGTTCCTGTCCGCGCGCGACGAGGAGATCGACCGCGTGCTCGGCCTCGAGATCGGCGGCGACGATTATGTGACGAAGCCGTTCAGCCCGCGCGAGCTGGTTGCGCGGGTCAACGTCATCCTGCGACGGATCGGCCCGCGTAACGGCGAAGCCAGAACAGACTCGACCGCGCTCTCGCAAGGCGGCCTGCTGGTCGATCCCGAGCAGCATGTCGCATCCTTCGCGGGCGTGCCGCTCAAGCTGACCGCGATCGAGTTCGGCATCTTGCGCGCGTTCCTGACGCGGCCGACCTCGGTCTTCAACCGCGAGCAATTGATGCGGGCAGCCTATCAGCTCAATATCCAGGTCTCCGACCGCACTATCGACAGCCATATCCGCAACATCCGCGCCAAGCTCGCGGCTCAGAACTGCGACAGCGTGATCGAGACCATTCACGGCGTCGGCTTCAAGCTCGGGCGCTGCGAGAAAGAGTCATGAGCTCCGCGCCCGACAAATGGCGGCCCTCGCTCGGGCTCGTGATCTTTGCGGTGCTGGCGACGGTCGCCGTGCTGCCGCTGGTGGGGCTGTTCTTCTTCCGCCTCTACGACAACCAGCTCATCCGCCAGACCCAGGCCGAGCTGATCGCGCAGAGCCGTGTGATCGCGACGATCTATGCGCAGGAGGTCTCGGCGCGCCTCGATGGCGGGATACCGCTCGGCCCCGAGGTGCCGCCCGGCTTACTGCCCGATCCCGGCGACCAGTTCACGCCGATCCGCCCTGCGCTCGACCTGACCTCAAACGATCTGTTGCGGCGGCGGCCCGATGCGATGCCTGCGACGCGGCCGGCGGATCAGGCCTATGTCGAGATCGGGGCCAGGCTGACGCCGATCATCCGCGAAACGCAGAAGGTGACGCTCGCCGGCTTTCGTATCCTCGATCCCAACGGCGTGGTGATTGCGGGCCGTCAGGAAGTCGGGCAGTCGCTCGCCCATATCGAGGAAGTCACTGAGGCGCTGCACGGGCAATACCGGGCCACACTGCGCAACCGCGTCCCGGACAAGCCGCCGCCGCCGATCTATTCCTTCAGCCGCGGCCTCGGCGTGCATGTGTTCTCGGCAATGCCGGTCATCGTCAACAACCATGTCGCGGGCGTCGTCTACGCAACGCGCACGCCGAGCAACATCTTCGACCATCTCTACCAGGAACGCGGCAAGTTCGTCCTGGCGGGGCTCGCCGTCATCCTGGGCACGATCGCGATCGGCCTGGTGTTCTCCCGGACCATCACGCTGCCGATGCGCGAGCTGATCGACCGCGCGGCGCGGATCGGCCGTGGCGACAGCGAGGCATTCCGGCCGTTGAAACATTACGGCACGCGCGAATTCGCCCAGCTCTCGCACAGTTTCCTCGGCATGGCCGAGCAGCTCGCGCGTCGATCGGACTACATCGCGACATTCTCGGCGCACCTGACCCACGAGCTGAAATCGCCGCTGACCTCGATCAAGGGCGCGGCCGAGCTGTTGCAGGATTCGCTGCAAGGCAAGCCGGACAGCCTGACGCCGGCCGAGCAGAAGACGTTCGTCGCCAATATCCTCTCAGATGCCGAGCGGCTGGAAGCGATGGCGCAGCGACTGCGTGAGCTGGCGCGGGCCGAAAGCCTGCCGCAGAACGAGCGCACCGAGCTCGCACCCGTCATCGGCGACCTCAAGAGCCGTTTTCCGGTCGGCACCATCTTCGCCACGGGCAGCCTCGATCGGTCAATCAGCATGTCCGGGGAAAAGGCGCTGATCGTGCTGTCGCACCTCGCCGATAATGCGATGCGGCATCGCGCCAAGCATATCAGGCTGGAAGCGGTCGACGAGCGCACCACGGTGCGGCTGATGGTCAGCAATGACGGTGAGCCGATCTCGGCGCCGAACCGCGACAGGATCTTTGATGCCTTCTTCACCACCCGACGGGAATCGGGCGGTACCGGAATGGGGCTTGCGATTGCGCGCGCGGTGATGGCGAGCCATGGCGGCTCGATCGAGCTAAAGCCGACCGACGAAGGCGCCGCCTTCGAACTGCAGTTTCCGGCGGCCTAACGCCGTCTCAGATCGCGAACACCCAGGCGGCGACGATGGTGCCGAGCGTGACCAGGCCTGCGATGGTCCACCCCGCGGCATATTCCAGCTCGGGATGACCGGTCGCCCGCATGATCTCGTTCGGATCGGCGGTGTGCTTCCAATGCTCTGCCATGACAGCCTCGCACGTTTCTGTGCTTGTCTTATTAAGTCGCGCGGGGGGCAATTTGGTTCCATCACGGAAATGCGAGGAGCCGCGCGTGCCGCGATAGCGTGTGGCAGGACTGCTTTCCTACCGCTGGTGGCGTGCTAGAGTGCGCGCGCATTCCGCGGCAGGAGGGACGCATGGCCGACAACAAGTCCAAACGGGGCGCGGCCGATCGTGCCCTGATCGCGCTCGGCGAGCGCTACGAGGTCGCCTACTGGTCGAAAAAGTTCAAGGTCACGCCGGCCAAGCTGAAATATGCGGTCAAGAAGGTCGGCCACTCTGCCAAGAAGGTCGAGGCCTACATCAAGCTCCAGAAGCACCGAGCCGGCGACAGGATTCGAATCGCGCTCAGCGAACCCTACGAGGTCCGCTACTGGTCGATGAAATTCAAGATCACGCCGGCCAGGCTGAAGGCCGCCGTGGCCGCCGCCGGCCATTCGTCCAAGAAGGTCGAGGCCTATCTCGCCGGCCAGAAAGCCGCGAAGAAGAAGGCGGTCAAGAAAAGAAGAGCTGCGAAGAAGGCGGCCAAACGCAGGAAGGCGGCCCTGAGATGAAGTTCGGGAAGCTGATCCTTGCGGCGTCATTCGCGCTGGGCAGCGGGTCTGTCGCGCAGGCTGCCGATACCGCCTCGACGATCTCAGGCTCGACGGCGCTGGCGCTCGCCGGCATTATTGCGCCGCTGTCGCCGATCCTGGCATCGGCCGAGAAAAAGGCGATCGCGATGCTGTTCGCCGCCAACAACGACGTTCCCTACAAGAAACCGATCGTCGTGACCGCCGACCGGATCGTCTGCCGCACCGGCAATGTCGACATCACCGTGCGCAACTGCGAGGTGACCTTCGGCAAGAAGGTCAAGACCGTGAACGGCTCCACGGCCAACGAGGTCTACGCCACCGAGGCGCTCGCCGGCGTGCCGGCGGACGGCGCGGCGGGATCGAACTTCGAAAGCCTGTCCAAGCTGAGCTGCACGATCGATCCGAACGCCATCCGCCAGAAGGACGGCAGCGGCGCGAGCTGCACGTTCCAGCCGGGGAATTAGGGCATGATCCGGGAAAGTGCGTAGCGGTTTTCCGAAGAGATCTTGCTCAAACAACAACCTAAAGCGCAATGACGGTTCATCCCAATCTCATCGCGCTTTGGCGGGGCGCCGTCAAATCGCCCCAACGGCAATCAATCAATAAGGCTCATTGACGGGCCAAGCCGGAACGCGAGCCGGCGCTTGAGCGCTCAGCACGGCACATAAAAATGAAAAATTATCTCGCATTTTTGCTTTTGCTGACCATCACGACCGCCTCGGCACACGGGCTGTTTCCCGGCCGACCGCAACCGCCGTCCGATCTGGTGCGCACAGGCCTCACCGACACCGATACGGCCGCCGGAGGCACGACCCGGCTGTGCGATCAGGTCGCCTTCTCTCGGGGCCTGCGGTACGGTGACAGCGAGCAGAACGTCCTTGACGTCGCGACCAGCGAGACCAGGGCGGCAACGCCGCAGCCGATCCTGCTGTTCGTGGCCGGCGACAGCTTCACCGGCGACAGCGCCGCACCAGACTCGGCGCGGGAGTTCCAGGACCAGGCGATGTGTTTTGCCGCGCGCAACGGCATGGTCGGCGTGCGCGTGAACTACCGGCTCGCGCCGGCAGCCCCTTGGCCTTCCGGCGCACGCGACGTCGCCGCCGCCCTGTCCTGGATCCACCAGAACGTCGGTCTCTTCAACGGCGACGCCCGCGAGATCGTGGCGGTCGGCTACGCGGCCGGCGCGTTCCACGTCGCGAGCCTCCTGGCACATCCGGAATTGCAGGGCACCGACACTGACGTCGCCGGTGTCGTGCTGATCTCCGGCATTTATCGCGCGGGCAAGGACGCGAGCGACAGCGAGAAGGCCTATCTCGGGTCTGACGCCGCCCAATATGACAAGCGCTCAGCTCTCCCGGGCATCCTCCAGGTCGAGGAACCGATCGTGCTGGCCTGGGCCGCGGCCGATCCCGCAGGCCTGGTGACACAGGGCGAAGCGCTGAAGCAGGCGCTTTGCAGCGCCGGCCACTGCCCGCGCACGACCATCCTGCATACCCGCGATGACATTGCGTCCGTATTCGGGCTCGATGGCTCCGCCGACAGCCTCGCCGAGCCGACGCTGCTGCTGGTCCGCCAGCTGGAGGCGCGCGGATTGCCGTAGCCGGCCGGCTTTCGACGCGTCAGCCCGGCTGCCGCTTGGTTGGACAGCGCTCGGGACACAGGAATGACAAATCCTTGACCTAAATCAAGCGCTCTCGATGCCGACTGCGCCGATCTCCAGGTGGGATCCAACGTCGAGGTTTCGAACATGCGTGTGACCGGCAAGATGCTGTTCGCGTTGATGGTCGCCGTCGGCTCGCTTGGCGCCATGTCGCAGGAGCGTACCGATGATGCGGCGCCCGTCTCCGAGATTCGCATCGGCAACGTCATGCCCTATTCAGGCCCGCTTGCGGAGTTCGGTGCGATCGGCAAAGCGGAAGCCGCCTATTTCGACATGATCAACGAGCGCGGCGGGATCAACGGCCGCAAGGTCCGCTTCATCACGCGCGACGACAATTCCGATCCTGCGACCACGCTGGAGCTGACGCGCGGACTGGTCGAGAAGGACGACGTGCTGTTGATGTTCGGCTCGTTCGGCACGCCGGGCAATCTCGCCACGCGCTGGTATCTCAACGAGCGGAAGATCCCGCAGCTCTTCGTCGCGTCCGGCGACGAGGAGCTGAGCCGGCCCAGGGCATTTCCCTGGACGATGGGCTGGCAGCCCTCCTACAAGGCGGAGGGGCGCATCTACGCCAACTACATCCAGGCTTATTATCCCGGGCGCAAGATCGTCGTGCTCTGGCAGAACGATCAGTTCGGGCGCGACCTGTTCAAGGGCATCGAGGAAGGACTGGGCGACCTCAACCGTTTCGTCGTCGTCGATATCGCCTTCGACATCACCGACGAGCATCTCGACACGCACGTCTCCGTCCTGAAGCAGTCCGGCGCCGAGGTGTTCGTCTTTGCCGGGGTGCCCAGCACCGCAGCCCGCGTGATCAAGCTGGCTGCCGGCTTCAACTGGCATCCGGTGATCATTCTCAACGATGCAGCAGCTTCGATCGCCAACGCGCTGACGCCCGCGGGAATCGAGAACACGGCCGGCGTGATCTCGGCGGCATTCCTGAAGGACCCGAGCGACCCGGCCTGGACGGATGATCCCGGCATGAAGGATTGGCTCGCCTACATGGACAAGTACAACCACCCCGAAAGCCGCAATAACAGCGCCGCGCTCTTTGGTTATGCGGCGGCGGAAGCCTTGGCGCAGGTGCTGAAGCAATGCGGCGACAACCTCTCCCGCGACAACGTCATGCGGCAGGCGGCTTCGCTTCGCGAGTTCCAGCCTTCGGTCGCATTACCCGGCATCAAGATGAGCACGTCGCCGGACAACTACCTGCCGATCAAGCAGATGCGCCTCGAGCAGTTCGACGGCCACTCCTGGCAGTCATTCGGCGACGTGATCGAGACCGCGTTCACCGAAGGCCGGAAACGCTGACCGGCCTTACGCCGGCTTGAGCGAGGCCAGCGCGTTTTCCAGGAGAGAGCGCACCCGCGCGGCGTCACCCGACTTCACGACCGAGGGGTCGAGATAAAGCTCGAGGCCCGGAACGCGCTCGGTGATGACGCCACCTCTCGCAGCTCCCCCATCGCTCAGCGCATCGACCGAATAGGGAATGACCTCGCGGCTGATGCCCTTCATGGTGATCGCCGGCAGCGCATGCGCCGCGACGACGTCGCTGACCAACGCGAAGGTCTCATAGCTCAGCACGATGCCGCCAGGCTCGGCAATCGATTGCAGGCGCGCGGCGAGGTTCGCCTCTGCGCCGATGATCGTATAGTCCATACGGTCGCTGCTGCCGAAATTGCCGACGTTGCAATAGCCGGAATTGATGCCCATGCGCGACTTGAACGGCTGCTCGATGCCGGAGGCGCGCCATTTGGCATTGAGCTCGGCAAGCCGCTGCTGCATGCGCCAGGCCATGCGCAGGCAGGCCTGGGCGTCGGCGCGGTCGCCCTTGGTCTCGGGATCGCCGAAGAAGATCAGCATGGCGTCGCCGATGAACTTGTCGATGGTGCCGCCATACTCATGTGCGATCGCCGACATCTCGGTGAAATATTCGTTGAGAAGCTGGGTCAGAAGCTCCGGCTGGAGCCGCTCGGCGGTCGCAGTGAAATTCTGGATGTCGGAGAAGAAGATGGTGAGCTTCTTGCGCTCGGTATGGATGGTGACGTCCTTCTGCCCGCTGAAGATGCTCTTGTAGACCTGAGGCGGGATGTAGCGCGAGATCTTCATCGAGAGCGAGGCGAGGAAGTCGTTGGCGGATTCGAGCTCCTTGTTCATGCTCTTGATGCGGTTGGCCTGGCGGCGCTGCATGGAGAGGAAGGAGAGGCCACTGCCGGCCGCGATGAAGAGATAGGCGAGCAGGAATTTGAACGAGAAGATGTTCGCTGCGATCGGCTGCGCGATGATCACCTCCTGAATGCCTCTGACGTCGCCGACCTTCCAATCCTTCTTCGGGCTTTCAGGATGGCTGTTGTGGCAGCTCACGCAGGCCGGCCCCATCGTCACGGGGGCGACGAGCCGGACCTTGTCGTTGAATAGCGAGGTCTCGGTCTCGACGATCTTCTTCTCGGGGTCCGCGCGCAAGGCCTCCAGCGCATCCTTCTCGAACTTGTCGAGCTGGTGCGGCGCGCGGTTCTGGAACGGGAAGTCGGAGACGAAGCGATAGATAATGTTCTCCTGCTGGGCGCCGATCACGCGCCCGAGCTCGAGCGACAGCGTCGCCGGGATCGGGACCGCGCCGGGCACGGATTCATAATTGTGCACGACCTTGGTGGTGCCATTCGGATTGGCGAGGATCCGTCCGACCACGTTGGTGGCGTAGTAGCTGCGCACGCTCGTGATCACCGAATTGAGGTCGGCGGCCTGCCGGCGCAGCGCCGCCTTGCTGAGCTCGGTCAGGTCGAGCCACACCGCAAGCGGCAGCGCGAGCAAGAGAAAGGCGATCGCCACGCCGGTCAAAATGCCGCGCTTGCGCTGTTCTTCGGAGATCTCTTGTTTCACTCTGTGGCCCCGTTGTGTGCGTTCTTGTCGCGATATCCGGCGTCGGCGACGCAACATGCGCCGGCACAGAGCCCGCAAACGCGAGCCAGCGCAACCCCATTTTATGGGAGTCGCAGGAAGGCGGCTTTTCGTTTCATGACGAATGTTTAAGATCGCATCAACCTGCATTGATTGATCCGGAGCCAGTGCCCATGACCGAGACCATCCGTATCAAGCGCTTTGTCGCCCGCCCCGTCATCGTGCCGATGAACCTGCCGCTGCAAACCTCGACCGGCGCGGTCGCCAGGGCGCCGCTGGTGCTGATCGACTGTGAGACCGATCTGGGCGTGCGGGGCCACGCCTATCTGTTCTCGATCACACCGGCAGCCTTGAAGCCGCTGACGGCGATGGTCGGCGAAATGGCCGAGATGATCGCGGGCGATGAGCTCTTGCCGTTTGAGATCGAGCGCAAGCTGACCCAACGCTTCACGCTGCTTGGGCTCGCCGGCCTGCAACGCCTGGCGCAATCCGGCATCGACATGGCGGCCTGGGACGCGCTGGCCCGCGCCAGGGGCCTGCCGCTTGCGCGCCTGCTTGGCGGCGCACCGAAGCCGGTGCGCGCCTATAATTCGAAGGGGCTCGGCATCATGCCGGCCGGTGCCGCCGTGGAGGAGGCGCAAAAACTGCTCGCCGAAGGCTTTCACGCCGCAAAGATCCGCGTCGGTCGCCCCGATGCACGGGAAGACCTCAACGTCGTGCGCGCGGTGCGCAAGGCGGTCGGCGATCAGGTGACGCTGATGTGCGACTACAACCAGGCGCTCACGGTGGCCGAAGCGATCCGCCGCGGCGAGATGCTCGACGACGAAGGCCTGCTCTGGATCGAGGAGCCGATCCGCCATGACGACTATGCCGGCTGCGCCCGCGTTGCGGACGCGCTCCACACTCCGGTCCAGATCGGCGAGAATTTCGACAGCGCCTTTTCGATGCAATCCGCGCTTTCCGCCGAGGCCTGCGACTTCGTCATGCCCGACGTGCAGCGCATCGGCGGCGTCACCGGCTGGCTGCGCGCCGCCTCGCTTGCGCATGCCGCCGGCGTCGAGATGTCGACGCACCTGTTCTCGGAAGTGAGCGCGCATCTGCTCTGTGTCACGCCGACCGCGCACTGGCTGGAATATGTCGACTGGGCCGATGCCGTGCTTGCAACACGGCTGACCGTCAAGGACGGTTTTGCATTGCCGGGTGAGGAGCCAGGCAACGGCATTCAATGGGACGAGGCGGCGGTTGCCAGATATCGCGTCAGCTAGTCATTGAAGGCGATGCCAACGCTGCCAATCGAGGTCCAACATGAGCGATCCAATCTTTCGCAGAAGCGATGGTGTCTGGCTGAATGAACCGGAACGATGGACTGGGCAGGGCGACGGCCTCCAGATCGTCACGGACAATGCCACCGATTTCTGGCGGGAAACCCACTACGGCTTCCACCGCGACAGCGGGCATTTCCTGGGCTTCCCGACCGGCGCGGCGTTCACTGCCGAGCTGCATGTGCGGGGCGACTTCCAGGCCCTCTACGACCAGGCGGGCATCATGGTCCGCATCGACGCGGAGCATTGGATCAAGGCCGGCATCGAGTTTTCAGACGGACGCGCCATGCTTGCGAGCGTGCTGACCGACGGGCGATCCGATTGGGCGACCGCGCCCTATGAGCACGATGCCCGTGACTTCCGCCTGCGCGCGACGGTCGCGAACGGCGTCGTTCGCCTCCAGGTTTCGGCCGATGGCAAGCTTTGGCCCCTGATGCGCCTGGCGCCATTTCCCAGGGCGAACTCCTACCTTGTGGGACCCATGGCCTGCACGCCCGAACGGGCTGGGTTGAAGGTCACTTTCTCGACGTTCCACCTGACACCGCCGCTCGGCAAGGATCTCCACGATCTCAGCTGAAGGCCGGCCATCGTGCCGGGAGCAGGATTTGACAGCATGACTCCAACCCGCTGCGTACTCCTCGATCTCGACGGAACGCTGGTTGATTCGCAGCCGGGCATTTTCGCAAGCTGCCTGGCCACGCTGCGCGCGCTCGGACACGATCCGGGCGAAGCGCTCGACATCAGGCGCGCGATCGGGCCTCCGCTCGAAGAGATGCTGCAGGCTTTGCTCAAGGCGCGCGGCGACGACCGGGTCGATCAAGCCGTGGCGGCCTATCGTCAGCACTACGGCGAAAGCGGCCTGCTCGGAAGCGAGCCTTATCCCGGAATCTGCGGAGCGCTTGACGACATGCGGCAAGCCGGATTGCGGCTCTACCTCGCTACATCGAAACGCGAAGTCTTTGCCCGGCGCATCCTGGAGAACCTGAAACTGGCAGCGTATTTCGACGGCATCTACGGCTCGGTGCCCGGCGGCAGGCTGGATCATAAACCGGAGCTGCTTGCCCATATCCTGTCTGAACAGGATATCCTTGCTTCGCACAGCCTGATGGTCGGGGATCGCCGGCACGACATCATCGGGGCTCGCGCGGTGGATATGCGCTGTCTTGGTGTCCTTTGGGGGTATGGCAGCCGAGACGAGCTCGAAGCGGCCGGCCCCGACCAGTTGGTGGACCAGACTTCTGATCTCGCGCGCACGGTCTTATCGATGTTGAACGGGTAGCTGCCGCTCGGCAACGCGGCGGAAACGGCCAGCGCTACCGCGTATCCGCCCCCGTAATGCCCTTGCGCGCCGCCCTGCGCTCGATCCACATGCAGCGGCGGGCGGCCCGGCCTGAGCGCGCAACGCCCGACGTCCCCTCGCCGGCCAGCAGCAGCGGCGCCATGTTCTCGCGCAGTGCGCGACAACGCTCGAGCTCGGCCTGCCAGTCGATGATCCGCGCCTCGGCACCCGACACGGTCAGCACCAGCATCGTCATCGCAACACATGTCGTCTTCATTGATCGCTCGCCGATGCGCGTCGTGGAGAAATGACAAGTGCAGTTTGTGCCAGACCTTCGCGCACTGACGGAACACCCCGTGTCATCGGACGAACACTCCGTGGTGGCCACATCAGATGGCATTCCATATCAGCTTCTACCATAATGTGTACGGGTGAGTCGGGGGAGCAGACATGAGCGGGATTGGGGACGATGCCGAGCTGGAAGAAGTCGTGGAACGAAGAAGACATCAAGAAACTTAAGACGCTCGCTGGCACCATGCCCGTGACGATGATTGCGAAGGAGCTTGGCCGTACGACCGGCACGGTGCTCGCAAAGGCCATGGAGCAGAACATCTCCATCAGGCACCGGACGGACGAGGTGACGTCGGCCAGCTAGTCCGCTACACGCGCGTTCGCTGGTAGCGGAAGTCGCAATGACTGGCGCCCTGCATGATGGTCTGCGTGCGCGCGAGGCTGATGTCGGGACCGAACCCTTCCGCGGTCGCAAAATCCGCGGTGCAGACGAGGAGAAACCCGAGCTCGGGCTCGCCGAGCGCCTTGTAGAACTCCGCATAGGCGCATCGCGTCACGTCGAAGGCGAACGCATCACGTGACTGCTCGATGATTTCGAGCTTGAGCGCGTCGTCGCGGGCGTAGGCCTTGAAGGCGGATGACACGGCCTTGCCGAGATCCGGCTCGTTCTTCGCCCGCCAGAATTCCTCGCCGTAGCGGCGATAGAGGTCGCCGAGCGTGCTGCGCACCAGCGCGTTCGCACGGGCTTCGCCCAGTTCCTCCTGGAGCGCCCTCACGAGGGGGATCAGGACCTGTGCCTGGATTTTTGCCTGCTCAATGACGGAAACGCTCATGGCGGCCTCGCCTCGCAGATGAAGGAGCAGCGAGCGTAGCCCGGATGGGGCGCGGCGCAATCCAGAACAACGTGCGAGAACACGCCATCAGCTCGTTAACAGCCGCAGCGCCCTGCCCTTGTGGAGAGCGACGTGATCGCTCTTGTCGCTCCTGATCTCGTATTGCGGATCGTCCGGGCTCGCGTGATGGACGTAGCCCTTATAGGTCACATCCTTCCGGTGCACGCGCATGATATGGCCACGCACCCGACCGGCCTCGGAATTCCAGCTCACGTGATCGCCCGTCTTGAAAGTTTTCGGCATGGCGAATTAATGCCGAACCACCTCAAGCTGTTCCCGCGCTCCCCCAGCGACAACAGGTCCGCCTACGCTTTCGCTTCGCTCAAGCTACGCCGGACGCGCTTCGCGGGAGTGCCGAGACCCGCGCTTCGATTGTTCCGCTTGGTGACTTCCGGCATGCGAAACCTGTATGACTATCCGACGCAAACTCAGTCTGCCTTCGGGGGCAACAGTGCCGCGAATGCTTGCCCCGATATTGAATGAGAGCGTGGGCGCTAGAACAGGTATGCTTCGACGGCCGCGAGCAGCCGCAAAATAGTTCGCCAGTCGCTCCGAATATGAAGTACCATCACTCGAGTTACGACACCGAACGTCGCGTCATTCCAGACATTTAGCACTTTGGAGCTGGATGGAGTCGGGTATGGACAAAGTGTCGAGCTCCGGTAAGGAGCCTCAAGGTGCATTCGACGCTCCCGGTGACGGACACGAGAAGAGCAGGCCTTCCGCGAGGCGCGGTCCTTCCATCGTCGTAGGCGCCATCGCAGCGGTCGTCGTCGCGCTTTCCGTCTATTATCTGCTGCGGCCCGAGCCTCTGCTTGTTCAGGGCGAGGCTGACGCCACGCGGTTTGACATCGCTGCACGCGTCGACGGACGGGTGAAGGAAATACCGGTCGAACGCGGCCAGAACGTGCCTGCGAAGGCCGTGCTCATAAGGATCGACAATCCAGAGACCGTCGCCAAGCTCGAGCAGATGAAAGCGGCGAAGGCCGTGGCCGTCGCTCAGCTCGCCAATGTGCTCATCGGAACGCGTGTCGAGACCGTTGCCGCACGGAAGGCGGAGATGGAGCGTGCGCAGGCGGCGCTGGTGCTGGCGCAGAAGACGTTTGACCGCACGCATATCTTGACCGAGCAAGGCAACGCGCCGCAAGCTCGGCTCGATCAGGTGACCGACGCGCTGCACGAAAGCGAACGCGCGGTCGATCAGGCCAAATCGGCATATGAACAGGCGGTCAATGGCTACACGCAGGAGGAACGGGCGATCGCCAAGGCCAACGTCGAGAAAGCCGATGCCGATACCCAGAGTGTGCAATCGATCATTGATCAGCTCGTGATCTATGCCCCAGTCGCCTCGCAAGTCTACCAGCGCAACGTGGAGCCGGGCGAATATGTGTCGCCCGGCGTGCCGCTGGTCACCCTGATCGATCTGGCCGACGTTTGGATCCACTTCGATCTTCGCGAAGATCTCGTGAAGAGCCTCAAGGTCGGCGATCGCTTCGATGTCCGTATTCCGGCTCTCGATGACCGCCGCATCACCGTCGAGGTCAAGCTCATTGCGACCAAGGGCGAGTATGCGAGCTGGCGGGCCACGCGGGCTACGGGCGATTTCGACTTGCGGACGTTTTCGATCCGCGCCTACCCGGTCCAGCCGGTGCCGGAACTGCGACCGGGAATGAGCGCCTATCTTGACTGGCGGTCACGGCAATGAGGCCATCGCCAAAGCCCGGATTTCTGCTGGTCGTGCGGCGCGAGTGCCGCTGGCTGCTTCACGATCGTGTAGCGCTGCTGCTGATCCTCGCCGTGCCGCTCTTTGCGTTCGTGGTCCTTACGACCGTGTTCAGCCATCCTGTCATCCGCGGGCTCGGGGTGACGGTCGTCGACGAGGACAAGTCGGACGCTTCGCGTACCCTGGTGGAATACGTTGCTGCGTCTCCGAGCCTGAAGATCGTCGACCGCTCCGGCACGCTGTCCACGGCCGTCGAGGACATACGCTCCGGCAAATCGATTTCGGCCATCTATGTCCCGCCGAATTTCGAGCGCGACCTGAAAGCCCAGCGCCGGCCGCAGGTCGTCGGATTCTATAACCAGCAGTTCCTGACTCCGTCCGGCATCGCGTCCTCGGGCCTGAGCGACTCGCTTTCCGCCGCGGCGGCCGTGGCCGCTCCTGCCAGTCGCGCTGCGCCTGCGCCTGCGTCCTTGGGAATGCTCAAGGCGGAGACCATCGCGCTCGTCAATCCGCAAAAGAACTATGCGCAATTTCTGCTGCGCGCACTGCTGCCGACCATCATCCATGTGGTGATCACGCTTGCCGCCGGCTATTCCGTCGGCTCCGAGTTCCGGCGTCGCGACGCGCGGGCCTGGCTCGAAAGTGCCGGTGGCGATCCCGTGGTCGCGCTGGCCGGCAAGCTCACGCCGCTGTTCGTCATCTTCGTCCTGATCATGCTGGTCGAGCCGCTGTTTCTGGAGGGCGTGCTGGAAATCCCCTTCAGGGGAGACCTGCCATTGATGGTCGCCGCGGCCTCCCTGCTCATCATTGCCTATTTGTCGCTGGGTGCCTTGCTCCAGCTCCTGGTCGGCGATCTGGCGACGGGGCTCGGACTTGCGGGCCTCATTGCCTCTCCCGCGTTCGGCTACGCCGGCGTCGGCTTTCCCACCATCGGCATGAATGCCTTTGCACAAACCTGGAGCGCGATCCTGCCGCTGCGCTGGTACATGGCAGTCTTGCTGGGGCAAGCGGCGCGCGGATTGCCGGTCTCGGACTCGGCCATTCCCTTCGCGGTACTTGCGGGCCTGGCGGTGCTCTTTGCCGGCCTCGCATTGCTGCGCATGGCGAGCGTCACCCGCAAGGGCTGGTTTGCGACGGCGCGCCCTCCCGAGGCGCCCGAAATAGAGGAAGTGCCGCGCGGCATCGGCGGTGCCTTCAACGCGGAGTGGCGACGCGTGCTCGGAACGCGGAGCGCCTTCACACTCCTGTTCCTGGCTCCCCTGGTCTACGGCATTTATTATCCGCAGCCCTATCTGAATCAGATCCTTCGCAAGCTTCCCATCGCGGTCGTCGACAATGATCTGAGCGATCTCAGCCGGCAGATCGTCGAGACGCTGGATGCGAGTGGCGCCTTGAACGTGGTGGTTCGCGCCCGCACGCTTGCCGAAGCACGCACCGCAATCGATCGTGGACAGGCCTTTGCCGCCGTCGAGATTCCACCGAACACTGAGCGCGATGTGCTCAAAGGCATCACCGCCCACATCCCGATCTACGCGGATGCGACCTACCTGTTCATATTCAGATCGAGCGCCAGCGGAATAGCCACCGCCATCGGAGCGTTGACGTCCGAGCTGATTTCACGAGGCGCGCGCTCGGATGGGAGCCTGGTCAAGGCGAAGCTCGCGAGTTCGAGCCCGGCCGACGTTCTGCTCCAGCCGATCTTCAATCCGGTGGGCGGGTATGCAAGTTACGTCGTTCCGGCCGCGTTCGTCCTGATCCTGCAGCAAACCCTCCTGATCGGCGCGGCAATGTTGACCGGCACTGCGCTGGCGGCAGGGGGCGGAGCGTTTGCCGGCGTGCTCGGCCGCGGCGTGGCTCACCTGACCATCTACCTTCCGGCGCTCGCGCTTTACGTCATCGTGCTGCCGCGCATCTACGGTTTTTCGACACTCGGACATCTTCCTCATATCCTCGCACTTGCGAGTATCTTTCTGCTGGCGACGAGCTTCATGGGACAGGCTGTCGGGGCCTGGTTCACGCGGCCGGAGAACGCAACAATCCTCCTGCTGGCGACGAGCCTCCCGCAGTTCTTCATGGCTGGGTTTGCGTGGCCGCGCGAAGCGATCCCTGACGCGGCCCTTGCATTCGGCCGGCTGTTCCCGGCCGACTCCGCGATCGACGGCCTCGTGCGCATCAACCAGATGGGAGCCAGCATCTGGGAGGTCGCGCATGACTGGTTCACACTTTGGTGTCTGGCGCTCGGCTATTTCGCGCTTGCCGTGATCTCGGCATTTTCCGTCAAGAGAGGACAGGAACATGCGCAAGGCTAGTCGCGTCGCCATCGTCGCGATTCCGCTCGCGCTCGTCGCGGGCGCGCTGATCTATTCCACGCGTCGAACCGGATCTGCGGGTGCAATCGTTGGCGTGGTGCGAGCGACCGAAATCAGGGTCGAGCCCGAAGTGAACGGCCAACTTATGTCGATTACCGTCGAGAAGGGCGCCCAAGTACACGCGGGCGATGTCCTGGCGCGGCTCTCCGCGGTGGAATTAACCGCTCAGCTGGACCAGGCGCGCGCCGCGCTTGGCTCGTCAATAGCCAACCGCAACAACGTCTATGCGGGCGTTCGTCATGAACAGGCCGAGTCTCTAAAAGCTGCAATCGCCAAGGCAGACGCCCGCCTTGACTACGTGCAGGCCCAGCTCACAAGGACTAGTACGCTGGCGCGCCAGAGCTTTGAGTCCCAACAGGCGCTGGACCAGGCCGAGAATGATGTCGCAAGCGCACGCGCCGATGTTGCCGAGGCCCAGGCAAATTATGATGCGGCCGTGGCGGGCCCGACCCGGGAGGAACGAGCGATCGCGGACGCGCAGGTGCAGGCCGCGGCCGCAGCCGTGACCGTGCTCGAACGTCGTCTCGACAAGATGGTGCTGCGCGCCCCAGCCGACGGCACGGTCAGCGTCATCGCCGCGGAGGTCGGCGAAAACGTCCGTGCCGGCCAACCGATCCTGATGGTCGAAGCAGCAGGCAAGCAATGGCTCTCCTTCAATGTCCGCGAGGACCATCTCAATCGGCTCGCGATGGGCGACACGGTGAACGTGGCGCGGAACGGGACGGACGCCGGAATCAAGGCCCTCGTCACCGAGCTGAGACCGCTCGGCGTATTCGCCACCTGGCAAGCCGAACGGGTGATCGGGGATCATGACCGCAACACGCTGCGCTTGCGTCTCGATCCCGAGAAGGCTGCGGCAAACTTCGCGCCGGGAATGACCGTCTGGATCGAGCGCTGACGATCTGGACCCATACATATGTTTGGGACGATCGAGGCTTCGAGCGGTTCGGCACGAGCCGATGCGCGTTGTCGCTTCGCAGCTGCCTTGGTGCTCTTCTTGTGGAGTTCTCTGAGCCGAACGATCGTGAGCCTACAAACGCCGACTGTGGGACGGAGACGTGATCGGCACAATCAGACCGATGGGGATCGAACCGGGCCTATTCTTCGGCATCGATCCTAGCCGATGGGCCGTCCGAACTCGTGCGCTGGCCACCCAGACTAACCCGGCCGGCCCCTCTAATGCGCAAACCGGATTTAGCGGAAACCACCTCTTCAGGCCTTAGGCGCAGGGTGCCCAATTGATTGAAGAAGATGGTGGGCACGACAGGGATCGAACCTGTGACCCCTACCATGTCAAGGTAGTGCTCTCCCGCTGAGCTACGTGCCCTAGAAGTCCAAGAAAATCGGGTGCGGTCCCTATAACGGCTCAGGGGAGCCCGCGCAAGGACGGAAGGCGACCGATTTAGGCCGCCAGCATCTTGTTCACTTCGCTCACCAATTCCCGCAAATGGACCGGTTTGGACAGGACCTTGGCGTTCTTGGGGGCCTCCGAATCCGAGTTCAGGGCCACGGCGGCGAAGCCGGTGATGAACATGATCTTGATGTCGGGGTCGAGTTCCGAGGCCCGGCGGGCGAGCTCAATGCCGTCCATCTCCGGCATCACGATGTCGGTCAGCAGCATCTCGAACGGCTCTTCCCGCAGCCGCTGATAGGCCGACATGCCATTGTCGTGGGAGGAGACCTGAAAGCCGGCGTTTTCCAGCGCCTTGACCAGGAAGCGGCGCATGTCGTTGTCGTCTTCGGCGAGCAGGATTTTTGGCATGGCAGGAAACGTCGAATCCCCGGGGGTACACTACTAGAGTTCAGTAAGCCCGACAGAGGGTAAATTTCGGGTGAAAAATGCGTCCCTCGGCCGCACACAGAGCGCTCTTTGTGAACCGGAATGGGGCACGAATCAATCGAGCCCCGCACCCGCGATGCCTGCACGGTTAAGACACGTTCCAGCGCGCACCCGTACTTTTCACTTGGCAGAATGGTTGCGATTCCTGACAATGACGACACATAAGAGCCCCGCTTTGCCGGCCTGTTCGAGTCCAATCCGGATTCTCGCGGATAATCAGAGGGACGAAACTGACCAAGATGCCCCGGTTTGACGGCGACTTGTCGCCACCGTTCGAGATTATCGAGCCCGCCGAGTGGCGGGCGCCGATCATCTTCAACTCGCCCCATTCCGGCTCGGTCTATCCGGACGATTTTTTGGCGGCCTCGCGCATCGACCTGCCGACACTCCGCCGCTCGGAAGATTCCTTCATGGACGAGCTGATCGGGCATTTGAGCGCGCGCGGCTTTCCGGTCGTGCGCGTCAATTTCCCGCGCTCCTATGTCGACGTGAACAGAGAGCCCTACGAGCTCGACCCGCGGATGTTTTCCGGTCGGCTGCCGAGCTTTGCCAATACCCGCTCGATGCGTGTTGCGGGCGGGCTCGGCACCATTCCGCGCGTCGTCGGCGACGGCCAGGAGATTTATCGCGAACGTATCGCGGTCGACGACGCGCTCGCGCGAATCGAGACGCTCTACAAGCCATATCACCGCGCGCTGAGGCGGCTTATTAACAAGGTGCACCAGATGTTCGGCACCGTGGTGGTGGTGGACTGCCACTCCATGCCCTCGGTCGGCGTCTCGCGCGACGAGCCGCGCCGGCCCGATGTCGTGATCGGCGACCGCTACGGCACGAGCTGCACGCCGCTGCTTCCCGACCGGGTCGAGGAGACCTTGAGCGGGCTCGGCTATTCGGTCGGGCGCAACAAGCCCTATGCCGGTGGCTTCATCACCGAGCACTACGGCAATCCGGCGAGCGGCCTGCACGCGGTGCAGCTCGAGCTCAACCGCGCGATCTATATGGACGAGCGGCGGCGCGAGCGCGGCCCGCGCTTCGACCAGGTCGCGGCGGATTTCGCGATCCTGTCGGACGTGCTCGCCACGACGATTCCGTTCGGCGATCTCGGACCGTTCCAGGCCGCGGCTGAATAAGCGGCAATATCTTCCGCGCCTATCACAGGTCGCGACGACGGTCTTCTCAATACGCGATCCGATTTTCGCTTCGCCCCGATGCGCGCATCGAAATGAAAATGATCGACCAGGAAAATGGGCAAGAAAAAAGGGCCGCTTGTTATGAGCAAGCGGCCCAAGTCTAGGGAGGAAACGCCCAAGGAGGGCAGCGGTAACGCGAGGCGCTACCGCACCGCAACAATATGCGACTGCGCTGCACAAAGCGCAAGGGCTTTCGAGCCGTTTCCTATGCAAAAAACACAGGGCTCCAATGTCTCCGCAGAAACCCGGATTCAGTTTCTTTAATAAGGAATTTCAATGGGTTGATTATCGTTTGCATACCAATGAGGCATACCCGGAACTAAGCTCTCAAACCCATGATCGATATTTGGTCAGCGGATGGCTCGACGAGGCGGCCGGGGGACTGCATCCAAAATACCAGGGTGCAATTCAAGAGAGCGCTGCCCGAGCCTCTCGATTTGAGCTAGGCAATAGCCAGCATTCGTTTGGCTTTCGGGTTCAAGGGACAGGCCTGTGACGGTGATCGATTTCTCAGCCTTCATCGGACGGCTTGCCACCGCCTCCGGCGAAACCATTTTGCCGTTCTTCCGCACCTCGCTGTCCATCGACGACAAGAGCAAGACCAAGGATTTCGACCCCGTCACCGAAGCCGACCGCGCCGCGGAGGCGGTGATGCGGCGGCTGATCAAGGCCAACTTCCCCCAGCACGGCATCGTCGGCGAGGAATTCGGCAACGAGCGGGAGGACGCCGATTATGTGTGGGTGCTGGACCCGATCGACGGTACAAAATCCTTCATCGGCGGCTTTCCGATCTGGGGCACGCTGATCGCGCTGTTGTACAGGGGCACGCCGGTATTCGGCATGATGCACCAGCCCTTCATCGGCGAGCGGTTTTCCGGCGACAACGGCTCGGCCAATTACAAAGGCCCCTCCGGCGAGCGCCGCCTGCAGGTCCGCCGCTGCGCCTCGCTTGCCGAAGCGACGACCTACACCACGAGCCCTCTTCTGATGAACGAGCGCGACCGCGCCATCTTCGGCCGCATCGAGAAGGGCGCGCGGCTGTCGCGCTATGGCGGCGACTGCTACTCCTATTGCATGCTGGCCGCCGGTCACGTCGACCTCGTGGTCGAGACCGAGCTGAAGCCTTACGACATCGCAGCGCTGATCCCGATCGTCACCGGCGCCGGTGGCATCGTCACGACCTGGGAGGGCAAGCCCGCGCAAGGCGGCGGCCGCATCATCGCCGCCGGTGATCCCCGCGTGCACGAAGAAGCGCTGAAACTCCTCAACCAATAACAACGCGAGCGGAGGGCTTGCATGACCGTCTCACGCAGGCTTCTCTCCGGATTGGTATTGGGATTGCTGCTGCTCCTGCCGTCGCTGGCGATGGCTGAGGATTTTCCCGCCAAGCCGATCAAGCTGATCGTGCCGTTCCCGGCCGGCGGCCCCAACGACATCATTGCCCGCGTGATTGGCCAGCGCATGTCCGAGATATCGGGCCAGCCGGTCGTGATCGACAATCGCGGCGGCCAGGGCGGCGTGCTCGGCACCGATGCGGTCGCAAAGGCCACTCCCGACGGCTACACGATCGCGATCTCCAGCGCCGGGGCGCTCACGATCAGCCCGAGCATGGAGAAGGTCGCCTACGACACGCACGCCGACCTGACGCCGGTCACGCTGGTCGCAACCGTGCCGGAGATGCTGGTCGTCGCAACCAACGTGCCGGCGAAAGACATGAACGAGCTGGTCGCGCTGGCGAAGGCTCAGGCCGGCAAGCTCAACTTCGCCTCCTCGGGACCCGGCAGCCTGCCGCATCTTGCCGGCGAATTGTTCAAGCTGACGGCGAAAATCGACATCGTGCACGTGCCCTATCGCGGAGCGGCGCCCGCGGTGAACGATCTCCTTGGCCAGCAGGTGCAGATGACCTTCCTCGACCTCCCGGTGCTGCTGCCGCAGATCAAGGCGGGCGCCTTGAAACCCATTGCCGTCGGCTCGCCCGACCGCGCACCCACCGCCCCCGAGGTACCTACCACGGCCGAAGCGGGTTTTCCGGACCTGCGGATCGAGAACTGGTACGGCATGGTGGCGCCGAAGGGCACGCCGAAAGAGATCGTCGACAAGCTGCACCGCCTCGCGACGCAAGCGATGGCTGATGCCGCCGTGAAGGAGAAGCTCGCCGCGCAAGGGGCGACGCTGATCGGCGATAGCCCCGAGCATTTCCGACAGTTCATCGCGGACGAGACTGCGAAATGGGCCAAGGTGATCAAGGACGCCGGCGTCGAGACGGCGAAGTGACTCTAAAGCGCGATGTGATTGGTCATCGCGCTTTAGCTTATTATTTTAGCATGATCTCCGCGCAAACGCGTTCCGCGTTCGTCGCGAGGGAAGGCCGCCTCACACTTTTCCAGATCATGCTCTAATAAGCGAGCCGGCCGCGCAATTCCCCGAACGGAATCATCACATGCGCGCGAAACGCCGCCCGTTCCTGCAGTGTGCGGTACCAGCGGTCCACCGCCGGCAGCGCGGGACGCTCGATCTCCAGTTCGAAATAGCGATAGAGCGACGTGCCGGCCGTGATGTCGGCAAGTGATAACTCCGCACCAAACAGGAACGGCTGCTGTTCGAGGAGCCGTTCCAACTTGGCAAAATGCTGCGCACAGCGGGCAAGGGCTGCGCGGATCGCGGGCCAATTGCGCTGGTCCTCGGGCGTGCGGAAGAATCCCCAGAATACGCCGGTGAGGAAATCAGGCTGGAGCGCCGTCTGCGACCAGTCCATCCAGCCGTCGACGCGCGCCCGCACAGCCGGGTCCTCCGACCAAAACCGCTCTGCCCCGTGGTGCGCCGCGAGATAGCGAAGTATGGCATGCGATTCCCAGACGATCGTCCCGTCATCATCGATAACCGGAACACGGCCGTGCGGATTCATCGCCAGAAACTCCGGCACATCGAGGCCGCCGAACGAGCCGCCGGCATCGATGTGCTCGTGGGCGAGACCGAGTTCGCCGATCAGCCACATCACCTTCTGCACATTGAACGAACTGCGTCGTCCCCACACCTTCAACATATGATCTCAGCTCCGAACTGCGGCGCGCAAGTGCTCCACCAGTTGCTTGGCGGGGCGCGGCAATGCCTTGAAGCTTCGCGCGCAGATCGTCAACCTCCGATTGGCCCAGCCATCGCGGATCCGGATCGGCACGATCGGCATCGATCGCGCGCAGCGCTTCGCCGCAGTCTCCGGAACGACGGCGACCCCGACATCGGCGGCAACCATCTGGCAGATCGCGTCGAAATCGCGCAGGCGGGCCCGCACGCGCAGACGCGCGCCGAGCTTCGCCGCATGCCGGGAAATATGAACCTGCAATGCGGTCGAGGCGGTGAGCCCGACGAAATCGCGATCCGTCACCTCCTGGAAATCGATTTGACGCCGACTGCCGAGTTCGCTGCGCCGAGCGGCCACCAGGGTCAGCCGATCCTCGCTGAACAAGAATCGCTCGATGCTGTCGGGCAAAGCATGCTCGGCGGCGAAGCCGAGATCGGCAGCGCCGCTCGCGATCGCGGTCGCGATATCGGCGCTCTCGCGCTCCTCAACGTCGACATTGATGTCGGGATGCTCACGCAGGAAAGCCGCGAGCGCCCGCGGCAGATGCTCGGACAGCCCCGAGGTGTTGGCGAGCAACAGCACGCTCGCACGCACGCCGCTGGCATAGGCGGCGAGATCGCCCTGGAGTGCATCGACATTGTGGATGACGAGCCGCGCATGCTCAAGCAGGCTTTCCCCCGCGGCGGTCAACTCCACGCCGCGCCGGCCGCGCTTCAAGAGTGCGACGCCAAACGCATCCTCCAGGCCCTTGATCCTGGCGCTGGCAGAGGCCAGCGCCAGATGCGAGCGCTCGGCACCGCGGGTGATGCTGTGCTGGTCGGCCACCGCGATGAAGAGTTGGAGGTCGACGAGGTCGAATCGCACGGAACAATCTCCTTCAGCCTTCGTCAAGGACGAAGGCTATCTCCGTATCCTCCAGATTGTGCCTTCCCCGCCGATCGGTCAATGTGGTCGGCATGATCGACCCGCTCATCATTCTGATTGCCGCCGTCTTCCTGCTCGCCGGATTCGTCAAGGGCGTGATCGGGCTCGGCCTGCCGACCGTGTCGATGGGCCTGCTCGCCGTGACCATGGCGCCCGGCCGGGCAATCGCCATCGTCATCGTGCCGGCGATCATCACCAACATCTGGCAGACCTTTGTCGGCGCTCATTTGCTCGACATCCTCAGGCGGCTGTGGCCGCTGATGCTCGGCACCGTGATCGGGAGCTGGCTCAATGCGGGCGCGCTGACCGGCCCCTATGCCCGCTACGGCACGGTAGTGCTCGGCGTTCTGCTCGTGATCTACGCGATCATCGGGCTGAACAAGTTCCAGTTCCGCATCGCGCCGAAGAACGAGAAATGGGTCGGCGGCGCCGTCGGCGTCGTCACCGGCGTGATCTCGGCCTCGACCGGCGTGCAGGTGGTTCCATCGATGCCGTTCATGCAGGCAATTGGGATGGAAAAGGACGAGCTGGTGCAGGCGCTCGGCGTGTTCTTCACGGTGGCAACGCTCGCGCTCGCCTTCAACCTCACCGCGGGCGGGCTGCTGACTTCAGCCAACGCCGTGCCAGGCATCGTCGCCATGGCTTGTGCCTTTGCCGGCATGTTCATTGGCCAGTCGCTGCGCTCGAAGATGCCGGCCGAGACATTTCGCCGCTGGTTCTTGATCGCGATGATCCTGCTCGGCCTCTACCTCGTCGGTAGCGCGCTGCTCAAAGAGTTTGTTTAACGCGCTTGAAGCATCGCGACGCGGAAGCCGAGATAGACGAAAAACCCGCCGAGCGCGCGGTTGATCCAGGCGAGGATTCCATCGGACCGCCGCAGCCGCTGCGCGGCGCGCGCCGCGAACGCCGCCAGGAACAGGCACCAGAGTGTACCCGTGGAGATGAAAATCAGGCCAAGCGTCAGGAAGGCGAGCGGCTTGTGCGGGGCATCGGCTGCGACGAATTGCGGCAGGAAGGCCAGGAAGAACAGCGCGACCTTGGGATTGAGCGCGTTGGTGAAGACGCCCTGGAGGAAAACCCGCCGGAGCGGCGTCCGTCCATCCTCGCGCGTCAGGGAACCGGCGAGCACCGGTCGCGACCACAGCATCTGCAAGCCAGTCAGCACGAGATAGGCGGCGCCGACCAGCTTTACGACCGAAAACGCGGTGGACGAGGCCATCAGCAACGCGGAGAGGCCGATTGCCGCACCCGTGACATGGAATAAGCAGCCGCAGCTGATGCCGAACGTCGCCGCCGCGCCACCGCGCCAGCCCAATTGCATGCTGCGGCCCATGACATAGACCGTATCCGGTCCCGGCGTGATGTTGAGAGCCACGCCCGAGAGGACGAAAAGCCAGAGTTCGTGAATGCCGAGCATGTCGCGCGTCCCTGAAGGCTGCCAAGCGGCCGGCTTAGCTGGCTCGGCGAGCTGCGTCCACCACCGGATTTGCGTAGGATTTACAACGAAATTGCAATGCGGATCACACTTCCGCTTGCCCGCGCGTGCTCTATAAGGGCTAGGTTCTGGAAATGCACGGATTCGCGGAAGACCGACACGCCGGTGGCCGGTGCCCGATCCCTTGGAGCCCGCGAGGATATGGAGAGACGCCTGGCCGCCATCGTCTGCGCCGACGTCGCCGGCTATTCGCGCATGATGGGCACTGACGAGGCCGGCACGCATGCCGTCTTCAAGGCCCATCGCAGCGCGATCCATCCCATTATTCTCAATCATGGCGGCCGCGTCGTGAAGAACACCGGCGACGGCTTCCTGCTGGAATTCCCCAGCATCGTCGGCGCCACGGAAGCCGCGATCGCGATGCAGATGCTGATGGCGGAGCGCAACGACCACTTGCCCGCCGACCGCGCGATGCAGTTCCGCCTCGGGATCCACATGGGCGACATCATCGTCGACGAGGACGAGGTGTTTGGCGATGACGTCAACATCGCCGTCCGTCTCGAATCGGTGGCGAGCCCCGGAGGGTTCGCGATCTCGGCCAAGGCCTATGGCGAGGCTGGCAAGCATCTCAACATGCCCCTGGCCGACGCCGGCACGCACCGCTTCAAGAACATCAAGCAACCGGTGGGCGTCTTCACCTGGACGCCGGACGGCACGTCCGCAAAGGTGGCGCAGACCAAAGAGGTCTCGGCGCTGCCGCAGCAATATCGCACCGCGATCGTGGGCGTGCTGCCGTTTGCCAATTTGAGCGACGCCGGCGACGAATATTTCTCCGACGGCCTCACGGAGGATCTGATCCACGCGCTGGCCCTGCAGTCCTTCTATCGCGTGCTCAGCCGCAACTCGACTTTCGCCTTCAAGGGCAGGAACCTCTCGACCCGGCTGATCGCGCGCGAGATCGACGCGACCTACCTGATCCAGGGTTCGGTGCGGCGCGCCGGCAGCAAGATCCGCGTCACGGCCGAGCTGATCGCGCCGGAGACCGGCGAGCAGCTCTGGACCGGCCGCTACGACCGCGACATCGGCGACCTCTTCGCCATGCAGGACGAGATCACGACCAACCTGTCGGCGGCGATCGCGACCGAAATCTTCCGCGCCGAAGCCTCCGCACCTGCGCGCCAGACCAATGACGTCACCGCCTGGGACCGCTTCCTGAAGGGGCTGTCACATTACTACCGGCAGACCAAGGAGGACTTCGACACCGCCATCGCGCTGTTCAAGGAGGCGATCTCGCTCGATCCCAAGCTGTCGATCGCGCATGCCTATCTCGCGACGATCCAGCTCCAGAGCATCCAGTTCGGCTGGGTCAAGGGCTCCCGCGAGATGTGGGGCGCCGCGATGCATCTGGCCGAGACCAGCGTCAGGCTCGACCCGCGGTCCTCCTTCGCATTCTCGATCCTGTCCTGGGTCCATGCACAGGACGGGCATTACGAGGCTGCGATGGACGCCGCCAAGCGCGCGGTCGCGCTCAACCCCTACGACATGGGCGCGCGCGGCGTACTCGGCATCTGCCACTTCGTCATCGGCGAGCATCGCCAGGCGATCGAGCTGTTCTCGACGGCGGCGCAGCGCGGCAACAGCGATCCGCGCTACCAATGGGCGGCGCTGAACGCATTCAGCCATTATATGCTGGGCCAATACGACGCGACGTTGTCGTGGGCCCGGGAGCAGCTCTACATCAATCCGAACCACATGCAGGCGCTCGCGATCCGCGCCGCGGCACTGGCGCAGCTCGGGCGGGCGGAAGAAGCCACTGAGGCCGCCGAGGTGCTGTTGAGCAATTACCCGAGCCTGACAGTCGAACGGCACTTGAGGAATTTTCACTGGAAGCAGGCTCCGGACCTCGCCCATTACCGCGAAGGGCTACTGAAAGCGGGCGTCCCGCTCGTCAAGCTCAGCCTCGTCCAGAGCGACGTCAAACGCGCCGCCGATTCCTGAAGGGCAAACCGCTGCAGGGTGGCGCTGTCACGCGCGCTTCTGTTGACAGGACAATGAATTCGGCCACACTTCGTTGCACGCTGTAGTAGCATAAGCTGCCGGTCCAGCACTTTCGCTTTGTTAGGACTTTCCGCGCTCTATCGGCGCGTCTGCTTTTCATGATTCGCTGTTTTCAGGATTTTGGGCCATGCATGACTCCGCTTCGAAGCCCCCCTTCGACCCCTCGATCCAGGTGTCGCCGAACAATCCCTGTCCATTCCTGCGCGGCCTCGTCGGCGAAGGCTTTGTCGATGGCGGGACCCTCCCGCTCATCACGCTGTCGCAGACCATCGCGAATGCGAGCGGCGAAACGGGGTTGAAGAAGATCTCGGCGCGCATCCAGGTCCGCGGGGTTGCGCTCATCGCCAACGGCTTCCGCCACATCCTGAAGAGCATTTGGGCGGGCGCGCAGCTCGACGCGTTGCGCGGCGGGCCGCTGGACAAGCTCGGAGCCGGCTCGCGCATCCTCAGCGTCGACGGCAAGGTCAACGAGGATGAGATCGCACGGCTTGCGAGCTTCGGCCGTACCTACACCGATCCGAACGGCGGCAACACCGAGCGAGGTCTCAACGCGTCGGAAATCAAGACCTTCATGCGCGACAACCTCAAGCGCGCCGGCAGCGCCGCACGCTGGTATTACCCCCTGCTGATGAAGTTCGAATGGCCCATCCTGCTGAAGATCATGGGCAAGGGCAAGGCAGAGGACCGCTATCTCAGCGTGGACGAGGTGCGCACGTTGTTCAACGAACGCAAATTCCCGGACCGCATCAACCAGTCCATCCTGTGGCAGCCGCTGCTGTCAGCCTGCCAGCTCAGGTTTCGCTGGGCGTTCGCGCTCGGAGCGCTGATCCTTGCCCTCGGTCTCGCGACCTTGGTTACGGTCGCCGAATTCCCGAACCAGGTCCGCGCCATGCTGCCGCAGAAGGGGATACTCGCGCAGCTTCTGCCGCCGCCCTTGCCCACGCTCCCCGAGACGACGGCAGCCTATTGGCTCGAGCAAAACTGGTCGCTCAAGGACCGGCACTGGTTTCATCACGCCAGCCAGGGCACCGCGACTTTTCCGGTGCCCTATACCTGGTTCATGGCACTCGAGCAGCCGCGACTTCATCTGTTCTCGCGGCCGGGCATGATGAAGGACAGCGCCTATCTCGAGCGCTTCGGCTTCATCCCGAGCCCGCAGTCGATCCAGACCGACGTGACCACGCTGCGCCGCTTCGGTTACGCCAATGTCTATGAGACGACACAGGTCCCGGACTGGTCGACCAAGTGGACGCCGGCGGAGAACGTCGACGGCCTGCCGGTCGGCTTCGCACGGATGACCGGTGTCGTCGATCCCGCGACCGGCCGTCGCGAAGAGGACAAGATCGGGCTGACCTGCGCGGCCTGCCATACCGGCCAGATCCACTACCACAGCATCGACGTCCGCTTCGATGGCGGGCCGGCGATGACCGATCTGAAGAAGCTCGAGCTCTCCACCGGCCTGTCGATCGCGTACACGCTGTACGTTCCGTTCCGCTTCCAGCGCTTTGCCGATCGCGTGCTCGGGCCCGAGGCCAGCAAGGCGGACCGCGACACGCTCAAGCAGAAGCTCAGCGCCATCGGCAAATTCCTGATCGATTGGCAGAACAAGTACAACGACACGATCGAGCACAAGCAGACCTGGGACAAGAAGAAGCAGCAGGACACCGAGGAAGGGTTCGGCCGCCTCGACGCCCTCAATCGCATCGGCAACCAGGTTTTCTCGCAGGATTTCGCGTTGAGCGGGATCAGCGGCTTCGAGAAGAACCTGCACGCCCAGGACGCACCGGTCAGCTATCCCGCGATCTGGACCGTACCGTGGTTCAAATTCGCCCAATACGACGCCTCGATCGAGCAGCCGCTGATCCGCAACGCCGGCGAAGCCCTCGGCGTGACGGCGCTGCTCAACCTGTCCGATGCCTATCCGGAGGACGCGCTTTGGCGTTCCTCGACTCATATCAAGACACTCGGCTGGATCGAGGACCTGCTCAGAGGCCCCGATCCATTCAAGCCGGCCGATCCCTCTGGCGGCCCGAAATTCGGTGGCCTTCTGGCACCGAAATGGCCCTCGCAGATCCTTGGCGATGCCTGGCGGCTCGATCAGAAGAAGATCGACAATGGCCGCAAGATCTACGCCGAGATGTGCTCCGGGTGCCACCTGCCGGCCGTCGACACCCCGGCCTTCTGGTCGTCAGGCCATTGGGAGGCAAGCGGCGACACCAAGGTCCTGAACGCGGTGACGATTCCCCTCGACGAGATCAAGACCGATCCCGAACAGTCCCTCGTGCTCACCAACAGGATCGTCGATGTACCCGGCTTCCTGAAGGTGAATACTGCCGACCTCAAGACCTGGTGGCAATGCGACGTCCCGACCGCGAGTTCGTCGACCGAGATGGTGTATGCGCTCGGCCTCATGACGGTGGTTGACCTCGTCGCTCGCAAGTGGATGGACGACGATAAGACTCCGGAAGCTGAGCGGGCGAAATTGTGGAATCTCGCGCGCAAGAACTGTCTCAATCCGGCGCCCGGGCCACGCTATCGCGCGCGGCCGCTCAACGGCATCTGGGCGACGGCGCCTTATCTGCATAACGGTTCGGTGCCTTCGCTGTATTGGCTGCTGAAGCCGCAAAGCGAGCGCCCGACGAAGTTTTGCATGGGGCGTCGCGACTATGATCCCGTGACCGTCGGCTTTGCGGTCACTGCCGACGAGCGCTGCAAGACCGGCGAAACGCAGTTCTCGGCGGGGTCGGAGAAGGATCCGATCCAGGGCAACAGCGTGCTCGGCCACTCCTTCGAGCGCAAGGAAGGCGAACCGAAACGTCCCGGCGTGATCGGTCGCATGTTCAGGGATGACGACGAGCGCTACGATTTGATCGAATATCTGAAGACGCTGTAGTTCGCGCTGTCACGGGCCCGCTCAAAGCGGGGGTCTCGAAGGATGGCCGCGGGTGAGATCCGGGCCTTCATGGTTCGCCTCGACGGAGACGCGCGTTCCACGCCCTCACCATGAGGGGTCTGGTGGCGCAATAATGTGAGAGCGCCCTGCCCCTCACCCAAACAACGGTGTGCCGGGCACGAAGGCATCGAATGCGGCCCAGAACTGGGCGCGGTAGCGATCCTGCTCCTGGAGAATCTCGTGCTTGGCGCCGGCGATCACGAGGTGGGAGCCGGCGCGCAAGTGATAGGCGAACTCCTCGATCGCGGCGGTGGAAACGATGGTGTCGTTGGAGGCCGCCAGCATCAGGATCGGCTGGCGGATCTCGGATGGATACGACATGCCCGTGAAAGTGTGCATCGCGCGGCACGCGGTGTCGGCCCAGGCGATCGTCGGTGAGGCAAGGCCCAGCGTCGGATCTTCCTCGAGAATGGCGACATTGCGCGCGTAGCGCACGGGATCGCTGGTCAGGGGATTGTTGATGAAGGGATCCATGCCGGTAAGGCGATCGCTTCCACCTGGAACGTAGCGACCGCCCTGGCCGAACAGCCGTAGCGTCCTGAGCAGGGCGCGCGCCGGCAACGAGGTGGAGCGGCCCGGCAAATCGATCATCGGCGCCGACAGCACCATGCGGTCGAACCAGCGCTTGCCGGCATGCGCGAGTCGCAGCAGCACCGCGCCGCCCATGGAATGAGCGAGCGCGAAGAACGGCGGCGGGCAATCCGGCAGCACGACCTGCTGCACGAAGGTCTCGACGTCGATCTCGTAGTCGGAGAAAGAACGCACGTGACCCTTGCGCGGATCGCGCAGGCGTCGCGAGGAATGGCCCTGGCCGCGCCAATCGATCATCGCCACCGCAAAGCCGCGATCGCGCAGGTCGCGCACCGTCTCAAAATACTTCTCGATCGATTCGCTGCGTCCGGTGAAGACGCACACCGTGCCCTTGCGACCCGCAGGCGGCGCCCAGCGCGCAAAGCGCAGCTCGGCGCCGTCGGGCGTCTTGATGGTGCCGCTGACGACGTTTTCGGGAACGGGATTGGCGGGAATCGAAACCAGCGTCATGGGCAGGGAAATGCTGAAATTCAAGGAGCGGGAGCGCCGAAAAGGCGCTGCTGTCGCCCTCTTGAACGCTGTTTCATTCCACCCATATCATCTTCGTGCAGGCCGCTACCAGTGCTTCGGGAAGCCGAGCATCAGGCTGCACACAGACTAAAGCCCGGCCCGATTGGCGGGCGGGTTTCCAGATAAGTCGCTCAATGGAGGACTAAACCATGCGTACCTACGACCTCACCCCGTTTTATCGTTCCACCGTCGGCTTCGACCGTCTCTTCAACCTGCTCGACCAGACGAGCTCCGACGGCAGCCCCGGCTATCCCCCCTACAACATCGAGCGCACCGGCGAAAACGCCTACCGCATCAGCGTTGCGGTCTCCGGCTTCTCCAAGGACGAGCTCTCCATCGTCGCGAAGGAAAACACGCTGACGATCAAGGGCGAGAAAGTCGCCAATGAGAACAGCAAGTCCGAAGTGCTCTATCGCGGCATCGCCGCGCGCGCCTTCGAGCGCGCCTTCCAGCTTGCCGATTTCGTGCAGGTGAAGAACGCCTCGCTCGAGAACGGCCTGCTCCATGTCGATCTCGTGCGCGAAATCCCTGAGGCCAAGAAGCCGCGCCAGATCGCGATCAACACCAGCGCGCAGGCCACGCAGGTGATCGAGGGCGAGAAGGCTGCCGCCTAAGGCGTCGATCACATTCGACTTTCAAGTTGCGAAAGCGCCCCGGTGCCCCGGGGCGTTTTTGTTTGTCTTGTTTGCAGCGCATCACAGAGCGGTGAAGAGGCGTAACGAGACTGCGGCGCGATCCGTCCTTCCTGGCATCGAACCAGGACAGACGGAGAATGAACATGAAAGTGTTGCGCACCCTGTTGCTCGCAGCGGGCCTGCTGGCCGCGCCCATCACCCTTGCCCACGCACAATCGACGATGCCGGTGAAGGCGAAGAATGTCGTGCTGGTGCATGGCGCCTGGGCCGATGGTTCGAGCTGGTCCAAGGTCATCCCGATCCTGCAGGCGGCAGGCTTGCACGTCGCCGCCGTACAGAATCCGCTCTCCTCGCTCTCCGAATCCGTCGAGGCCACGGAGCGCGCTCTCGCCGAACAGGACGGCCCGACCGTGCTGGTTGCGCATTCCTGGGGTGGCACCGTCATCAGCCAGGTCGGCACCGATCCGAAGGTCACCGGTCTCGTCTACATCGCCGCGCGTGCGCCGGATGCGAACGAGGATTTCGTGGCGCTGTCAAAGCAATTCCCGACCGGCCCGGTGCGCGCAGGCATCGTCGAGCGCGACGGCTTCACGAAGCTCTCAGAGGACGCGTTCTTGAAGTATTTCGCCAATGGCGTCGCGCCGGAGAAGGCCAAGGAGCTCTACGCCGTGCAGTGGCCGACGGCGGCCTCGATCTTCGCCGGCCGCACGACGGAGGCGGCGTGGCATGCGAAGCCGAGCTGGTATGCGGTGTCGAAGAACGACGACACCATCAACCCCGACCTCGAACGTTTCCTCGCCAAGCGGATGAACGCAACGACGGTCGAACTCGATGCCGGCCACTTGTCACTGGTGTCGCATCCGAAGGACGTGGCGAAGCTGATCCTGCAAGCGGCCGGATACGGGCAGAGCTGAGTACGCAACACGGATTGAACGCAAAAGGCGCCAGGATTTCCTGGCGCCTTTTGTTTCGCTCAGTTCTCCCCCCAAGTCTTCCCGGCGAAGTCCGGGACGACGCCGCGGATGCGGCGGGCAATCGAACGTTCGACAGCGTGCCTCGTCCCCTACTCCAGTCCCTGCGCGGCAGGCATGTCCTGGGTCGGCAGGATGGTCGGGACGGGCTTGGTCTGGCCGACCGTCGGCGCACCTGCTTGTGGCACAGCCTCGCTGGGCTTGGCCTGCGCCGCTGCAGCCTGCTGCGAGGCTTCGGCCCGCGCCTGCCGTGGTTCGGGCCCGGATGAAGCCGGCCTGGCCGCAGCCACAGGCGTCTCGCCGCGCGGCGGGGCGGACTTCGGAATCGGGACCGTGCGGCTTGCGACATGCGGGATCGACGCCGGCGGCCGTGGCGCAGCACTGCGGATCACGGTCGGCGGCGGCAGTGCGCCTTGCGGCCCGTAAGGGGCTACCGCACCTTCCTCATGGGCCGGCCCCATGCCGAAGCCGGGACCGAAGGCCGGCATGAAGCGCAAGATCCGCCCGTCACGGGCGTCGATCACGAGCCGGCCATCGTCGCCGCGGCGGTCGACCACCGCGATGGTGTAGACGAGCCCACGCAGGCGCGGGATGCCGAGCGGCGAGAAGCCGTTTTCGCGCAGCACGGCGTAGACCTCGGTGGCTGGCAGCAGCGACGGCGCGGGCTCATACTCATAGCCGTAACCATAGGGACGCGGCGGCGGCGCCTCCGGCGGACCGTAGGGGCCGTCGAAATCCGAGACGGCGGTGGCGGGCCCGCGCAGCCCTCCATTCGCCAGCACCTGCGCGTCGGCGGCAGATACCGCCAGCACAGATGCGACGGCAGCCATCCATCCTGTGAACAACTTCATGGTCGAAACGCTCCTGTCAGGCCCCCGGACGGCATGCGCTCTTTCGGCTTGTGGGCCATGGCGCGCCTTTCGAAGGGTGATCCGAAGCTTCCCCCGGGATTCCGACGGCCTCAGGGCCGGATCGCGGCGCGTTTGCCTCAAATCCGGGGCGGGCCTGCTACGGGAAAGCGCGCGATTGACCCCTTGGGAATCGGGACTTTTGCGTGCTTGTGTGCTAGACAAAATTTTGGCAAGGTGATGGTTAGGACAGGAAAGCTGTCTTAATTTTGCTTGTAATCCCGGCACGGGGATTGCAACGCAAAGCGGCGCTCTCGAGCGCCAAGAAGTTGCAGGCTAAAGCCGTTCTCGGGGACGTGGAACGCCCAGGCCTGAATTTAAGAAAATGCGGCTCGCAACGGACGAGCGGTGGCCCAAAGAGCGGGTGCCGCGGAACGCCCAAGGTGCGCCGAAGATGGCGGTGAGGCAGCTTGCCGCATGGAGAGGACAGGAACAATGAACGGGTCGCAATTCGAGCGCGCAAACATCGTGGCAGAAGAGCTGTCGGCGACGGTCGCCTCGAAAACGACTGATCGCGAGCATACGTTCCGTCCGCCCGCCGAAGGTCTGTATGACCTCAGCATGGAAAAGGATTCCTGCGGCGTCGGCTTCATCGCCAACATCAAGGGCAAGAAGTCACACCAGATCGTCTCGGACGCGCTCAACATCCTCTGCAACTTGGAGCACCGCGGCGCGGTCGGTGCCGACCCGCGCGCCGGTGACGGCGCCGGCATCCTGGTGCAGATCCCGCACGCCTTCTTCGCCCGCAAGGCCAAGGAGCTCGGCTTCACGCTGCCCAAGCCCGGCGAGTACGCGATCGGCGCGCTGTTCATGCCGCGCGACAGTGCCTGGCGCAACGTCATCAAGAGCATCATCGCCGACCAGATCAAGGCCGAAGGGCTGAAGCTGCTCGGCTGGCGTGACGTGCCGACCGACAACTCCTCGCTCGGCGTCACCGTGAAGCCGACTGAGCCGAACCACATGCAGGTCTTCATCGGCCGCAACGGCGCCGCCAAGACCGACGAGGAATTCGAACGCCGGCTCTACATCCTGCGCAAGTCGATCTCGCAGGCGATCTACCAGCGCCGAGACCGTGGCCTCGCGGGCTATTACCCCTGCTCGATGTCCTGCCGCACCGTGATCTACAAGGGCATGTTCCTCGCCGACCAGCTCGGCAAGTACTATCCCGACCTGCATGAAAAGGACTTCGAGAGCGCGCTCGCGCTCGTGCACCAGCGCTTCTCGACCAACACCTTCCCGACCTGGTCGCTGGCGCATCCCTACCGGATGATCGCGCATAACGGCGAGATCAACACGCTGCGCGGCAACGTCAACTGGATGGCGGCGCGTCAGGCTTCCGTGAGCTCCGAGCTCTACGGCAAGGACATCAGCCGGCTCTGGCCGATCTCCTATGAAGGGCAGAGCGACACCGCCTGCTTCGACAACGCACTCGAATTCCTGGTGCAGGGCGGCTACTCGCTGCCACACGCGGTCATGATGATGATTCCGGAGGCATGGGCCGGCAATCCCCTGATGGATGAGAAGCGCCGCGCCTTCTACGAATATCACGCCGCCCTGATGGAGCCGTGGGACGGCCCCGCCGCCATCGCCTTCACCGACGGCCGCCAGATCGGCGCCACGCTCGACCGCAACGGCCTGCGGCCCGCGCGCTACCTCGTGACTAGCGACGACCGCATCGTGATGGCGTCCGAAATGGGCGTGCTCAAGATTCCGGAGGACCAGATCGTCACCAAGTGGCGGCTCCAGCCGGGCAAGATGCTGCTGGTCGACCTCGAGCAGGGCCGCCTCATTCCCGACGACGAAATCAAGGCTGAGCTTGCCAAGAGCCATCCCTACAAGGAGTGGCTCGACCGTACCCAGATCGTGCTGGAGGAGTTGCCGAAGGCGCCGACCACCGGCGTGCGCTCGAACCTGTCGCTGCTCGACCGGCAGCAGGCGTTCGGCTACAGCCAGGAAGACATCACCATCCTGATGACGCCGATGGCCTCCACCGGCGAAGAGGCGACGGGCTCGATGGGCAACGACACGCCGGTCTCGGCGTTGTCGGCCAAGCCCAAGCCGCTGTTCACCTACTTCAAGCAGAACTTTGCGCAGGTCACCAACCCGCCGATCGACCCGATCCGCGAGGAGCTGGTGATGAGCCTGGTCTCGATCATCGGACCGCGGCCGAACCTGTTCGATCTGCAAGGCCTCGCCACCACCAAGCGCCTCGAAGTGCGTCAACCGATCCTGACCGATGCGGATCTCGAAAAGATCCGCTCGATCGCCGATCTCGGCGATTCCCACTTCAAGTCGCGCACTCTCGACACCACCTTCCACGCCGGCCTCGGTGCAGCCGGCATGGACCAGGTGCTCGACGAACTCTGCGCGCGTGCGGAAGCCGCGGTGCGCGAAGGCGTCAATATCATCATCCTGTCCGACCGCATGGTCGGCACGGACCGCGTGCCGATCCCCTCGCTGCTGGCCTGCGCCGCCGTGCATCATCACCTGATCCGCACCGGCTTGCGTACCTCGGTCGGCCTCGTCGTCGAATCCGGCGAGCCGCGCGAAGTGCATCACTTCGCCTGCCTTGCCGGCTACGGCGCGGAAGCGATCAATCCTTATCTCGCGTTCGAGACCATCATCGCGATGAAGGACCGCCTGCCCGGCTCGCTCGACGACTACGAGATCGTCAAGCGCTACATCAAGTCGATCGGCAAGGGCCTTCTCAAGGTGATGTCCAAGATGGGCATCTCGACCTACCAGTCCTATTGCGGCGCGCAGATCTTTGACGCGGTCGGCCTGAAGGCGGACTTCGTGTCCAAGTTCTTCGCCGGCACCCACACCCGCATCGAGGGCGTGGGTCTGGCCGAGATCGCGGAAGAGGCCGTGCGCCGCCATGCCGACGCATTCGGTGAAGCGCTGGTCTACAAGACGGCGCTCGATGTCGGCGGCGAATATGCCTACCGCACCCGCGGCGAGGACCACGCGTGGACGGCCGAGTCGGTGTCGCTGCTTCAGCACGCCGCTCGCGGCAATTCGCATGAGCGCTATCGCGCCTTCGCCAAGATCCTCAACGAGCAATCCGAGCGTCTTTTGACGCTGCGCGGCCTGTTCCGGATCAAGAGCGCGGAGGAAGAGAAGCGCAAGCCCATCCCGCTCGACCAGGTCGAGCCGGCCAAGGACATCGTCAAGCGTTTCGCCACGGGCGCGATGTCGTTCGGCTCGATCTCGCGTGAGGCGCACACGACGCTGGCGATCGCCATGAACCGGATCGGCGGCAAGTCGAACACCGGCGAAGGCGGCGAAGAGGCCGACCGCTTCAAGCCGCTGCCGAACGGCGACAGCATGCGCTCGGCGATCAAGCAGGTCGCCTCGGGCCGTTTCGGCGTGACGACGGAATATCTCGTCAACTCCGACATGATGCAGATCAAGATGGCGCAGGGGGCCAAGCCCGGCGAAGGCGGCCAGTTGCCCGGCCACAAGGTCGACGCGACGATCGCCAAGGTCCGGCATTCGACGCCGGGCGTCGGCCTGATCTCGCCGCCGCCGCACCACGACATCTACTCGATCGAGGACCTGGCGCAGCTCATCTACGACCTCAAGAACGTCAACCCGACGGGCGACGTCTCGGTCAAGCTCGTCTCCGAGATCGGCGTCGGCACGGTGGCCGCGGGCGTTGCCAAGGCGCGCGCCGACCATGTCACCATCGCGGGCTTCGAGGGCGGCACTGGCGCTTCGCCCCTGACCTCGATCAAGCACGCAGGCTCGCCTTGGGAGATCGGCCTCGCTGAAACCCATCAGACGCTCGTGCGCGAGCGGCTGCGCAGCCGCATCGCCGTCCAGGTCGATGGCGGCTTCCGCACCGGGCGCGACGTCGTGATCGGCGCGCTGCTCGGTGCCGACGAGTTCGGTTTTGCGACCGCACCACTGATCGCGGCCGGCTGCATCATGATGCGCAAGTGCCATCTCAACACCTGCCCGGTCGGCGTTGCGACCCAGGACCCCGTCCTGCGCAAGCGCTTCACCGGCCAGCCCGAGCACGTGATCAACTACTTCTTCTTCGTCGCCGAAGAGGTCCGCGAGATCATGGCGAGCCTCGGCTTCCGCAGCTTCAACGAGATGGTCGGCCAGACCCAGATGCTCGATCAGACCCGTCTGGTTGCGCACTGGAAGGCCAAGGGCCTCGATTTCTCGAAGCTGTTCGTCAAGCAGAAGGAAGAGAAGGGCCAGAAGATCTATCACTCGGAGCTCCAGAACCATCATCTGGAGGCCGTGCTCGACCGCAAGCTGATCGAGAATGCAACGCCCGCGCTCGACCGCGGCGCACCGGTGAAGATCGAGGCCGAGATCAACAACACCGATCGTTCCGCCGGGGCGATGCTGTCGGGCGCAGTGGCCAAGATCTACGGCCATGCGGGGCTGCCGCATGACACGATCCATGTCAGCCTCAAGGGCACCGCCGGCCAGGCCTTTGGCGCGTGGCTCGCCCACGGCGTCACCTTCGAGCTCGAGGGTGAAGGCAACGATTATGTCGGCAAGGGCCTTTCGGGCGGCAAGATCATCGTCAAGCCGCCGCGCAACGGCGGCATCGTGCCGGAAGAGAGCATCATCGTCGGCAACACCGTGATGTACGGGGCGATCGAGGGCGAGTGCTACTTCCGCGGCATCGCCGGCGAACGTTTTGCCGTGCGCAATTCCGGCGCCGTCGCGGTGGTCGAGGGCGCGGGTGATCATTGCTGCGAATACATGACCGGCGGCATCGTGGTCGTCCTCGGCAAGACCGGACGCAACTTCGCGGCCGGCATGTCCGGCGGCATCGCCTATGTGCTCGACGAGGCCGGCGACTTCGACAAGCTCTGCAACCTCAGCATGGTCGAGCTCGAGCCGGTGCTGTCGGAAGAGCTGATCAACGCCGGCACTTACAACCACTCCGGTGACCTCGAGGCGCATGGCCGGGTCGACGTGTTCCAGAACCTGCTCGATTCCGACGTCGAGCGCTTGCACGTCCTGATCTCGCGCCATGAAAAGGCGACTGGCTCCAGGCGCGCGATCGAGATCCTCGCGAACTGGAAGGAATGGCTGCCCAAATTCCGCAAGGTGATGCCGGTCGAGTATCGGCGCGCACTGCGCGAAATGCAGGCCAACGCGGACGCCGAGCCGAAAATCGCGATCGGCGCGTAAGTCTAACCCCTCGTGGGTAGAGGCGGCGCGAAAGCGCCGTCTCCAACCATGAGGCCTCCATCCGGGCCTTCACCCTTCGAGACGCGTATTCCGCGCTGCTCAGGAACGGGGGTCGAAATGAAAAACCAAGCGGCAGGGACTTCGGGTTTAATGGGCAAGATCACGGGCTTTCTCGAAATCGAACGGTATGATCGCAAGTACACCCCGGTCGCCGAGCGCTTGAAGCATTTCAAGGAATTCGTCGTCCCGCTCTCGGAGAAGGAAACGCGCGACCAGGCCGCGCGCTGCATGAATTGCGGCATTCCCTACTGCCACGGCACCGGCTCGGTCGCGCCGGGCACGCCCGGCTGCCCGGTCAACAACCAGATCCCCGACTTCAACGACCTCGTCTATCAGGGCAACTGGGAAGAGGCTTCGCGCAATTTGCACTCGACCAACAACTTCCCGGAATTCACGGGCCGCATCTGCCCGGCGCCGTGCGAAGCCTCCTGCACGCTCAACATCGACGACAATCCGGTCACCATCAAGACCATCGAATGCGCGATCGTCGACCGCGCCTGGGAGAACGGCTGGCTGAGGCCGGAGATCAACACCGAGAAGACCGGCAAGAAGGTCGCGGTGATCGGCTCGGGTCCGGCCGGCATGGCCTGCGCGCAGCAGCTCGCGCGCGCCGGCCATGACGTGCACGTCTACGAGAAGTACGCCAAGGCCGGCGGCCTGCTCCGCTATGGCATTCCCGACTTCAAGATGGAGAAGGGCATCATCGACCGCCGCGTCGCGCAGATGGAAGCGGAAGGCGTCACCTTCCACTACAACAGCCATGTCGGTGCCGCCGGCAACGTCGATCCGCGCGAGATGCTCAACGATTACGACGCCATTGCTCTGACGGGCGGAGCGGAAGCGCCGCGCGATCTGCCGATCCCCGGCCGCGACCTCGACGGCATCCATTACGCGATGGACTTCCTGCCACAGCAGAACCGTCGCAACTCCGAGGAGCCGCTGGGCGGCGTCACCGACATCCTCGCCGGCGGCAAGCATGTCGTCGTCATCGGCGGCGGCGATACCGGCAGCGACTGCATCGGCACGTCGCTGCGCCAGGGCGCCAAGACCGTGACCCAACTCGAGATCATGCCGGCGCCGCCCGAGCGCGAGAACAAGGGCCTGACCTGGCCGAACTGGCCGCTCAAGATGCGCACGTCCTCGAGCCAAGCCGAAGGCGCGATCCGCGAATACGCCGTGCTGACGCAAAAGTTCTCCGGCGAGAACGGCAAGGTCAAGAAGCTGCACTGCGTGCGCGTCGACGACAAGTTCAAGCCGATGGCCGGCACCGAGTTCGAGCTCGACGCCGAGCTCATCCTGCTGGCGATGGGCTTCGTCCACCCCGTGCATGAGGGCCTCTTGAAGCTGCTCTCGGTCGACCTCGACCCGCGCGGCAACGTCAGGGCCAACACGCTCGACTACCAGACCTCGCGCCCCAACGTGTTCACCGCCGGAGACATGCGGAGAGGCCAGTCGCTGGTGGTGTGGGCGATCCGCGAAGGGCGCCTGTGCGCGCGGTCGATCGACACCTTCCTGATGGGGAAGACGGATCTGCCGCGCTGAGTTTTCCGCGAGCCGGTGACCACAATCTGAACTGTCATCGCCCGCGAAAGCGGGCGATCCAGTATTCCAGAGACAGTGACGTAGTACGGAGGGGGCGCGGCGTACTGGATGCCCGGTCAAGCCGGGGCATGACGCCGGAGTGACTGGCGAGAGCGGAGCTGTTCACGCGCGAGCGTGATGCACCGCCCTCAATTCTGCAACCTCACCCCCAGCATCACCACCGTCGCCTGTGAACTCGCACCCACAACGTTCGAATCCAGGATGTCGTGGCGCAGGCTGCCTTTGATCCAGAGGTTGCGGTTGAGCTTGTAGATGATGTCGCCTTCGATCGAGTAGGTCTTGTCGTTGCGGTTCTGACCCTGATAGTCGAGCGTGCCGTAGGTGAACTTGCCGATGCCGGTGAGCCAGCGGCGGAAGTCGTGGTCGGCTTCGGCGGTGTAGGTGCGCACCAGGACGCCGGAGGCGCCGGGGAGCGTGGTCTCGGCGAGCTGCGTGTCGGTGAAGAATTTGACCGTGGTGAGTCCGCTGGCGTTCCAGATCAGCGAGCCCGTGGTCAGGAAGCCGCTGAGCTGGCTGAGCCGCGGGTCGACATAGTTGCGCGCGGCGTAGCCGATCGAGATTTCACCGGTGAGGATGCGCGAGAACTCGAAGGACGTGCCGACCTTGGCGTAGCCGCCGTTTGAATCGCGGAAATAGCCGTTGCGGTCGGCGGCCTGATCGTGCACCCGGGTATCGCCCTCAATCTCCAGGAACGGCTTCAGGCCCGGCTTGAGGTCGTAGGAGAAGCGGCCGATGCCGCCATACTGGTTGAAGTCGCGGTCGTCGTTGCTGGAAACCGTGCCGTCGGTGAGTTTCGAGTTGGTGTAGGCCGTGCGATCGACCGTGGCGCCGGCCGCGACTTCGAAACGGTTCAAGGTCTGGTCGACGCCGAGCGTCGTGCCATAGGTGGCGTAGATCGGATATTTCTGAAGTCCGGTCTGGATGTTCGGGCTGCCGGGATTGTCGGTGGCAAGCCGCAGGCGAAGCTCCGAGGTCAGCTTCAGATCGCGATCGACGTCGATGCGGCCGTCGATGTGGCCGGTGAAATCCGGGCGATCGATCTCCACGGGCGCAGGCGAGGCGACGCTGTCGATCGTCGCAGGCAACTGGTTGCCATAGCCGGTGAAGGATCCGCGCAGATCCGCGACCAGTGCGTGGCGCTCCCAGTCGGACATCACGACGAGCTCGGGCGCCACGACATAGAGCGGCGAGCCGATCGGCTTGTTGAGGCGCGCCGGGTTGGTGTCATAGCCGCCCGAGAGCTCGAGCGCGCCCTTGATCAGAAAGCTGCCGGCGTAGTCGCCGACGGGACCAAAGGGATCGTCGTCGAGCTTGAGGCGCCGGCGCAGCGGCTGGCCGGACACGGTGCCGGCCATCGCCGCCGGCACCGGCGTCTTGTTGGCAGTCTCCGATGGCGGCGGCGCGATGCGTGGCTGGCCGATGCCGGGTGCGGACGTCGCGGTCGGGGCCGGGGTGCCGGGGCCGGGCGCGCGCTTCGGCTTCGGCTGTCCGGGATAGAGCTTGGGCTGCTGGCGCTTGCGATTGAGCGAGTCATAGCCCGAGCTCGAAGCGCCGTTGGCGGCAGGCAGGCCATAGGTCGGAACCTGACCGACGCGCGAGGGCGCCGGTGTATCCTTGCTCTTGCGCGGATCGGCGCTGGGATCGGGCAGCGCCGGCAAGGCGTCCGATGGCGGCTGCGCGAACGTCGCCGTGGCCGTGCGGCGCGTGGGCAGCGTGTCCGGCGAGACGAAGCCGCCGCGGTTCGGATTGAAGAGGTCGGGCGTAAGACTCTGGGCGGCTGCGGGCGCGCTCTCCAGCACGGTCAGCGCAAGGCATGGCAAGACGGCGCGCAGGACGTGCGCGCGTTTGCTCCGGCCCCTGCCTGGAGGCGACTCCACGATGGAAAAAACTCCAACGAATTCAGACACTTTCGCGATGGCTTCCGCGGGAGACGCGGGAACCATCGTTAACGGAGTTAAAACAATTATGGTTAATGAGCCGTTGAGGGCGGACGATCAGGCTGTCGTTTCTTCGAAACGCTATCCCGCTCTATCTCCTTGTTTGAGCATGATCTTTCCGGAAAACCGGCCTCTATTTTTCCGGATCATGCTCCCGCGTCGCCTCCCCGCCGCGGCCGTGCTAAGCAGGCGGCCACGGGCAAACAGGGTTTGCCGATCTCTTCCCTGGATCAAAATATGCCGAGCTCGAAACCGCTGATGACCCCATCATCCGGCCCCGCCTCCCCCGACATCGAATCCGCGCTGCGCACGCTGGAGACGGAGAGCGGCGGCATCGGCGCGCTCGCCACCGCGCTGAAGGGGCCGCTCGGGACGAGCTTCACGGCGGCGATCGACAAAATCCGCAACGCCAAGGGGCGCGTCGTCGTCACCGGGCTCGGCAAATCCGGCCACATGGCGCGCAAGATCGCAGCGACCCTGGCCTCGACCGGCACGCCTGCCTTCTTCGTCCACGCCGCCGAAGCCGGCCATGGCGACCTCGGCATGATTACGCCCGACGACGTCATCATGGCGCTGTCCTGGTCCGGCGAGCAGCCGGAGATGAAGAACCTTGTGAATTATTCGGCGCGCTTTGCGATACCCATGATCGCGGTGACCTCGAACGCAGGCTCTGCGCTCGGACAAGCCGCCGATATCGTGATCGAGCTGCCCAAGGCACGCGAGGCCTGCCCGCACAATCTTGCGCCGACCACCTCGACCCTGATGCAGGCCGCAATCGGCGATGCCATCGCGATCGCGCTGCTCGAAGGCCGCGGCTTCACTGCGCTGGAGTTCGCGCATTTCCACCCCGGGGGAAAACTCGGCGCGATGCTGAAATTCGTCCGCGACTACATGCGCACCGGCGCGGAGATTCCGGTCAAGCCGATCGGCACGAAGATGTCGGAGGCAGTCGTCGAGATGTCGGCCAAGGGGCTCGGCTGCGTCTGCATCGTGAGCGACACGGGCGAGATCGCCGGCATCATCACCGACGGCGATTTGCGCCGCCACATGCGGCCGGATCTGCTGACCGCGACGGTCGACGACATCATGACCATGCAGCCGAAGACCGTCCCTCCCTCCATGCTCGCGACCGAGATGCTGGAGGTGCTCAACACGCGCAAGATCACGACGCTGATCGTGACCGAAGCGAACAAGGTCGTCGGCATCGTGCATCTGCACGATCTCTTGCGTGCAGGCGTGGCTTAAACGTTTCCCCGTCATCCCGGGGGATCGCAAAGCGATGAGCCCGGGATCCATTCATCCGCATCACCCGTTGCGAAGGATTCCGGGCTCGCGCCAGGAGGCGCGCCCCGGAATGACACTGAGGGTGTAGCGCGCGCTGTCTCTCCTCTCCGTCATTGCAATGACGGATGGTTAGACCGCCGGAAACCGCGCCGCCTTCTCCTCCAGCGGCAGTCTCAGTCCATTCGCCAGATACGACACCGTGCGATAGACCCCGCACAGCATGATCATCTCCAAAATCTGTGCATTGTCGTAGTGCGCTGCGAGCGCTGCGAACTCCGCGTCATCGAGCGTGGCGCGATGATGCAAGGCATCGACGGCCGCGATCAGCGCCTGCTCGGCCGCAGACCAGCACGCTGACGTCGCATCACCCTTGGCAGTGGCGCGGATCTGTTCATCCGTGAGACCTGCAGCTCCGGCGAAGATCGCGATATGCACACCCCATTCATACTCGCATGTGTTCAACGCGCAGGTGCGGTCGATGACGATCTCCCGCGCGCGCAACGACAGCGGTCCCGGGTCCAGGAGACTGCTGGCGCGGAACTTGTCCCAGGCGCGGTTGTGTCCCGCCATCACCCGGAACAGCATCAAGGGCGGCGCGCCGCGCATGATGCGGTTGAACTGCTCATCGATCTCGGGCGGATAAGGTGGATCCAGCGGCGCGATGCGCGACGTCACCTGTGACATGGCCGATCTCTCCGCTACAATAATCGTAGCAACTGACGCTACACTATCTGTAGCAGCGCGCAAGGGGGCGATATGGCGAGGCAGATCGGGCAACGCAGCGTACGCGGCTCGCGCACGGGCCGCCCGATCATGGCCCTGCTGGACCTCTTGGGAAAACGCTGGAGCCTGCGGATCCTGTGGGAATTGCTCGGCGCCCCCCTCACCTCCCGGGCGCTGCGGAGCGCCTGCGACGAGGCATCCCCCACGGTGCTGCAAGCGCGGCTGACGGAATTGCGCGAGGCGGGCTTTGTGGAGCTTGGGGATGCCGGCGGCTACAGCCTGACGCCGCAGGGACGGGAATTATGCGAGACCTTCATGCCGCTGCACCGATTTGCGGAGCGGTGGCGGCGGGAAGGCTGAGCGTGGATTGCTCCCTCTCCCCGTTCTTACGGGGAGAGGGTCGGGGTGAGGGGCTGCTTCCGCGAAAAAGGTGAGAGCTGGACTCGCTGAGAGTCCCCCTCACCCGGAATTCAAGCTGGGCTTGAATTCCGACCTCTCCCCGCAAGCGGGGCGAGGTAAAGGGTCGTCACGCCGCGGCCACGGTCAGGTTGGCGCCGTCCACCTGCACCACCTTCACCCGCGTACCGGCCGGCGTATCGGGGCCGGCGACGCGCCAGACGGTGTCGCCGATGCGTACGGTGCCGCTTCCGTCGATGATCGGCTTCTCAAGCGTGAACTCGCGGCCCAGAAGCGCCTCAGTCCGCCTGTTCAGATGCGGGCTCGCGCTCGTGTCGATCCTGCCGCGCGCCAGGCGCCGCCACAGCGGCACGGCGGCGGCGGCGAACAGCGCGAACATCACGAGCTGCGCCTGCCAGGCGGGATGGGCAACGAACGAGACCAGCCCAACCAGGAGCGATGCGAGCCCGAGCCAGAACAGGAACACGCCCGGCGCGAACACCTCCAGCGCCATCAGGATGAAGCCAAAGATAAGCCAGTTCCACGTGCCGAGGGTGACGAACATATCGGTCATGACACGACCTCTGGGTTACCTCATTGTTGCGGCGGCACGGCCGGCGGCGGGTTGCCGGCCGACGGCACCGAGCCACGACGGGCGGCGGCGGTCGCGGAGGCCGCGCTTTCGCCGAACGTCGCCTTTGCGATCTCGCCGATGCCGGCGAGCGAACCGAGCAGGCTCACGGCTTCCATCGGCAGCATGATGATCTTCTGGTTTGGCGCCTCCGCAAACTGTCCGAACGCCTTTATATATTTGTCGGCGATGAAATAGTTCAACGAGGCGACGTCGCCCTTGGCAATCGCATCCGACACCATCTGCGTTGCCTTGGCCTCGGCCTCCGCAAGGCGCTCGCGCGCTTCGGCGTCGCGGAATGCCGCTTCCCGACGGCCTTCGGCCTGAAGGATCTGGCCCTGCTTGGCGCCCTCGGCCCGCAGGATCTCGGACTGCCGCTGGCCTTCGGCGGCCAGGATGTCGGCGCGCTTGACGCGCTCGGCCTTCATCTGCCGGCCCATCGCCTCGACGAGATCGGCCGGCGGCACGATGTCCTTGATCTCGATGCGGTTGACCTTGACGCCCCAGGGCGAGACCGCGGCGTCGACGACGCGCAGCAGGCGCTCGTTGATCTCGTCGCGATGCGACAGCACCTGGTCGAGATCCATCGAGCCCATCACCGAGCGGATGTTGGTCATCGTCAGCACGGTGATCGCGTTGTTCAGGTTAGCCACCTCATAGCTCGCTTTCGCAGCATCAAACACCTGGTAGAAGGCGACGCCGTCCACGCTCACCGTCGCGTTGTCCTTGGTGATCACCTCCTGCTCGGGAATGTCGATCACCTGCTCCATCATGTTCATCTTGCGGCCGACGCGGTCGAAATAGGGCACGATCAGGTTGAGTCCCGGCGACAGTGTCTGGGTGTATTTGCCGAACCGCTCGATGGTCCAGTCGTAGCCCTGCGGCACCGTTTTCACGCCGGCAAGCAGCGTGACGATGACGAGAAACACCAGTGCAATTGCAAAAATATCGAAACCGCTCATAGCTCCTCCAAGGCGGGAAAGGCGTTTCCCGCGCCGTTCATTGGTCGGATTCCCGTCCCGACCGGTTCAGCGGCACACTTTACGTCGGCCTGTGACGATCATTTCACAAGACGCACGAAGCCGGAACGATGGCCATTAAGTATTGGTGGGAAGGCTCTTGAAACGCCGTGGCGCTCACCTACAGCATGATCCGGAAAAGTGTGAAGCGGTTTTCCGAAAAGATGACGCTCAAACAACAACCTAAAGCGCGATGACGATTCATTCGAATGTCATCGCGCTTTAGGTCGCGCGCCTCATTCGATGACCTCGTCGGCGACCGCAAGCAGCGCCGGCGGGATGGTGACGCCGAGCGTTCGTGCGGTCCGCAAGTTGACCGCAAGCTCGAACTTGGTGGGATTTTGCACCGGAAGATCGGCAGGACTTGCGCCCTTCAGGATGCGGTCGATATAGGCCGCGGCGCGCCGCACCTGCTCGGCGCTGTCGGTGCTGTACGACATCAGGCCGCCCTCATCGACGAAGGTCCGGCTCCAATAGACCGCAGGGAGGCGTGCTTCGGCGACCGCCGCCTGGAGGCGCGCGCGATTCGCCAGCGTGAAGAAATCAGGCAGAACGAGCAGGCCTTCGCCCCGGCGGGCTGCGAGCGCCGCGATCGAGACGTCGTCATGGACCGGCGCCGGTTCGGCCGACACGCCGAGCGCGCTTGCCCCCTGTTCGATCGCGTGCAGCATGAGGTCGGCGAAAGGCGCCGTGGCAGGATTGTAGACCACAGCGATGCGGGAGACCTTCGGCGTGATCTGCGTCAGCATCTCCAGCCATTTGCCGGCCATCGGCCCGTCGTAGTCGGTGAAGCCGGTGATGTTGCCGCCCGGATGCGAAAGGGCTTTGACAAAACCCTGGCCGACGGGATCCGTGACGATGGCGAACACGATCGGCGTTGCCGCGGCGCGCTTGCGCAACTCCTCAACCGACGGCGTGCCTATGGCGAGCAGGATGTCGGGATTGAGCGCAACCAACTCGCCGGCCTGCCGCGCGATCAGCGTCCGATCGCCGCCGCCACTGCGCCAGTCGATCAGCAGATTGTCCTGTTCCTTCCAGCCGAGCGCTGCGAGCGCGTCGACCAGGATCGTCGGGCGCATCTGCGCGATGGCGTCATCGGCCGCCGTCACCGTGAGCACGCCGAGCCGGCGCATCGCGGCCGGGGCCGGCTGCGCGACCGCCGGCAGCGGCAGCAAGACGCCGCCGCCGAGAAGTACCAGAACCTCGCGCCGCTTCATGGGGCGTCCCTCAGATCCAGCCCTGCAGCTCGCGCAGCACCAGGGTGCGGATCACGTCCATGCCGGGCTCGCTGTCGTTGAGGCAGGGAATCGCGGCAAACGCCTCGCCTCCATTGTGCCTGAAGATTTCGGCATTCTCCTGTGCGATCTCCTCCAGGGTCTCGAGGCAGTCGGCGGCAAAACCCGGCGTCACCACTGCGATGCGGCGCACGCCTTCCTGCGCCAGGCGCTTCATGGTCGCATCCGTATAGGGTTGGAGCCATTCCTCATTGCCAAAGCGCGATTGGAAGGTGAGCAGAAGCTTCGACGAGTCGAGCCCCAGCCGCCGGCGCAGCGCCTCGGTGGTTGCCACGCAGTGGCCCCGATAGGGATCGCCCTTCTCGACATAGGATATCGGCATGCCGTGGAAGGAGGCAACGATCAGCTCCGGCGTGAACGGCAGGTTCGCCAGGCTCGCCTCGATCGAGACCGCGAGCGCCTCGATATAGGCCTCGTCCTCGTAGTAGGGCGGCGTCACCCGCAGCGTCGGCTGGGCGCGCAGGCGGGCGAGCACGCGAAACACCTCGTCGCAGACGGTCGCCGAGGTCGAGGCCGAATATTGCGGATAGAGCGGCACCGCCAGGATCCGGTCACAGCCTTGCGCGATCAGCGCATCGATTCCGGACTTGATCGATGGATTGCCGTAGCGCATCGCCCAGTCCACCACGACATGCGCGCGGTCGGCGAGGGCGGCGGCGAGCTTGTCGGCCTGCGAGCGCGTGATGGTCTTGAGCGGCGACTCGTTCTTCTCTGTGTTCCAGATCTTCTGGTAGTCGAGCGCCTTGGTGCGCGGGCGCTTTCGCAGGATGATGGCGTTCAGCACGAACTGCCAGACTAGGCCCTGGTCCTCGATGACGCGGGGATCGCTCAGGAATTCCTTGAGGTAGACGCGCACGCCCGGAGCATCCGCGGTGTCGGGGGTCCCGAGATTGACGAGCAGCACGCCGGCACGCGAGGCGGCCGGAGCCGTGGTGGCCTTCGATGTGTCGATCGGGAGAACGCGCGTCATGGCCCAACGGGTTCGCGCGTTGGGCCGAACTTGTCAAGATTGGGCCGACTTCGCTAGGGTTTCGACCCGAGCGCGGTGGGTTTCCATCGCGCTCGACCTTTGGTGGAGCATGGTCTTCACGGAAAACCGGTGCCCACTTTTCCGGGCCATGCGCAGGGGGAAGGAACCATGACGCTCGCGGAATGGTGCGTATTTGGAGCGCTGCTGCTCTATCTTGCGACGATCGCCTCGATCAAATGGATCAGGTTCGGTCGTTTCGATAATTCGAAGCCGCGCGACCCGGCCTTCTATGAGGATGCCATCTCGCAGCGCGCGCTGGGCGCGCACCAGAACGGCATCGAGACCTTCCCGTTCTTCGCGATTGCCGTGCTGCTCGCCGAATTCCGCGATTCCCCGCAGCGCCTGGTCGACGAGCTCGCCGTGCTCTTCCTGATCGTGCGGATCGCCTACGTCTTCACCTATCTCGGCAACCGTCCGACGCTGCGCTCCATTCTCTGGAGCATCGGCTTTGCAATCAACGTCGCGATCTTCTTCATGCCCGCCTTGAAGCAGTTTCTGCCGGTGTGAGGGCTACGCGAATTCACCTCAAAAACACGTCGTGCGTTCGGCGGCGAGGTAGCCGAACAGCAGGCCAGTGCCGAACAGGAGCACGAGGCCCGCAGCGCCGAATTCGATGCCGCGCATGAACAGTGCGCCGCCGCCGTCGCGGCCTGCGCTCAGCCGCCGGGCGACGTCCTTGGCGGAGACGGCGATGACCGCGATGGTCGCAACCGTAATCGCGGTGCCGAGCCCCATCAGGAGGGTCGCCGCGATGCCGGCCCAGAACAGGCCCTGAGCGAGCGCGAACACCAGCACCAGGATCGCGCCCGAGCAGGGGCGGATGCCGACGGTGAGGATTGCCGCGAGACCACGCCGCCAGCCGCCGGGGCCGGCAAGCTCGCCCGGCGTGGGTCCATGGGAGTGGCCGCAATGCTCGTCATGGACATGGTCGTGGGCATGGGTATGCGCGTGGCCATGGCCGTGGTGGTGATGGTCGTGGTGATTGTGACCATGATCATGCTCGTCATGGTGATGGTGATCGTGGCCGTCATCGTCGTGGCCGTCATCGTGGCCGTGATCGTGGTGATGCGGCACGCCGGCGATCGCGGGCACCGGCTGGGAGGCCTGCAGCGCGCGGATGAAGGCGCTGCCCTTGACCCAGACGAGGCGCAGCCCGAACGCCGCGATCAGGGCGTAGCTGGCGATCTCGATCACCTTCTCGGCGCTGCACATGGTCCTGGCCGTCGCATTCAGCGCCCAGGCCGCGATGCCGACGATGAGGACTGCGACAAGCGACTGCATCAGCGCCGAGGCAAAGGACAACACGATGCCGCGCCGGGCCGTTTCCTGGTTGGCGACGAGGTAGGACGAGATCACCGCCTTGCCGTGGCCGGGACCAGCGGCATGGAAGATGCCGTAGGCAAAGGAGATCGCGAGCAGCGTCCACACCGCCGAGCCGTCGGATTTCGCGGCGCGGATGGTCGCCGACATCTCGCGATAAAATTCCGATTGCTTCGCCAGCAGCCAGCCGATGATGCCGCTGGCTTCCGGGTCGGGTGCAGGGCGCGGGCCGCCGAAGGGGTTTTGCGCGAAGAGATCGTGAAGCGCAGCATCGACGGCCCAGACGGTGACAAGAACGGCCGCGCCGGTGCCGAGCGCGCGTGCAAGCGGAGAACGAAGGAAAGAGGTCACGGGCAATCCACGGTGATCTTGTTGGCGAACATCATTCCGAAGTTGGAGTTCTCGCCGTCCACGAACGTCTGCTCGTTGAGCTTCTGGGCGCTCGCGGTGCCGTCATTCGGCCGCTCCAGCTTCATCTGGCAGCCCGCCGGCGCCCCGACCAGCTTGACCGGGTTGTCCTTGGCCATCTGGAAGTCGATGAAGAAGGAGCGGTCGAACACCTCCAGCATGAGCTGCTTCGGCTTCAGCGGCGTCCTCAGCGGCAGCGTGAAATGCAGGGTCAGCACGGTGTCCTTGTAGTCGAGGAAATAGTCGACCGGCTCATTGAAGCGCTCCTTCTTGCCGTCGGCCTTGGCGAAGGTGAAGTAGGCATATTCCTTCAGCGACTCGACGTTGGTCTGGGCAAGAGGAGCCAGCTCCTCGCGCGTGTAGCTGCCCTTGGTCTTGCCCTCTAGCCCCTGGGTCGCATAGGCCGAGAACATGTCGTCAAACGTCCAGGCGTGGCGGACGCCGGTGATCGAGCCGTCAGGCGCGTAGATCAGCTCGCTGGTCGCGGTGATCCAGACATGCGGATGGGCCTCAGCTACGCCCGCCGCAAGCGACAGGCCGGCGGCGAGCAGCCATCCCAACAGGGCGCGCATGCCCATCAGGCCGCCTCCGCGGCGTCGAGCAGGCCGCGGCGGCGCAAGAGCGCATCCGGCTCCGGCGGGCGGCCGCGGAAGGCCTCGTAGGCGGCTTCCGGATCGACCGATCCGCCTGTGGAGTAGATGTCGTCGTGCAGGCGCTTTGCCACCGCCGGATCGAAGATGTTGCCGGCCTCCTCGAAGGCACCGAAGGCGTCGGCATCCATCACCTCCGACCACATGTAGCTGTAATAGCCGGCGGCATAGTGGTCGCCGGAGAAGATGTGGCCAAATTGCGTGGGCCGATGCCGCATCGCGATCTCCCCGGGCATGCCGATCTTCTCGAGCTCTTGTCTCTCGAAGGCCCGCACGTCCTGCGCGGCCGCGGCCGGCTGGGTGTGGAATTCGAGATCGACGAGGGCCGAGGAGACGAATTCAACGGTGGCAAAGCCCTGGTTGAACTTGCGCGCTGCGAGGAAGCGCTGGAGCAGGTCGTCGGGGAGCGGCTCACCGGTCTGGTAGTGACGGGCAAATTGTTGCAGCACCTCGGGCCGCTCCTGCCAGTGCTCATAGAGCTGGGAGGGCAGCTCGACGAAATCGGTGAACACCGAGGTGCCCGACAGCGACGGATAGGTCACGTTGGAGAGCATGCCGTGCAGGCCGTGGCCGAACTCGTGGAAAAGCGTGCGGGCATCGTCGGGCGACAGCAGCGAGGGCTCCCCGCCGGCGCCCTTGGCGAAGTTGCAGACATTGATGACCAGCGGCGCGGTCTCGCCGTCGAGCTTCTGCTGGTCGCGCAGCGAGGTCATCCAGGCGCCGGAGCGCTTTGACGGCCGGGCATAGTAGTCGCCGTAGAACAGCGCCTTGTGCTTGCCGTCCCGGTCCTTCACCTCCCAGACCCGCACGTCCGGATGCCAGGCCGGGACATCCTTGCGCTCCTCGAAGGTGATACCGAACAGCCGCGTGGCACAGTCGAAGGCCGCCGCGATCATGTGGTCGAGCGTCAAATATGGCTTGATCGCGGCGTCGTCGAAATTGGCGCGCTGGAGGCGCAGCTTTTCGGCGTAGTAGCGCCAGTCCCAGGGCGCGAGCTGGAAATTGCCGCCTTCCGTCGTGATCAGCGTCTGCATTTCGTCGCGGTCGGCGAGTGCGCGCGCCCGCGCGGGCTTCCAGACCCGCTCCAGGAGGCCTCGCACCGCATCCGGCGTCTTGGCCATCGAATCCTCGAGCCGGTAGGCGGCGAAGGTCGGATAGCCCAGGAGATTGGCGCTCTCCTCGCGCAGCTTCAGGATCTCGACGATGGTCTCTTTATTGTCGTTGGTGTTGCCATTGTCGCCCCGCGCGGTGAAGGCCTTGTAGACCTTCTCGCGCAGGTCACGCCTCGCCGAGCCCTTCAGGAACGGCTCGACCGAGGAGCGCGACAGGGTGACGATGGCCTTGCCGGCCATGCCGCGATCTTCTGCCGCAGCCTTGGCGGCCGCAACGAAGCTCTCCGGCAGGCCCTGGCGGTCGTCCTCGCCGAGCTCCATGAACCACTCCTGCTCGTCACCGAGCAGATGATGGCTGAAGGTGGTGCCGAGCTGGGCGAGCCTCTCGTTGATCTCGGCCATCCGCGCCTTGGCCTCCTCGGTGAGTCCGGCGCCGGCGCGGTGGAAGCGGGTGTAGGTACGCTCGAGCAGGCGGAGCTGCTCAGGAGTGAGCTTCAGCGTGGCGCGGTTCTCGTGGAGCTGGGCAATGCGGCCAAACAGCACCGCGTTCATCATGATCGGATTCCAGTGCCGCGCCATCCGCAAGGAAACATCCTTGTCGATCTCCAGGATCGCCGGATTCGAGTGCGCGGAGACGAGGTCGTAGAACACGGCCGAGACCTTGTTGAGCAGCTTGCCGGCGCGCTCCAGCGCCGTGATGGTGTTGGCGAAGTCGGGCGCCGCCGGATCATGGACGATCGCCGCGATCTCGGCGGAGTGATCGGCGAAGGCCTGCTCGAAAGCCGGGAGGAAGTGCTCCGGGCTGATCTCATCGAACGGTGGGGTTGCGAACGGCGTCACCCAGGCCTTCAGGAGCGGGTTCGTCTCGGCCGGCGCGGCGCCGGTATTCTCGAGGGGTTCTGACATGACCTGTCCCGTTTTTTGAGCTGGTTTGTTGCCGCCAGCTATAGCACGCGATGGGGCTTTTTTGCGCCATTTGGCCTTGCTCCGGACCGCCTTTTCGGGGAGATTGCGGCCCTCAACGTCCACGGATCTAGCTCATGAACGCCCCTGCCTCCTCCTCCCGCCAGATCGTCTGGCCGAGCGTCATCACCGTCATCAGCGCCGCCATCCTGATCGGCGCCGAGGTGTTCGGCGCGGCGTTCGCCGGTGGCTGGGCGCTCGCGATACTGTTCGGGCTCGACGACACCGGCGCGCACATCGTGCAGGCCGTGCTGTTCGCACTCGGCGTGTTCGTCATGACCGCGTTCATCCGCGCTGCTCAACGCGTCGAGCCGTTCACGAAGCGCACGTGAGGCGACGCGCGCGGGCAAGAGGCGTGCACAAGCTCGCACAAACTTAACAGCCGTTCATCTTCAGCGTCGCTCGCGCAGCACAGCGCAAGCAGTCGTTAGGCAATTCTGCTCTCAGCCTAAAAAATTTCTTGCGAACCAGAGTCAAAACGCTTATGTGCGTTCTTGCCCAATTTCGCACGTGCCTGTGGTCGTGTGTCAGTCGGTAGGTATCCGGACAAGAGGCCGGACAGCCGCCAAGGGGTGAAGAAGCCGAGGGGCTCTTCGGAAGTGCAGAAGTCGGAAGACTGAAGCAAACCCGGAGCGTCCAGCATCTCTCTCAAAGAGATGCCTAGTCGAAGGTGACTTTGCCCTTTGCAACCGTGACTGGCAGCCGGAGGCGAACCGGCGCACCTCGTTCTCAACGGGGGACGCGACTTAAAGCAACGACGGAGCGGGCTTTTTTGGTCTCTACCGGCATTCCAACGCCGGCGCGGGCTACTGAAAAGGCTTGTCCTTCATTGCCAGGTGAGCGGGCGGGAAAATTCCCAACCAATCCACGGCAGCACAATTCGGTCTCGGGTTCTCGGCCCTGTCGCGTCTCCATCGTGCGGCAGCGCCAAAGCACCCCTGTCCGAGAACATTTTGAACGGGCTCCGTCGCTGGGGCCGTTTGGAGGGTGCTATGACCGATCGCATCAGGGAATTTCTGCGCAACCGCCGCACTGAAGGTCTCGATACCGAGCCGTGCCTCGTCGTCGACCTCGAGGTCGTGCGCGACAATTACCAGAGCTTTGCCAAGGCGCTGCCCGACAGCCGCGTGTTCTATGCGGTCAAGGCGAACCCGGCGCCGGAAGTGCTGGCGCTGCTCGCCTCCATGGGCTCCTGCTTCGACACCGCAACAGTCGCCGAGATCGAGATGGCGCTGGCTGCAGGCGCGACGCCCGACCGCATCTCCTTCGGCAACACGATCAAGAAGGAGCGCGACATCGCGCGCGCCTTCGCGCTCGGCATTCGGCTGTTCGCGGTCGATTGCGCCGCCGAGGTCGAGAAGGTCGCTCGTGCCGCCCCGGCTGCGAAGGTGTTCTGCCGCATCCTCTATGACTGCGCCGGCGCCGAGTGGCCGCTGTCGCGCAAGTTCGGCTGCGACCCGGAGATGGCGGTCGAGGTGCTCGACCTCGCCAAGCGTCTGGGCCTGGAGCCTTGCGGGATCTCCTTCCATGTCGGCTCGCAGCAGCGCAAGGTGAAGGCGTGGGACCGTGCGCTGGCAATGGCCTCGCAGGTGTTCCGCGACTGCGCCGAGCGCGGCATCAACCTCTCGATGGTGAACATGGGCGGGGGCTTCCCGACCAAGTACCTGAAGGACGTGCCGCCGGTCGTCACCTACGGGCGATCGATCTTCCGCGCGCTGCGCAAGCATTTCGGCAACCAGATTCCCGAGACCATCATCGAGCCGGGCCGCGGCATGGTGGGCAACGCTGGCGTGATCGAGTCCGAGGTCGTGCTCATCTCGAAGAAGAGCGACGAGGATGAGGTGCGCTGGGTCTACCTGGACATCGGCAAGTTCGGCGGTCTCGCCGAGACCATGGACGAGTCGATACGCTACGCCATCCGCACCCCGCATGACGGGGCGGACATGACGCCGTGCGTGCTCGCAGGCCCGACCTGCGACTCCGCCGATGTCCTGTACGAGAAGAGCCCGTATCCGCTCCCGGTGACGCTCGAGATCGGCGACAAGGTGCTGATCGAAGGGACCGGTGCTTATACGTCGACCTACTCGTCGGTTGCGTTCAACGGCATCCCGCCGCTCCGCACCTACCACATCTGATCCGCCTCGCCTTCGAGGCCTGACGAACCCGGGAGCCGGCCCGCCGGCTCCCTCCCTGACATTTCTCGATTTCTGACGACGCTTGGCTGCGGACGCATGTCCGCAAGGCAAGCGAGGACTGACGTGTCATGACTGCTCTTCGGAAGCCACAGGTCGCCCTCACCTCGAAAGCCGCTCCGTTCGCGATCCGTGCGGAGCGTGCTGCCGACGTTGCGATGCGTGAAGCGCTGCTCGATGCCTGCTTTGGCGAAAACCGCCATGGCAGGACCTGCCAGCGCCTGCGCGACGGACGTGCACCTGCCGCAGGCCTTGCCCTGTCGGCGTTGCGCGAGGGGAAGCTCGTGGGAACCGTGCGGTTGTGGCACGTCAGCGCCGGAGGCAGGCCCGCTCTGGTCCTCGGACCGCTGGCGGTCGACCCTGCCTGCCGCGAGCTCGGGATCGGCGCCGCGCTGATGCAACAAGCGCTGACCGCCGCCCGGGCGCGCGGGCATGCCGCCGTGATCCTGCTCGGCGACGCGCCCTACTATGCCCGCTTCGGCTTCTCGGCCGAGAAGACCGGCGCGCTCTCGCTGCCCGGACCGTTCGAGCGCGAGCGCCTGCTCGCCCTCGAATTCCAGGCGGGCGCACTGGACGACGCAGCCGGGATGATCATCCCGACCGGCGCCGTGCAGCCCAAACGGCGGGCAGCCCGTCTGCACGCGCACGCGGCCTAAAGGGGACGTCCATCATGGCGAAGACCCCGGCCGCATCCAGCGGCGATGCCCGCTCGTGCCTGCGCAGCCTGATCACGTCAGTGCTGTTCGTCCTGATTGCGATCATGATCGTCAGGGACATTCTGGTGCGGCGGTGGAGCGGCTCACCGCCGCCATCGCAAGACGTTACTCAGCAGTTCCGCTGAACTCTTTTCACCGCCTTCTCGGGGGTTGCGCAGGGCCCCGAAAGGCCCTTTAACCCCGCGAAACGCCCCTTCAATCGAGGTCGAACAGATGTCCCGTCGCCTGATTTCCACCGGCTCGCCGTTCGAGAAGACCGCCGGCTACAGCCGCGCCGTGATCGACGGTGACTTCGCCTTCGTCGCGGGAACCACCGGTTATGACTACACGACGATGTCGATGCCATCGGATGTCACGAGCCAGTCACGTAACTGCTTCAAGACCATCGAGGCCGCCCTGAAGGAGGGTGGATTCGAGATGGCCGACATCGTCCGCGCGACCTACTACCTCACCGATGCCAAGGACGCAGACGCACACTTCGTGGTCTGCGGCGAAGTCCTCGGCGAGATCCGCCCGGCCGCCACGCTTCTCGTCGTCTCAGCGCTCTACAAGCCCGAGATGAAGGTCGAAATCGAAGTCACCGCCAAGCGCCGCGGCGCCTGATCCACCCCTCAACATTTGTCCGCCAGCACGTTCCGGAGAAACCATCCCATGAGCCCCGCCTCGCAGATCTACGCGAAGATCACCGGTCCCATCGTCATGGTCGGCTTCGGCTCCATCGGCAAAGGCACGTTGCCGATGATCGAGCGCCATCTCGATTACGACAAGTCGCGCGTCACCGTGATCGACCCCAAGGACGAGGGCCGCAAGGCGCATTGCGAGAAGCAGAACGTGCGCTTCATCCAGAAGGCCGTGACCAAGGACAATTATCGCGAATTGCTGACCCCGCTACTCACCGAAGGCGGCGGCCAGGGCTTTTGCGTCAATCTCTCGGTCGATACCGGCTCGACCGACATCATGGAGCTCTGCAACGAGCTTGGCGCGCTCTATATCGACACCGTCAACGAACCCTGGCTCGGCTTCTATTTCGATGCTTCGAAGGGCCCGGAAGCGCGCTCCAACTACGCCCTTCGCGAGGTGACGCTGGCCGCCAAGAAGGCGCGCCCCGCGGGCTCGACGACGGCTGTCTCGTGCTGCGGCGCCAATCCGGGCATGGTCTCCTTCTTCGTCAAGCAGGCGCTCCTCAATGTCGCCGCCGACCTGAAGCTCAATGCCCCCAAGCCGAAGACCAAGGCCGAATGGGCGGACCTGATGCGGCAAGCCGGCATCAAGGGCATCCACATCGCCGAACGCGATACCCAGCGCTCCAAGAAGCCGAAAGAGCCTGATGTCTTCGTCAACACCTGGTCGGTGGAAGGTTTCCTCTCGGAAGGCGTGCAGCCGTCCGAGCTCGGTTGGGGCACCCATGAAAAATGGATGCCCGAAAATGCGCGTACCCACGAAGCTGGCTGCGGCGCTGCCATCTATCTGATGCAGCCCGGTGCCAACACGCGCGTGCGCACCTGGTGCCCGACCCGAGGCGCGCAGTATGGCTTCCTCGTCACCCACAACGAATCGATCTCGATCTCCGATTACTTCACGGTACGTGACGCATCGGGCACGGCGATCTATCGGCCGACCTGCCACTATGCCTATCATCCGGCTGACGATGCCGTGCTGTCGCTGCACGAAATGTTCGGCCGCGCCGCGAAGATGCAGGAAAAGCACCACATTCTCGATGAGAACGAGATCGTCGATGGCATCGACGAACTCGGCGTGCTGCTGTTCGGCCATGACAACAATGCCTACTGGTACGGCTCGCAGCTCTCCATCGAAGAGACCCGCAAGCTCGCGCCCTATCAGAACGCCACCGGCCTGCAAGTGACCTCCGCCGTGCTCGGCGGCATGGTGTGGGCGCTGGAAAACCCGAACAAAGGCATCGTCGAAGCCGACGAAATGGATTTCGATCGTCTGCTGGAAATCCAGATGCCGTATCTCGGCCCGGTGAAGGGCTTCTACACCGACTGGACGCCGCTGACGGATCGCCCGGGGCTGTTCCCGGAAGATATCGATACGAGCGATCCCTGGCAGTTCCGGAACATCCTGGTGCGCTGAGGCGCCAGCGTGATGCCCTCGCCAAGGCGGGGCATCAAAAATGTCGAAAACAACCCCATGCAAAGTAGCTGGTACGGCCGGCATGGGGCGCTCCACCCGACGCACGCCGTCATGCCCTCGCGCAAGCGGGGTATCCAGTACGCCGCGCTTCTCCGTATTCGTCGCTGCCTCTGGAATACTGGGTCATCCGCCTTCGCGGGTGACGACACCGGAGGTGGGGAAGCCGCCTCCTACTTCTCCTTGAGCGGCGGCTCCTTCATCGGCGGGGCGATCTTCTCGGCTGGCGCTTGTGGCAGCACCGGCCTCGCCGCGCCTTGCGTCTGTGGATCCGGCCGTGCGGGCTCGGGCGCCGGGGTGGTGGGACGGTCGCCGCCGGGCTTTGATTCCGCAGGCGTCTTGCTCTGATCGTCCGGCACCGGCGTGCCTTGCAGCGGCTGCGTGGCTTGAGCCATGTGCTGCCGGCTCTCGGCCCGGATCTGCGCCAACGACAGGCCGGAGATCAGGACGCCCGCCCCGAACAGGAGGCAGGCGATCAGCAGATCGCGTTGAAATCTGAGCTTGTCCTGCTTACCGGCCATGACGCTACCCGCGAATTCATCCGCGGTATCAACGAAATCGCCCGACCGCAGTTCCGCGTGATGGCCTTCAGGAACCCGCGAGAATGCCGCGCTCAGTCGGTCGTGCTGACTTCCCAGGTGGCGTGGCGCACGCCCGTCTGACGCTGGAGCTCGACCGCGACGGCGTTCAACTCATTCGGATCGACCGCGGTCGCAATAAGCTCGGCGACGATCTCTAGCATATCGTCGCCGATCTCGACGACGTTGACGTCGGCCACCGGATAGTTTGCGTTTTCGAGCTTCTCGACCAGGCGGTCGCGGATGTCGGGCAGGACCTCGGTCGTCACCGCGACCTTGAAATAATAGGTCGCCTCCGAGGCCTTCTCGTTCAGCGGGATGCGGTTGATCGCGTTCACCAGGGGGCGCAGCAGTGTGTTGCCGGCGATGATGAACACCGTGAGTGCGACAGCCTGTACGACCATGTCGGCACCGGCACAGGAGCCGACGGCGGCCGACGCCCACAGGGTTGCCGCGGTGTTGAGTCCGCGCACGTCCATGCCCTGCTTCATGATGACGCCGGCGCCGAGGAAGCCGATGCCGGAGACGACGTAGGAGATCACGCGGACCGCGCCGTCGGCGCCGGTCAGATGCATGGCGAGATCGACGAACGCGGCGGCGCCGACCGCGACCAGCACGTTGGTGCGAAGGCCCGCGGTGCGCTGGCGATATTGCCGCTCGGCGCCGATCAGCGTTCCGAGCACGAAAGCCGTGACCAGGCTGATCAGCGTGTCGAGGAAGTCAGCAAGCTGGAAGGTCGTCAGAAACCGCATTGGCCGGCCGGAATGGGAATCAGAGCTCGAGGAGCCCTCCATCGCCGGTCTCGTCGGCAAATGCAAGCAGCGTCCCCTTGGCGTTCCAGGCCAGCCCCGCGACCGGCGCGGTGCCGTTGCGGCGGACCAGGATCTCGGCGCCGTCCTCCAGCCGCACCATCAGCACGGTGCCGTCGCTATAGCCGGCGGCGAAGATGTCGTTCTTCGGATGGCAGGCGACCACCGACACACGCGCCTGCAAGGGCGCGAGCATCGCGGGCTCCTTGCCCATCGGGCCGTCCTTGCTGGCGAACGGCCACAGGATCACGGTGTCGGCGCCAGAGGTCGCGAGCGCCTTGCCGCCCGCGCTCCAGGACATCGAGCGGACGCGGCCGGGATAGCCGGTCATGCGCATGTGCTTGTTGTCGGCGAGCCGCCAGCCATGCAGCGCCGGCTCGTGCATCGCGGTGACCAGAAACTTGTTGTCCGGGCTGAAAGTGACGGCGAGATGCGAACCGGCCCAGGGCAGGAATTCGGCGCTCCCCGCCATGTTCGGAAACCACAGCGTCGCGCCGTTGTAATGCGCGATCGCAAGCCGCAGGCCCTTCGGCGCAAACGCAAGGCCGCCGACGGTCGAGGGCACCTCGATCGATTTCTCCTCTAGCTTGCCGCTCTTGACGAAGGCAAGCTTGCCGGCCGACCAGGCGAAGGCGCCATCGGGATGCAGCGCCACCGCATCGATCCAGCGCCGCTTGGGATCGGTCGCGAGCAGCGCCACCTCGCCCTTGGCGTCGAGCGAGACGACCTTGCCGTCGTCTCCGCCCATCACGAGGCGCTTGCCGTCGCTCGCAGTCGAAAGAATGCCGCCGCTATGGACAGCAATTTTGCTGACCTCACCATTCGCAGTGGCGAGCGCAACGTTCTCCTCGCCGGCGACGAAGGCGGCGTGGGACCCAAGGAAATGCACCGAGGTCACGGTCATGCCGAGCGCGACCGGCTTGACGCGGTCGGTGACGGAGACGATCGAGGGTGAATCGGGAGCTGGCGTAAACTCTTTCATCACGAGACGATGCAGCTCTCAAAACCTTCGCGGATGGCCTGTTCAGGCAGCTCGCGACCGATGAAGACGAGACGGCTCTCGCGCGGCTCGCCCTCCTTCCACTTCCGCTGGTGATTGCCCTCCAGCATCATGTGGACGCCCTGGAAGACGTAGCGGTCGTCATCATTGTGGAAGGCGAGGATGCCCTTGGAGCGAAGGATCTTCTGGCCCTCCACCTGCACGAGGTTCTGGAGCCAGGGCATGAACACGTTGGGATCGAGCGGCTTGTCGGTCTTGAGCGACAGCGACTGCATCTCCTCGTCGTGATAGTGCTTCAGGCCGTGGCCGTGATCATGGTGGTGATGATGGTCATGACCGTGATGGTGGTGATGATCGTGGTCGTGGTCATGATCATCGGCCTCCAGGAAGTCCGGCTCGATGTCGAGGATGCGATCGAGGTCGAACGCGCCGCGGTCGAGCACGTCGGCCAATGCCACGGAGCAACGCTCGGTGCGGTGCAGCTTCGCATAGGGATTGATGCCGCGGATGCGGGCCTCGACCTCGGCAAGCTCGGGCTTGGAGACGAGGTCAGTCTTGTTCAGCACGATGACGTCGGCAAACGCGATCTGGTTCTTGGCCTCGGGCGCATCCTTCAGCCGGTCGGAGAGCCATTTGGCATCGGCAACCGTCACGACCGCGTCAAGCCGCGCATTCTTCTGCACGTCCTCGTCGACGAAGAAGGTCTGGGCGACGGGCGCAGGGTCCGCAAGCCCCGTGGTCTCGACGATGATGGCGTCGAACTTGCCCTTGCGCTTCATCAGACCGTCCATGATGCGCACGAGATCGCCGCGCACGGTGCAGCAGATGCAGCCATTATTCATCTCGAACACTTCCTCATCGGCGCCGATGATGAGGTCGTTGTCGATCCCGATCTCGCCGAATTCGTTGACGATGACGGCGTATTTCTTGCCGTGGTTTTCCGACAAGATGCGGTTCAAAAGCGTGGTCTTGCCGGCCCCGAGATAGCCGGTCAGCACGGTCACGGGAATCTTCTGCGGGGTCACTTCAGACATAACTACTCCGACATCGGGCTTATTCGCGCGACGCGAGGCGGGGTGGCCCCTGCCCTAGTGGTCAAGCGCGCTGGTCAGGGCCTTTATATTGTGCCTGACCATGTCAATGTAAGTGGGGGCAGACCCCTTTTCGGCCGTCAAACCGTCCGAAATCAGGGTCCCGCCGACCTTTGAGCCGGTCTCGGCCGCGATCCGCCGGATCAGCCGGTCGTCGCTGATATTCTCCAGGAAGACAGCCGGGATTTTTTGCGTCCGGATCTGGCCGATGATGGCGGCGATATCGCGGGCGCTCGGCTCGGTTTCGGTGGAGACCCCGAGCGGTGCGATGAACTGGATGCCGTATTCGGCGGCGAAATAGCCGAAGGCATCGTGGGTCGAGATCACCTTGCGCCGCTCCGGCGGGATTTTTGCAATCGCCTCGCGCACCTCTCGGTCGAGCGTTTCGAGCTTTTCCAGATAGGCCTTGGCCTGGTCGCGGAAGAATTCGGCATCGTCAGGTGCGGCCGCGGCCAGCGCGTCCGCGATGTTGGTTACGTACGCTTTCGCGTTGGGAATCGACTGCCAGGCATGTGGATCGGATTCCGAGCCGAGCTTGAGCGGCGCGATGCCGGCGCTCGCGATCACGACGGTTGCCTTGCTGCCTGCGGACTGCACCAGCCGCGGCAGCCAGCCCTCCAGGCCCAGGCCGTTGACGATGACGAGCCTTGCGTCCGCGATCCGCTTCGCGTCCCCGGGCGCCGGTGTGTAGACATGGACGTCGCTGTCGGGACCGACCAGCGTGGTGAGGTTGACGCGATCGCCGCCGACGTTGCGGATGAAATCGGCGAGGATCGAGAAGCTCGCGACCACGTTGAGCCGTTCCGCCGCTTGAAGCGGCGAGGCGATCAGCAAGGACGCAAGGACGAGGAGCAGGAGGCGGCGCATCGCAGATCAGGCCTCCAGATGCCGGCCGGGAAACATCTGCCGGACCAGCCCGCCGACGCTGCCAAACAGCACCGAGACGACGTAGAACGCGGTTGCCACCAGGATGATCGCCGGCCCCGAGGGAATCCGTGTCTGGAACGACAGCACGAGCCCGGCATAGCCCGACACCGCAGCGGCGATGACGGCGATAGAGATCATCGCAGTGAGGTCGCGCGACCAGAACCGGGCGATGCCCGCGGGCATGATCATCAGGCCGACCGCAAGCAGGGTGCCGAGCGCCTGAAAGCCGTTAACGAGGTTGATGACGACGAGGGCGAGGAAGGCGAGATGCGCGGGTCCCCCGGCGCGGCTGACGGTGCGTAGAAACAAGGGATCGACGCTTTCGATCACCAGCGGACGGTAGATCACCGCGAGCACCAGAAGCGTGATCGTGGCGTTGAAGGCGACCACCAGCAGCGTCTGGTCGTCCATGGCGAGGATGTTGCCGAACAGCACGTGCAACAGGTCGATATTGGTGCCCTTGATCGAGACGATGGTGACGCCAAGCGCGAGCGAAGCCAGATAAAAGGTCGCGAGCGAGGCGTCCTCCTTCAGGCCGGTCGAACGCGCAACGACACCGGCGAGGATGGCGACCGCAAAGCCCGCGATCAGGCCGCCGGCGGTCATCGCGAACAAATTGAGGCCGGAAAACAGGAAGCCGATCGCGGCGCCGGGGAGGATCGCATGCGCCATGGCATCGCCGACGAGGCTCATCCGCCGCAGCATCAGGAACACGCCGATCGGCGCACCCGCAAGCGACAGCGCGATCACGGCGGCGAGCGCGCGCCGCATGAACTCGAATTCGGTGAAGGGGCCGATCAGCGCGTCATACATCGTGCATCATGCCGCCTGCGAGCGTTCGTCATCGTCGGCGCAGGCCGCCGCGCTGTCGTCGAACGCTTCGCACATCCGCATCGCCACCATGAGATTTTCCGCCGTCAGCACCTCGGCGGTCGCACCCCATGCTACCGGACCACGCGCGAGCAGCAGCGTTTGCGGGAAATGACTGCGAACCATTTCCATGTCGTGGAGCGCGGCGAGCACGGTGCGGCCCTCGCCATGCCAGCGCGTCACCAGCGCGAGCAGATCGGCCGTTGTCTTGCTGTCGATGGCGTTGAAGGGCTCATCCAGCACGATCAGGCGCGCATCCTGGAGCAGCACGCGCGCGAACAGCACGCGCTGCATCTGCCCGCCGGAAAGCGTGCCGATCGGACGATTCTCGAAGCCGTTCAGCCCGACGGCCGCGATCGCGCCCAGGATCTTCTCGCGCGCGGCCTTGCCGATGCCACCGAACAGCCCGATCCCACGCCACAGGCCGGTGCCGACGAAATCGAACACCGAGATCGGGAAGCTGCGGTCGATATCGGCGGTCTGCGGCAGATAGGCGATATCGCGCTGATCGAGCCCACCGAGATGGATGCTGCCTGCGAGCGGCTTGAGGATGCCCACGATACCGCGCAGCAGCGTCGACTTGCCAGCGCCGTTCGGTCCGATCACCGCGACCAGCGCCCCAGGCGCGACCTCGCCCTTGAGGTGGTGCACCGCCGGATGCCGGTCATAGCCAAGGGTGACGTTGTGGAAACCGAGCGCCGCCATGGTCACCTCATCGCCAAAAAGACCATGCCCCAGAGCACCGCGCAGACGGCGAGCGCCGCCGCGAGACGGCCCGCCAGGGTCATGCGCAGGATCGACCAGGGCGCGGCCTGGGCCGGATGCGGCGCCAGGGGATCGTGGACATGGGCGTGCGTATGGTCGTGCCCATGCGCATGCGCGTGGTCGTGGGAATGGTCATGATGCTGGGCGTGGGACGCGGCGGGAACCATCCGGGAACGTTATATTATAACATTACCCCTGTCCACGCCCCCTCGCCGGCATTCCGGGGCGGCCGACCGCCCGGCCATAGCCGATCAGGATCCAGCTCACGACCATGGCGATGGTGGCGCCGAAATCGGCGCCGACCGCAAGCAGCGCGCTTGCCACCGGACAGGCAGCAAAAAAAGGCAGCCGCGTGAGGCGGCCGCCTTTTTTGATTTTGTCATTCCGGGGCGGCTCGAAAGCCGAACCCGGAATGACGTGACTAACTCACGCCTTGTCGAACAGCGACTCCACGTATTCCCAGTTCACGAGGTTCTCGACGAACGCCTTCAGATAGTCCGGACGGCGGTTGCGATAGTCGATGTAGTAGGAGTGCTCCCAGACGTCCACGCCGAGGATCGGGGTGGCGCCGTGCACCAGCGGATTCTCGCCGTTCGCCGTCTTGGAGATCTCGAGCTTGCCGTTCTTCACCGACAGCCAAGCCCAACCGGAGCCGAACTGGCCGACGCCCGCCGCCTGGAAGTCCGTCTTGAACTTCTCGAAGCCACCGAGGTCCTCGTTGATCTTCTTCTCGAGCTTGCCCGGCAGCTTGGTGCCGCCGCCATTGGGCTTCATCCAGCTCCAGAAGTGGATGTGGTTGTAGTGCTGGCCGGCATTGTTGAAGACCGCCGGGTTCTTCCCGAAGGAGCCCTTCACGATCTCCTCAAGGGACTTGCCTTCCCATTCGGTCCCCTTGAGCGCGTTGTTGCCGTTGGTGACGTAGGCCTGATGATGCTTGTCGTGGTGATATTCCAGCGTTTCCTTCGACATATACTGGCCGAGGGCGTCATAGGCGTAAGGGAGTGGGGGGAGCGTAAAGGTCATGGGTTCTTGTCCGCAACTGGGTGGGGAACGTGTTCTAACGGTCTCCCCTTATAGAAGGTTCCTGCGCCGTTAAATACCTTAGAATTTGCGAAACCGCATGGTGCGGACGGCATGGCCTGAATGCGCGAATTCAGCTCAGAACAAAAGGCGCGCGGGGCTGATGCAAAATATCATTGCCTTTGAAGCGTTTAAGAGAGAACGAATGCACCCTCGTGCGCAGTTAGCAAAGGCGGCCCCATGAGCATCGAGATCGACATTTTGAATGGCGACGCCTCATGGCCGGTCGCCGAGCCGTTGTTCAAGGCAGTCTGGCCGCGCGATGCCGTCGAGAAGCGGCCCTGGCGCCACATCAAATGGGCCAATGCCGAGCTTCGCGTGTTGATCGAGGCGCCCGAGGGCGGACTTGCCTGTCATGTAGGCATCTACTTCCGCACCATCACCTGGAACGGCCGCAAGGTCCATATTGGTGGCATCGGCGGCGTCTGCACGCGCGAGGACTGCCGTGGACGTGGCTACGCGACGCTCGCAATCGATGCCGCCGTTCACACCATGCGCGCCAACGATGCGGTCCGCTTCGCGCTCCTGTTCTGCGAGCCGCATAATTTCGCGTTCTACCAGGCTCGTAACTGGCACCCTTTCACCGGCGATATCTATTGCGAGCAGCCGGAGGGGCGGATCCGCTTCGACTGTACGGCGCCGTTCGTCTTCGACATCGTCCGCGCGCCGCGCCTGGGCACCATCGACCTATGCGGCCAGCCGTGGTGAGCCCTGCGTGAACGGAGGGCTGGTGCCGATGAGGCCCGGCTTATAATATGTCGGACATCATCTAATTTCATCCGGTGACGCATGACGATCGACGCCCCGATAGACGCCGCACCGTCGCGTGCTCCGGTGATGTCCCCCATTGCCAGCCTTTTGACTGCGCCGATCCTGCCGACACTGCTCAGGCTGGCGATCCCCAACATGATCGCGATGGTCGGCAGCACGCTGGTTGCGATCGCCGAGACCTCCTATATCGGCCGGCTCGGCACCATTCCGCTGGCCGCGATCGCGCTGGTGTTTCCCTTCGCCATGCTGACGCAGATGATGAGCGCGGGGGCAATGGGCGGCGGCGTGTCGTCCGCGATCAGCCGTGCGCTCGGCGCGGGCGACCGAAATCGCGCCGCGACGCTGGCGCTGCACGCCGCCATCATCGGCATTTGCGGCGGGCTGTTCTTCACCGTGATGATGCTGCTGTTCGGCCGCAGCTTCTTCACGCTGCTCGGCGGACGCGCAAACGTGCTGGAGGAAGCCTGCAATTATTCGCAGGTGCTGTTCTCCGGCGCGATCGCGATCTGGCTGGTCAACACGCTCGCCTCGGTGATCCGCGGCACCGGCGACATGCGCCTGCCCTCGATGACACTGATCGGCTCAAGCCTGGTGCAGGTCGCGGTCGGCGGCACGCTCGGGCTCGGCCTGTTCGGCGTGCCGCAACTCGGCATGCGCGGCGTCGCCTCGGGCCAGCTCATCGCCTTTACGCTCGCGGCAGTCTTCTTCGTCTGGTATCTGCTCACGGGTCGCAGCCGCCTGCCACTGAATGTTGGCGCCTTCCGGTTCGAGCGCGGCATGTTCCTCGACATCCTGAAAGTCGGCGCGGTCGCCTGCCTGTCGCCGCTGCAAACCGTGCTCACTATCCTGATCTTCACGAAAATTCTCGCAAGCTTCGGTACCGAAATGCTCGCCGGCTACGGCATCGGCTCGCGGCTGGAATTCTTGCTGATCCCGATCACCTTCGCCTTCGGCATCGCCTCGGTGCCGATGGTCGGCATGGCGATCGGCGCCGGACAGTTGCAGCGCGCGCGACGAGTCGCCTGGACGGCGGCGGCAGCCGCAGGCCTCACCGTCGGCCTCATCGGCCTCGTCGTCGCGCTCGATCCGGCGCTGTGGGTCTCGCTCTTTACCCGCGATGCCGGCGTCACCGCCGCTGCACACAGCTATTTCCATTGGGCGGGGCCGGCCTTCGTGTTCTTCGGTGTCGGTGTGTCGCTTTATTTCTCATCGCAAGGTGCCGCGCGCGTCGGAGGTCCGGTGCTTGCGTCCACAGCGCGGCTCCTGATCGTTGCCGTCGGCGGCCTCGCGCTCACGACAGCTCAGGCGCCGGCCTGGACACTGTTCGCCCTGGTCGGCGGCGCCATGGCGGTGTTCGGGCTCAGCACGGCCGCCTCCGTCGCGCTGGCCGGCTGGGGCAAATGAACGCAGGAATGTGATGCAGCCGCGCGTTGCATGATGGCGATTTGCTGCTATGGAGACGCCTCCATTTTCGGGGCTCTTCATGATCCGCAGATTCGCCGTTCTCGTCACCTGTCTGGCTGCGCTGTTGGGCGCGACCGCCGCACGCGCGCAGAGCGCGGATGCGAGCGGGACCTGGCTGACCCAGGCAGGCGATGCACGGGTCAAGATCAGCAAATGCGGCGGCGGCATCTGCGGCGTCATCGTCTGGCTGAAGGAGCCCTACGACACCGCGACCGGCCAGCCCGCCAGCGACAGCAAGAATCCAAATCCCGCGCTCGCCAGGCGTCCGCTGATCGGATTGCCGTTGTTCAGCGGCATGCAGCCGTCAGGCTCGAACAAATGGTCGGGCCAGATCTACAATGCCGATGACGGCAACGCCTATGCGAGCCACATCTCCGTCACCGGCACCGATACGCTCCGCGTCGAAGGCTGCGTGGGTGCCTTGTGCGGCGGCGAGACCTGGACACGGGTCGTCCGCTGATTGCGCACCTCTCCCCAGCGGGGAGAGACCACAATCCGCTTCTAAGGCGGCGTCACGCCGTCGCCTTCAGCACCGTTGCCGCCGATGCGTAGCCACCGCGCGCGCCGTCGATGAAGTGGACGTGGTCGCTGCGCAGCGCCGAAGGCGTGAAGCAGGTCATCATTGCCGCGTCCTGCCGGTGCAGGCCATAGCGTACGATGCCGCTCTTCGCCGCCGCTGCCAGTCGATCGCTCAAGTCACGCTCGAGCTCCGGCGTGCAGTCGAGGATCATGCGCAGACCGTCGTCATATTTGCGGAAGTCCGAGTTCTCGACGACCTGCTGCGTATAGGTCTTGGGCACGAAGCCGCCGACCTTGATGTCGAGGCGCACGATCATGTAGGCGAATAGAGTGTAGGCCAAAACACCGACGCGGCGCTTGAGGAGCGAACCGCCGCGCCTGGCGCGCGCCTCGTAGTCGAGCCCCTGCGGCGGCCATTTCAGCGGCGGACCCTGCGGCGGCACGGGACGGCCCGCATCCGGACTACGCTCGACGAGATGGATGACGTCCTCGATCACTTTCCGGAAGAGAAGCGCATCGGCGCCGCGCGCCGGCACCACCAGCACCGACAGGATGAGCCCGCGCGAGGCCGGAATCTCCTCGAACCGGCAGGACAGGCCGGACAGATCCGGCTGCGTGCCGTCGGGCGCCTCAAGAACCGCGAACTCGCCCCGCTTCATCGCAGCCTCGGCCCACCCCAACCCTCCGCCGGAGAACATCGCATAGGACAGGTTGGCCGACGGCCCGAAGCGCGCGACGCGCACGTCCAGGCCCGCGCTGCGAATCGCGCTGACCGGCACAAGCGCGACGCGCATTTTCAGATCGAGATCCTGCCTGACCCAGGTCGCCGTCGCGGCGAGCGCGGCGCGGGCGCGGTCGAGATCTTCGGGCGAAACTGCAAAGCTCGCGCCGTCGCCACCGAACACGAAAGGAAATTCCCGTCCCTGCAGCGCATTGGTGACGGCTGCGATCACCGCGGCACCGGCCACGTTGACCGCCTTGTAACGCTGCGCCGCAATCGCCTTGGTGGAATCGACGATGTCCGCCACCCCGATGGTCCAGTCATCAGGCAGCGGCGAATAGAGCGAGGGATCCATCAGGCTGGTGAAGCCGCGGAAGACGGGGATGCTGCCGTAGAAGGAGACGCCTGGTGTCATTGCCTGAGGCCGGGTGCGTTTCGCGCAATCAAGATACGAGACTGGGATCGATTGGGTTCACCGGACGGCGCACCCGTGGGATTCCCGATCATTGGCTGAAACAGACCCGGACAACAAGAGCGATGGCCCGCCGCTCAGATGTATTCAGCACGCGAGCTGCGAGGCAGAATGGATTTGATCTTCACGGCGATTGAAGCGGCGTACGCAAGCTAGTGCAGCTTTTCCCTCTCCGCCACCGAGGGCACGTGCACGTCATGGCAGCCGACGAGCCGGACGAATTGCTGCGGATACATTTCGTAGCCGTGATCGCCGGAATTCTGATGCGACATCGGCTGGTTCTTGGACTTGCGGTTGGTGACGCTCTCTTGAGATGACTGCGCTGATGCCCTGGGAAGGTTCGAAGCGGTCATGCATACTGCTCCCTGTCGTTTAGGGCAGATCGATTGACGTAACCGCAACCGATTGCAGAGCATCCTAGAACCAAATGCGCTGAAATGATATCGAGCGCGATCAACTCAATTTGTGGCGCGAGAGTTCCTTAAGCGGTATTTCCAGCGTCGATCGTGAACACCGTTCCCGTGACGTTGCGTCCGCCTTCGCCGAGCAGATACTCGACCATCCGCGCGACGTCCTCAGTCTGCGGCAAGCGGCGCAGTGCGCTGCGCCCCGCGATGCGCTTGCGGCCTTCGTCGGAGAGATTGTGTGTCAGCTCGGTATCGATGAAGCCGGGCGCGATCGCATTCACGGTGATGCCGAGCTTGCCGACCTCGCGCGCCAGCGAGCGCGTGAAACCGGTCGCGGCCGCCTTGGTCGCGCCATAGACCGACAGGCCGTTATAACCGGTCGTGGCGATGATCGAGGAGATGTTGATGATGCGACCTGCGCCGTCGGCCATCATGTGCCGCGCGACATATTTGGTGAGGATGATCGGCGACAGCACGTTGAGCTGCACCAGCGCTTCGATCTCGGAATTGTGCATGGTCGCGAGCAGGCCCTCGGTGCCGAGGCCGGCATTGTTGACGAGGCCATAGATCGCGCCGAACTCGTCGCGCACCAGCTTTGCGAAAGCCGGGATCGCGTCGATGACCGCGAGGTCGCAGGCGCGAAAATGCAGGCGCTTCTCCGACACGCGCACCGCGGCCGCGAGCTCTTCGGTCTCACGCCGCGCCACCGCGATCACGTTGTAACCGGCGCCCACCAGGCGCGTTGCGATCGCAAGGCCAATGCCGCGGCTGCCGCCGGTGACGAGGACATTATGCATCGGTGCGCGCCAGCTTTCCGGCCGGAGTGACGTCGAGGGTCTCGACGAAGCGGATCACCGCCGGCACTTTGTGTGAGGCGAGCTGCGCCCGGCACTGGTCCAGGATCTGCTCGCGGATCTCGTTCGCCCGCGCCGGATCGGTGCCGTCGCCAAGGATCACGTCGGCCACGACGATGCCGCCGGTGATCGGGCTCTTCCGCGATTTCGCGCGCGACATCCGCACGTCCGGATGACGGTTGATGACCGCCTCGATTTCCTCGGGATGAACCTTCAGCCCGCCGATGTTGATGATGCCACCGCGACGCCCGACGAAATAACAGCGGTCGCCGCGCAGCTCTATCATGTCGCCGGTGTCGACGAAGCCGTCGTCCTCGGCGAGCTTCGACGCATTGCGGCCGATATAGGCGTGCGCGGTGCGGTTGGAGCGGATGCGCAGCGAGCCGTCGACGATCTTCATCTCAACGCCGCTCGGATTCACGCCGATATAGGCGGCGGGAAAACCTTCGAGCCCGTCATTGACGGCAAAGCCGACGCCGGCTTCCGTCGAGGCATAGGCATGACCGATCGAGGAATTGGGGAACGCCGCCTTCAGGCCGTCGAGCACGGCCTGGTCGGCGATCTCGCCGGAGAGGCGGACATAGCGCGGCGCGAATTGCGCCGCCGAACCGCTCATCAGGAGCTTGCGCCAATGCGAGGGCGTGCCGGAAATGTGCGAGACACTGCGCGCGTTCAGACGCGCGACGTGGCCCGCGAGGACCTCATGTGCGTCCGACAGCACCATCGAGCCGCCGGAAAGGATCGCGCGCAGGAAGATTTGCAAGCCGCCATAGCGGCGGATGTCGTAGAAGGTCGCCCAGACCGGCGCGGGGCCGCGCGCAGGCGCCTCGGCCCGGATCGCGCCGGTCAGCGCTTCCAGCGTATGCGCTGCGATCTTCGGCACGCCAGAGGTGCCCGAGGTCAGCATCAGCCATTCGGTGGCGCGCTCGGATTCGGCAGGCGTAGCCGCGGTGAGCGGCAGTTGCGCGGTCATGACGAGCGGGATCGCGCCGTCTCTCCAGAACTCCGGCTCGTCGGTGACGACTGCATCGATCTCCGCGTCAGCGATCAGCGCATCGAGATGCGCGGGATTGAGATCCGGCGGGCACAGCAGCATGCGACGGGCGATGCCGTCCAGCTCGATCATGGCAAGGCCGGATCTGAGCTGGTCGGACAATTTCAACAGCACCGACCGGCCGGACAACTCGCCAAGGCGGCCGCCCAGGACCGTCTGCGACAGCACGTCTGTCAGCGACACCAGATGGTGCGCATCCGACAGCGTGCGTCCCTTCAGCTCGGCGCTGAGATAGTCGCGGAGTGCAAAGATCTCACGCGGGAACATTTTCGTAGGCCCGCACGAAATCGCCGACGGTCGCCGGGAAGGCAGCGTCCTCGGAAATCGTGAAGGGATCGACGCCGAGCTCGTCCTCGAGGCGCGCGATCAGGATCGCGAAGGCGAGCGAGTCGAAACCCGTCTCATGCAGCGACAGGTCGTCCGTCAGCTCCGGCAGCGTGACGTTCTGCTCCTTGGCAATCTGCTTGATCACTTCAGTAATTTTTAACCTTACCGACATGGCTGCGCTCGCTTCGTGTTTGTTATCGTTTGATCGTCTTTGGCGGAATGCCCGCCTCCCGTTGCTCCGTGGTTTACCGGACAGAAGTAAATGGCTTCTTGGACAATTCAGATAAAATTGGACCTATCTCTGTTTTTGTAGCCCATTAGAGCCTGACAGAGCCATCAACAATTTGCACGTACGTCTCCCGGTCAACCGCGACATAGACGCCGGACTTCGGCTCCATCACGTACAGCGGATCAGCGATCGCGCCGGGATCAAACCCCTCGCGCGCGAGCTGGCTCTTCTTCTGCTTGAAAGTCTCGGTCGCATCGAGCCCGGTCGAAATGCGGATGAAGACGGGGCGGGCGTAAGGAGGCAGGCGCGTGGCGAGATGACCCGCGAGTGCGGCCAGATCAAAGCCCTCGTTGACCACGATTGCGCTCATGCCGGCGCGGCCGTCGGTGCCGGGAATGCTGACGCCGTAGGTCGTTGCGTCGACCACGCCGGAGCAATCACGCACGGCGTCGTTGACCTCCGAGGTCGCAACGTTCTCGCCCTTCCAGCGGAAGGTGTCGCCGATGCGGTCGACGAAATGAAAGAAGCCCTTGTCATCCAGCTGCATCAGATCGCCGGTGCGGAACCAGGCATCGCCGTGAGCGAAGACATGGCGCAGGATCTTCTTCTCGGTCTCGCCGGCGTCGGTATAGCCCTCGAAACGGCCGCCGCCTTCATCGGCGGTGCCGATGCGGCCGATGGCTTCACCGGCCTCGCCGCGCGCGCAGGCCAGGCAAAGGCCGTCGGCATTGCGCAGGGGCACGCCGGCGTCGGGATCGAGCTTGACGATCGCCGCCGGGAAACGATGCGCAAGCAGCGGCGGGATGCGGCCGATCGCACCCGGTCTGCCCTCGACGTTGAACAGCGAGAAGTTGCCTTCGGTCGCCGCGTAGAATTCGAGGATGCGGGGAAGCGCAAAGCGGGCCTGGAAGTCCTCCCAGATGTCGCCGCGCAGGCCATTGCCGCAGACGAGCCGCAGGCCGTGGCGGTTCTCATACTCCGACGGCGGCGCTTTCAGGAGATATCGGCAGAGCTCGCCGATATACTGGAACAGGGTGCAGTCGTGGCGGACGATGTCGGACCAGAAATTCGTCGCCGAGAATTTGTCCGCGATCACCACCGAGCCGCCAGCGGCGAGCATGCTGCAGGGCGCGACGATGCCGCCGACGGAATGAAACAACGGCAGGCAATCGTAGAGCCGGTCCTGTGGCGTCGCGCCCATGAGCCCGGCAAACCAGAAGCCCCAGTTGAGGATGCGGCGATGGCTGATGCTGGCTGCCTTGGGCAGGCCCGTGGTGCCGGAGGTATAGATCAGTAGCGCGCGGTCATTGATGGTCACGCCGCCGTGCTCGTCCTGCGAGAGCGGGCCGTCGTCGAGCGCCGCCAGCGCCACATCGATCGAGCGCTCGCTGCGCGCATCGCCATGGGTCCAGATCTTTGCCGCCGAATTCAGGTGCTGCGTGGCGTCCGCAAGCGCCTCGGCGAGATCATGCGCGACGATGAGGTGGGACGGCTTCGCGACATCGATGCAATGCGCCAGCGACTGTCCAACCAGCTTGGTGTTGATCAGCGCGACGACGCCACCGATACGGCTGATGCCGAGCCAGGCGGCGACATAGTCGGCACCATTCGGCATGATCATACCGACGGTGTCGCCCTTCGCGAGGCCGACCGAGCGTGCCCAGCGCGCGTAGCGGTTGATACGTTTTGCGAGCTGATCGTAGCTGATCGTTTCGTCGTCCGTGAGGAGCGCCGCGCGGTCCGGCTGGCGTCTCGCCCAATCCTCGATGACATCGGCGAACAGCCGGCCCGGCAGCGTCTCGATGCGCGCGGTGAGTTCGATCGCCTTCAGCCAGATTTTCGAGGCCGAGGGCGCGCGCGTCGTTTTCGCCTGCTCGATGACGCCGGGGTTCATGTTGTTGATGTCTTTCGGCTGGTCACTCGTCTGTCAGTAGCTATAGACCGCGAGCCCTGACCAGGTGTTAAGAGCCAAGGTAAAAACAGGGTTAGTCCGCGATTAACTCTGGTCATCCTTTACCAAGCCGACGGGAACGGCGTGCGGGTCGGCGCGATTCTTGCGATATCGATTTCAGACATGCGGGCGAGCTGGTTCGCACCGATAATTTCCTCGCTTTGAGGCAAGAACAATGGTCACCAAGCGCAACTTCCTCCGCGCGGCCGCCTGTGCCCTCGCAGGCCTCGCCGCTCCCCGCGCCTTTGCCGTGGGAAATCCCTCCTATCCCTCGCGCAGCGTGAAATGGGTGGTTCCTTACGCACCTGGCGGCGCGACCGACGTGCTGTCGCGGCTGCTCTGCCAGCGCTTGTCCGAGCGGCTCGGCCAGACCTTCGTGGTCGAGAACAAGCCCGGCGCCGGCAGCAATATCGGCACGCAGGCGGTGATTGCCTCGGAACCGGACGGCTACACGCTGCTGCTGACCTCGACCGCGAACGCGATCAACGCGTCCTTCGATCCGGCGCTGCCCTATGATTTCGCCAAGTCCATCGCACCGGTTGCCGGCGTGGCGCGCATTCCGCTCGTGCTTGTCGTCAACAACGATCTGCCGGTGCGGACCGTTTCGGACTTCATCCTCTACGCCAGGGCAAATCCCGGCATGCTCTCGATCGCCTCCTCCGGCATCGGAACCTCACTGCATCTGTCCGGCGAGCTGTTCAAGGCGCTTGCCCGCGTGCAGTTCACCCACGTTCCCTATCGCGGGTCGGCGCCCGGCCTGACCGACGTGATGACCGGCCAGGTGCACGGCATGTTCGACAACGTCACCTCGTCCTTCGAGCTGGTGCGCGCCGGCAAGCTGCGCGCACTCGGCGTCACGACACGTGAACGCTCCGACATCCTGCCCGACGTGCCGTCGATCGCGGATACGCTGCCGGATTACGAGACATCGTCCTTCTACGGCGTCGGCGCGCCGCAGGATACGCCACGCGAGATCATCGATCTGTTGAACCGCGAGATCGACGCGGCGCTGTCCGACAGCGAGATCAAGCGCCGCATCGCCCAGCTCGGCGCGATGGTGCTGCACGGCAATGCGGGCGAGTTCGGCAGCATGCTGACCGAAGAGACCGCGCGCTGGCGTGAGGTGGTGCAGTTGTCGGGAGTGAAGAAGGAGTAGCCGCGAGCCCGGCCCGCTCGGCAGCGGCTTGCGTCCGCGGCATCCACACCCGCAATCCCTAGCGGCTTGCCCTCGCCTCTCCCGCGCACGCATTGTCTCGCGCCATGGGCAACAAATCTCGCGAGCGAATCTACGGCGCGTCCGTTCGCGCGGCGGCGGAGCGGGCGGCAGCGGCGCGGAAAGAGGCCGACCGCCTCGCCTGCGAGGCCTGGAACAAGCGGATGCTGTCCTTTCAGGGGCCGGCCCAGCCGTCGCCGACGCTGGGCGATGCGCTGAACGCCGGCTATTGCTATCTCGAGGTGAAGTGCCTCGGCTGCGAGACGCACCAGACCGTGGCGCTCGACGTCATCAGGCGCCGGAAATCGACGCCGATCCACGAGCTGGAACGCTACATGCGCTGCCGGCAATGCTCGGAGCTGTCAGGGTTTCCCTACAAGCGTAGTCATCTCGTGGCGCTGCGCACCACGAAGATCTCCGTGCGTGATCCTCGCTCGGAATGGTGGCCGGGCGAGCGGTGAACGCTGCACCGCACACATTGCGGCGCTCGGACGCGCTGACGATGGCGCTAGTAAGCCGGTTTATAGCGCCGGCGCGGCTGCGGCTGGTCGGAGACGTAGTAGGGATTGACGTCGCAGGATGCGGAAAGGCCGGAGGCCGAGGCGCGGCACTGCTCCAGTGACGCGTACGAGCAATCGAACCAGTCGCTGCCGCCACCGCGGGGCCCTCCCGTGTAGACGTGCATGCATACCGGATAGCGCGGGTCGTAGCGCTGGGCGCTGGCAGGCGTTGCTGCCTGGAGCGTGGCGATGGCGATGATGGTCAGGAGCGGTATGCGCATCGGAAATTCCTCGAATCGGCAGCGACGGCGGGCGTCGCACAGGTCCGATATGGCATAGCGCGGCGGCGGAGGCGACTGCTCCGCAACATATACCTCTCCCGCTTGTGACGCACGATCGAAAGAGCAGACAGGCTGACCTCTCTTGACCTGCAGAAAGCGCATATCTGCGGGTCGTTCCTGTTCGACAAAGGTCGCAATCATCCCCCGCAGGATTCCGTTCGCAAGCCGGCGCGAAGGGACTAATCTTGCCGTTACAACGCCGGCCCCGAACCGCCGATGGCTCAGGGCATTCAACATATGGGCTAAAGGAAACGCACATTCGCGCACGGGCTCTCGGGCGCGACTCCGCATTCGCGAGGAGAAGATGCGCTGGCCAGTCGATGGTTTCAGGGCATGCAAGAGAGCTTCTCGTCTCCATTCATCCGCTACCCGATCGGCACCTCGCTGCTGATGGCGGGTATCCTTTTCGTCGGCCTCGTGGCCTATCCACTGCTGCCGGTTGCACCGCTGCCGCAGGTCGACTTTCCAACCATCCAGCTTTCCGCATCACTCCCCGGCGGCAGCCCGGAGACGATGGCCTCCTCGGTGGCGCAGCCGCTCGAGCGCCAGCTCGCGCAGATCCCCGGCATCGCGCAGATGACATCGACGAGCTCGCTCGGTTCGGCCTCGATCACCATCCAGTTCGATCTGAACCGTCAGATCGACGCCGCCGCCAACGACGTTCAGGCCGCCATCAACGCGGCGAGCGGCCAACTGCCCAAGAACCTGCCCTCGCCTCCCACCTATCGCAAGGTCAACCCGGCGGATTCGCCAATCATGATCCTGTCGGCGACGTCGGACACGCTGCCGCTGACCACCGTCAGCGACCGCACCGACGCCCAGCTTGCCCAGCAGATCAGCCAGATCTCCGGGGTCGCGCAGGTCTTCGTCGGCGGACAGCAGAAGCCGTCGGTGCGCGTCCAGGTCGATCCGGCAAAGCTCGTCGCCAAGGGCCTGTCGCTTGAGGACGTGCGCAGCCAGATCGCGATCACCACCACCGACAGTCCGAAGGGAAACATCGACGGCACGCGGCGCGCCTACACCATCTACGCCAACGACCAGCTGCTCGAAGCCTCGGCCTGGCAGGATGTGATCATTGTCTATCGCAATGGCGCTCCCTTGCGGATCCGCGACATCGGCGAGGCGGTAGCCGGACCTGAGGACATGAAGACCGCGGCGTGGGCCGACGGCAAACGGGGCGTATTCCTCGTCATCTTCAAGCAACCCGGCGCCAACGTCATCGACACCGTCGAACGCATCAAGGCACAACTGCCGCGGCTGGTGGCGGCGATCCCGCCGGCAATCGCCATCAAGATCATCAGCGATCGCACCATTACGATCCGCGACGCGGTCGAGGACGTGCAGATCACGCTCCTGATCACCATTGGGCTGGTGGTGATGGTGATCTTTCTCTTCCTGCGCAGCTTCTGGGCCACAATCATTCCGACCGTGACCGTTCCGCTGGCACTGCTGGGTGCCTGCTCGCTGATGTGGGTGTTCGGCTACTCGCTGGACAACCTCTCCCTGATGGCGCTGACGATCGCGGTCGGGTTCGTGGTCGATGATGCGATCGTGATGCTCGAGAACATTACCCGCTACGTCGAGCACGGCGAGCGACCGCTGGCTGCTGCCTACAAGGGGGCGGCGGAGATCGGCTTCACCATCGTCTCGATCAGCATCTCGCTGATCGCCGTGCTGATCCCCCTGCTGCTCATGGGCGGCATCATCGGCCGGCTGTTCCGCGAGTTCGCGGTGACGCTCGCGATGGCGATCTTCGTCTCGCTGGTGGTGTCGCTCACGCTCACCCCGATGATGGCCTCGCGCTTCCTGCGCGCCGACCAGGAGGCGCGGCATGGACGGGTCTACCAGTGGAGCGAGCGGATGTTCGAGCGCCTGCTCGGCACCTATGAGCGCGGGCTCGACGTCGCGCTGCGGCACAGCTTCATCACGCTCTGCATCTTCTTCGCGACGATTGCCCTGTCGGTTTACCTCTTCATCCTGATCCCGAAGGGATTCTTCCCGCAGCAGGACAACGGCTTCCTGACCGCAGTCTCCGAGATGCCGCAGGACATCTCGTTTGCGGAGATGAAACGGCGCCAGGAGGAACTCAACGCGATCGTGCAGGCCGATCCAGCCGTCGATTCGATCGCGATGTTCATCGGCGGCGGCGGCACCGCACTGAATTCCGGGCGCATGTACATCACGTTGAAGCCGCGGGAGGAGCGTGACGTCAGCGCGCAGCAGATCATCGCGCGACTGCGGCCAAAGCTCGCCAAGATCGAGGGCGCCCGCCTCTATATGCAGGCCTCGCAGGACGTGCGTCTCGGCGGCCGCGCGACGCGCACCCAGTTCGAGTTCACGCTCCAGGACGCCAATCTTACCGAGCTGAACGCATGGGCGCCAAAGATCCTGGAAGCGATGAAGACGCTGCCGCAGCTTCGCGACGTCGCCACCGACCAGCAGACCGAAGGCACGACGCTTCAGCTCACTATCAACCGCGATACCGCAGCGCGCTACGGCATCCAGCCGCAGCTGATCGACGATACGCTCTATGACGCATTCGGCCAGCGCCAGGTCACACAGTATTTCACCCAGACCAACAGCTATCACGTGATCCTCGAGATCACCCCGGAGCTGCAGGGCAAATTGGATACGCTCGACAAGATCTACATCAGGTCGCCGCTGACGGGCGAGCAGGTGCCGCTTTCGGTATTTTGTAGCTGGACCAATGTGCCGGTGCGGCCGCTCGCGATCGCCCATCAGGGGCAGTTTCCGGCGGTGACGATCAGCTTCAACCTCGCCGAGGACGTGGCGCTCGGGCAGGCGACCGACGCGGTCTCGCAAGCCGTCAGCGAAATGCGCGCACCGCCGACACTGGCAACGAGCTTCCAGGGCACCGCGCAGGCGTTCCAGCAATCGCTCGGCACCGTGCCGCTGCTGATCCTGGCCGCGCTCGTCGTGGTCTACCTGATCCTGGGCGTGCTCTATGAGAGCTACATCCATCCCCTGACCATTCTCTCCACGCTGCCCTCGGCTGGAGTCGGCGCGATCGCCATCCTGATGATCTTCGGCTTCGACTTCAGCCTGATTGCCTTGATCGGAATCATCCTCCTGATCGGCATCGTCAAGAAGAACGGCATCATGATGGTGGATTTCGCGATCGCCGCCGAACGCGAGCAGCATTTGACGCCGGAGCAGTCAATCCGCCAGGCGGCGCTGCTGCGCTTCCGCCCGATCATGATGACCACGATGGCGGCGCTGCTCGGCGGCGTGCCCTTGATGCTCGGCACCGGCACCGGCGCGGAGATCCGCCAGCCACTCGGCTATGCCATGGTCGGCGGCCTCCTGGTCAGCCAGGCTCTTACGCTGTTCACGACGCCAGTGGTCTATCTCTATCTCGACCGCTTCTCCAATCTGCTCTCACGCTGGATGGCGAAGAAGCCGAAGGCGAAGGCAGAGGCCGCGCACGACGAGCAGAAGGATGCGGCGGAGTGAGCGTGCTCGCTGCAACGTCGTTTGGCAACCCAGAATGAAAGCCGAAAGAGATGCGAGATGCGTTCCCTCCCCCTTGTGGGGGAGGGCTAGGGAGGGGGGTGCCACACGGCACACTCTCTCGATGTGAGCGAAACTACTCTGCACGCTCTCAGAGACGGATAGACCTTTTGCTGGGCTACCCCCCTCCCCGGCCCTCCCCCACAAGGGGGGAGGGAGCTGAGCAGAGAAAACGGCGATGACGTTCGCCTACGGCAGCGCTAACCCAGCCCCTTGAGCACCAGGCGGTTCAGCCTTGCAGCGAAGGCGGACGGGTCTTCCGGCAATTCGCCATCGAGGATCTGGGCCTGCTCCAGCAGCAGCAGGCAGAGATCATCGATCACTGTCGAGCCCGCCGGCGCCCTGGTGATCGCGGTGACCAGCGGATGGCGCAGATTGACCTCGAGGATCGGCCTGGAGCGCTCGCCCCGGTTCTGCTGCGCCAGAAGGCGCTCGAGCTCGCGGCTCGGACCTTGGCTGTCGGCGACGAGGCAGGATGCGGAGCTGGTGAGACGCGTCGAGGCCTTCACGTCGCTGACGCGCTCGTTGAGGGAACCCTTGATCAGCGCGATGGTGGCGGCTTCATCGGCCGCCGGCTCATCCTTCGTCTCCTCGTCGACGCGCGGGATCAGGTCGAGGTTGAGATCGCCCTGGCCCAGCGACTTCAGCGGCTTGCCGTCGAACGACATCGGCATCGAGGTCCAGAAGGCATCGACGGGATCGGTGAGCAGCAGCACCTCGATGCCGCGCGCAGCCGCCGCCTCCAGACGCGGACTGGACCTCAGCCGCTCGATGCTGTCGCCGACGAGATAATAGATCTCGGTCTGGTTCGGCTTGAAGTCGGCGACGACATCCTTCAGGGAACGCTTCTCGCCCGTGGTCGTCGTGAAACGCGACAGCGCCAGCAGCTTCTCGCGGCGTTCGAAGTCCTCGTAGATACCCTCCTTCAGCACCGCGCCAAAAGCGTCCCAGATCTTCGCAAAATTCTCTGCGTCCTTTTCGGCGAGGCTTTCGAGCTCGGAGACGACGCGGGTGGCGACCGCTTTGCGGATCTGCGCGAGCTGGGGGTTGTTTTGCAGCATCTCGCGGGAAATGTTGAGCGGCAGGTCCTCGCTGTCGACGACGCCGCGGATGAAGCGCAGATAGCCCGGCAACAGATCCGCATCCTCGGTGATGAAGACACGCCGGACATAGAGTTTGACCCTCCCCTTGCGCGACGGCTCGAACAGATCGAACGGCTTGGTCGACGGCGCGAACAGCAGCACGGCGTAGGAATAGCGTCCCTCGGCACGATAATGCAGCGTCATCGCGGGATCGTCGAAGACAGTGGCGATCTGCTGATAGGCCTTCTTGTAGTCGTCAGCAGAAAGCTCCGATTTCGACCGCTGCCACAGTGCGCTCGCCGAATTGATCTGGCGCGGTTCGCCTTCTGCCGGCACGAGCTCGATGGGAAAGAGGATATTGTCGGAATAGGCAGAGACGACGCGCTGGATCTCGTAGTCTTCCAGATACTTCTTCGCATCCCCCTTCAGGTGCAGCACGATCTCGGTGCCACGGCTCACGCGTGCTGCATCTTCGTCGCTCGCACGCGCGATCTCGAAACCGGAGCCGCCCGACGAGGTCCAGGTCCAGACGTCGCTCTCGCCGGCCCTGCGGCTGACGACGAGAATCCTGTCCGCAACCATGAAAGCAGAATAGAAGCCGACGCCGAACTGGCCGATCAGGCCGAGCCCGTCCTTGGCCTCCTTCAGCTTCGCCACGAAAGCCTTGGTGCCCGAGCGGGCGATGGTGCCGAGATGATCGATCAACTCCTGCCGCTCCATGCCGATGCCGTTGTCGGCGATGGTGAGCGTGCCGGCCTGCTTGTTGGGGATGATGCGGATCTTTGGTGCGTCGCCCTCGCCGAGTAACGCCGGGGTCGCGATCGCCTCGTAGCGGAGCTTGTCGCAGGCATCCGACGCGTTCGAAATCAGCTCGCGCAGGAAGATGTCGGTCTCGGAGTAGACGGAGTGCACCATCAGGTGCAGGAGTTCGGACACCTCGGCCTGGAAGGGCTGCGAGTGCACAGCCGTATCTGACGTCGTCATGCGTTTACCCGATCGAAACTGGATGAGGAAACCCGGGATATAGCGCACGGGCGCGGCAGATCAAGAGGTTGTGATGGGCCATTTCTTCCTTCTCCCCCTGTGGGAGAAGGTGGCGCGAAGCGCCGGATGAGGGGTGTCTGTCCGCGCACTACTACAATGAGATGAGCTCGCGGAGAGAACCCCTCACCCGGCTTCGCTGGCGAAGCCACCCTCTCCCGCAAGGGGAGAGTGTGATGCCCGTTCACGGAATCGCTACTCGGATCGTGCGATGGTTATCGTTAAAAGCAGCGCCCCTGATTCCCATTTTTTTGCAATGAAACCGTCCATCAAGGCGACCCTCGCCGCACACAGCCACGATGCCAGGCTTTATCTTACGCTCGGGATTGCCAACTGGTCGATCTTCCTCGACCACGTGCCGAATAATGTTGCCAATCTGCTGACCTTGCGCAATTTTGGCTTCAGCGGTGCAGCCGACCTGTTCGTGTTCGTGGTCGGCTATGGCGTCACGATCATCCACGGCAAGATGGCGCTGGAGCGCGGCTTCGTCGTCGCGGCAACCCGCATCTTCGGTCGCGTCTGGCGTCTCTATGCGGCCTACGTCGTGCTGTTCGTGATCTATATCGACGCCATTGCCTACTTCGCCTCGCAATCGACCGCACCCGAGATCATCCACGAGTACAATATCTCGGGGATTCTCGACCATCCCCTGCGCATCCTGGTGCGTGGGCTGGTGCTCCAGGAAGAGCCGCTCAACCTCGACCTGTTGCAATTGATGATCCCGCTGATGGCGTTCTTTCCGCTGGCGCTGTGGGGCCTGCTCCGCGGTCCGCACCTGACGCTGCTCGCATCGATCGCGGTATACTTCGCGGCGAGGTATTTCGGCTGGACGTTCCGGATCTCTCCGGACAGCGAATGGACCTTCAATCCGTTCTGCTGGCAGATGCTGATGGTGCTCGGAGGCTGGTTCGCGGTGACTGGCGCGCCCAGCCGCACGCTGCACGGCATGTCCTGGCTGCGCGCGCTCGCCGGCGCCTATCTCGTGTTCGCAATGGCGGTCACGCTGGCGCGGCATTCGCCAGCGCTTTCCGCCTATCTGCCGGATGCCGTGCTCGACCTCTTCACGCCCGACAAGGAAAACCTCGCGCCACATCGCGTGCTGCATTTCCTCGCGCTCGCCTTCCTCGCCGCATATCTGGTGCCGGCCGATCATCCGGCACTGCAATGGAAATCGCTGCAACCGGTAATCCGGAGCGGCGAGGAGTGGCTCGCGGTGTTCTGCGTCAGCGTGTTCCTCTCCTTCGCCGCGCATCTCGTCCTGATCACGGGACCTAATCTCGTCGCGATGCAGATCCTGGTCAGCCTCGCAGGGCTGGCTGCAATCGCAGCGGTTGCCTACTACATCTCCTGGTCCAGGAGGCAGGACCTGCCCGCCGCCCTGCGGCAGCGGGCCTAGCCGACGCGCGTCAGGCGATCGCGGCGAGATAGCGCGCCACCGACGCGTCGAACGCCGCCTTGGCACCGTCTGCGATGTTACGGCCCCACCAGGCGCCATAGATGCGATCAAAGGCGAGCGGCTTGACGGCCTCCGCAATCCGACGCACCGCGGCGGCGTTCAGCGGCATGTAGTTCGGATAGGAATACATGAAGCTGACGAAGCGGCGGTCCATCGTCACCTGCGCGATGTCGCCGGTGAGCAGCGCACCCCTGCCGTCAGCGCCACGCGTCCAGTGCAGCATGGTGGCGCCGGCGAAATGGCCGCCGCTGCGCAACAGCGTGACGTCGTCCGAGAGGCGATGACTGTCGCCGGTCCAGTGCTCGATTGCGCGATGCGGCCGCGTCACCCATTGGCGGTCGTCGGCATGGAGATAAACCGGCACGCCGCCAAAGGCCTCGCTCCAATCGGCAAGCGCGCCATAGTAGTGCGGATGCGAGATCGCGATCGCCTTCAACCCGCCGAGCGATCTGACATGGTCGATCGCCTCGGTGGTCGCCAGCGGAACGCAGTCCCACATCACGACAGCACCGCCGTCGGGAACGAGCAGCGCGCGCTGGCCGATCGCAAAGCTCGGCTCGAGCGACAGGCCGGTCAGGCCGAGATCGTCCCGCCACACCGCGCGGCAGCGCTGCGCCAGGGCCTCGCGGGACAGAAACGTCTGCCCCTTCCAATTCACGAACTGGCGCTCATCCTCGCAGATCGGACACGATGACGGCGGTCTTTCGCTCGCAGGAAATTGCGCGCCGCAGGTTTCGCAGGTCCAAAGTGGCATGGCGAACTCCAGGAAAGACGTCGGTCAACAACAATCAAGTGACGTGCGGATCGCTCGTCCGCAAGAGCGGCTGGAACCAATGGGATCACCATCCGTTACGTTTTGGTCCACACAAGATCCAGGCAACCCGCCAACACCGGATTCGGTTGAGACCACGCTTGACGTATCGATGACATCGCGGTCCCCATCCTCGCCTCGTCTCTGGCCTCTCTTCGCGCTCAATTTCTTCATGGCCGACATGCAGTCGGGCATCGGGCCGTTTATCGGCGTGTTCCTTCAGGACCGCGGCTGGGCGAGCGGCCTGATCGGCACCGCCATGACCATCGGCAATGTCGCGGGCATGCTGATCACGACGCCGATCGGCGGCTTCATCGACGCCAGCCGCAACAAGCGCCTCTGGGTCGTGATCCCCGGCGTCTGCGTCGTCCTCGCCTCCGCGATCATCCTGATCTCGCAGAACTTCTGGGCGGTGACGTTGTCGCAAGTGGCACAGTCGCTGGCGAGCGCGGCAATCGTGCCGGCCGTGACCGGCATCACGCTCGGCATCGCCAAGCAAAAGGGTTTCAATGCGCTCAACGGCCGCAACCAGGCGTTCAACCATGCGGGCAACATGGTCGGCGCAGCGCTGTCGGGCTGGCTCGGCTACAGATACGGCTATGTGTCCGTGTTCGTGCTTGCCGCGGCATTCGGCGTCATCGCGATCGCCTGCGTGCTGATGATCCCCGCGAAATCGATCGACGACCGCGTCGCGCGCGGTAGCAAGGAGGACGACTCCAAGGCTCCGCCGGACGCGATGACGATGCTGCTCCGGCACAAGCCGCTGCTCGTGCTGGCGCTGTCGCTCGCCATCTTCCATCTCGGCAATGCGGCGATCGTGCCGCTCTATGGTCTTGCGGCGGTCGCCGAAGGCCAGGCCAACGGGCCGAGCTTCGTCGCAACCACGGTGGTGATCGCGCAAGGCGTGATGGTCGCGACATCGCTGATCGCCATGAAGGTCGCGAGCAAGCGCAACTACTGGCCGGTGATCCTGGTCTCCTTCATGTTCCTGCCGATCCGCGGCGTGCTTGCCTTCTTCCTCGCGGGATGGTGGGGCGTGGTACCGGTGCAGGTGCTCGACGGCATCGGCACGGGATTGCAGACGGTTGCCGTGCCCGGCGTGGTCGCGCGTTCCCTCAACGGCACCGGCCGCATCAATCTCGGCCAGGGCGCCGTCATCACCGTGCAAGGCGTCGGCGCAAGCCTCAGCCCCGCGCTCGGCGGCTGGATCGCGGAATGGATCGGCTACGGCCCGACCTTCCTGCTGCTCGGCGGCTTCGGGCTGGCGTCGACGGCGCTTTGGCTGGCGTTCGGCGCCGCAATGAAGAAGTATTGAACTTTCACGTCCCGAAATTCGTCTGGATCGCCTTGTCGAGCGTGTCGCCGCCGACGAAGCGCTGGCGCAGCTCGCGCTTGAGCAGCTTGCCGCTCGGATTCTTCGGCAGGCTGTCGACGAAGATGACGCGCTTCGGCACCTTGAAATGCGCCATCTGGCCGGCGCAATGCCTGACGACGGCGTCCTCGTCCAGCGTCTCGCCTGTCTTGACCACGATGATCGCGGTGACCGCCTCGATCCAGCGCAGATCGGGCAGCCCGACCACCGCGACCTCCGACACCGCGGGAATGCGGTAGACCATTTCCTCGACCTCGCGGCTCGCGACGTTCTCTCCGCCGGTCTTGATCATGTCCTTCACGCGGTCGACGACGGTGATGTAGCCCTCGGCGTCGACGGTGGCGAGATCGCCGGAATGAAACCAGCCGCCGGAAAATGCCGCCGCGGTCTTCACGGGGTCGTTGTAATAGCCGGACAGAAGATGCGGCGAGCGGTGGACGATCTCGCCGACCTCACCGACCCCGACGTCCTCCATCGCGGTGTTGACCACGCGCGTCTCGACATTGATCGTCGGCTTGCCGGCCGAGCCTGCCTTGCGGAGCTGGTCTTCGGGCTGGAGCACGGTAGCGAGCGGCGCGATCTCGGTCTGGCCGTAGAAATTCCAGAATTTGACGTTCGGCAGGCGGCGCTGCAGTTCGAGCAGCACCTCCACCGGCATGATCGAGGCGCCGTAATAGCCCTTTTGCAAGGTCGACAGATCGGTCTTGTCGAAATTCGGCGAGCGCAGCATCGCGATCCAGATCGTCGGCGGCGCGAAGAAGGCGGTGATCCGATGAGCCGCGATCAGCGCCAGGATGTTGTCGGCGGTCGGCTTGCCCGTGATCACGCCGGAGGCACCGAGATAGATCTGCGGCCCCAGAAAGACGTCGAGCTGGGCGCAATGGTAGAGCGGCAGCGCGTGCAGCACGTTGTCATGCGCGCTCATGCCGCCATCGATGATGCAGCTGACATACTGCCACATGACCGCGTCGTGGGTCAGCATCGCGCCCTTGGGCAGCGATTCCGTGCCACTGGTGTAGATGATCTGCGCGAGATCGCGGGCATCGACGGAGGCCTCGAAGACCGAACCATCGGAATGCAGGAGATCATCGAACGTGGTGAGCCCCGCGGGCGGCGACGCCGGATCCTCGCCCGGCAGCCAGATCAGCTTCTCGACCGCGCAATCCCTGGCGCTTGCGGTGCGCGCGGGCTCGACGAAATCGGGACCGGTCGCCAGCACCTTCGCACCGGAATTCTTCAGTATGAAGTTGATCTCGTCCGGATTGAGCATGAAGTTGATCGGCACCAGCACCGCACCGATCCGCGCCACGGCGAAGCGAAGCGCGGCGAACGCATGCGAATTGCGCGACAACACCGCCAGACGGTCGCCCTTCCTGACGCCGAGACCATCGAGGCCGCGCGCCAGGCGATTGCAGACCGCGTCGAGCTCGGCAAAGGTCCACTTTACGCTGCCGCAGGAGAGAGCCGGCTTGTGCGGTTCACGGCCAGCGGAGCGGCGGAGAAGATCGCCGATCGAATGCTCGCGGGCTTTCGAGATGGTGGTTGCGATGTCGCCGGTCATGTCGGCTTCCCCCGTCGTGCTGTTGTTCGTTGAGGGAAGCTATAATTTCAACGGCGTTTCCGGTCAATTTGCGTGGACCTGCGCGATGAGCATTGCGGGCCGTGCCGACGCCTAAACGCAAGTCGTTCTCGTGCGATTGGGTTGCGCCACGGCAGGCTCAGAGCTTGTGCCCCTTCTGGCGCAGCGCCTCGGTCAGGCGCTGCTTCAATTCGTCGGCCGCCCTGCGGCTGACGTCCTGGGCGATCTGCGCGCTCGCCTGCGCAAGCGCGTCCGATTTCTCGAGCAGCTTCCGCCCCGCCGGCTGGGCGTAGAAGGCTTCGATCTGGCGCAGCTCGTCGACGGTGAAGGTGGCGGCGTAGACCGCTGCGATCTGGTCGATCATCTGGTCGACGAAGGGAGCGTAGATATCCGAGCTCGTCGCCGTCATGGCGTCGAAGTCGCGCTCGATCTCGGGCCTGTCCTGAGCCAGGACGGGGCGCAACTTGAGCAGGAGCTGCGGCAGGAGCGCGCGATATTGCTCCGCCGTCCTCATGGTGGTCACGAGCTTGCGCGCCGCGCTCATCGCCTCGGGCGAGGGCGCCTGCGCGGCGGCGGTGCAGGTGAGAAACAGCAGCGTGCCCGCAATCGTCAACCAGCCTCTCGACATGAACCCCTCCATGAGAATTCGCCAAAATTCGAGCGCCGCGATCGCCTCTCAGCTACCGACACCTGCCGCGACGACAGGGGCTGTCTTGTCGCGATCGGGCACCGGTTCGGGCTCCTCCTCCTCCTCGAGCACGTCCACGAACAGATCTGGAATTTGCTTCGCCCGGTCGAACAACCACGCAACGACGATCATGACCACGATGCCGGCAAAGGAGACAGCGAGCTGCTCCCACGTGCCCTTGGTGTATTGGGTCAGGATCCAGTGTGCGGAGAACGACAGGAACACGCCGAGACAGAAGATCGGCAGCGAATGCTGCCCGCACAGGATGACCGGTCGCAGCCATTTGGTGTGAAGCGCCTTCCAGTGGCGCGGCACGAGCTGCGTGACCCAGATCGCCAGCGCGAGAAAATGCGTGAAACGCAACATGTCGAGGTCGGTCTTGTCGATCGGGTAGATCGCCTTGATCATCCACTTCGGGATCATCGCCTCGAGGGTGTGAACGTGCCAGGTCATCACGATCAGGAACGCAAACGCGATCCAGGCGGCTGCGAGCCCCATCACGGACTTCGACCACACCCATTTCGCGATCTTGTCGACCTCGCCGGAACCGCACCAGGCCGCGAACACGAACATCAGCTGCCAGCAGAACGGATTGAAGTACCAGGTCGTGCCGGGCGGATAGGACGCGACATTCCAGTCGAACCAGCGCGACAGCACGTAGAGCACCACGGATGCCAGCAGTGTGAGGTTCGGACGTCGCACGAGGCACCACACGATGAAGGGCGAGGCGAACACCAGCGTGATGTAGAGCGGGAGCACGTCGAGATTGACCGGCTTGTATTTCAAGAGGATCGCCTGGCCGATCAGCTCATCCGGATGCGCGAGGAAATTGAACACGTTGAACTCGTGCTCATACATCGGGTTGTCGAACCGCCGCGCGGTGCGCGCGATCTGGGCCGTGAACAGCAGAAACAGCATGATGTGGGCGACGTACAGTTCGGCCGTGCGTCTCCAGAGACGCTTGAGTGCCGCAAGGAAGAAGCCGCCGCGCACGATCGGCGCGTAGATCCAGCCGACGAGATAGCCGGAGATGAAGACGAAGAACTCGGCGGCGTCGCTGAATCCGTAATTCCGCAAGGTCAGCCACGACACCACGTCGTGCGGGATGTGATCGAGGAAGATCATCCACAAGCCGATGCCGCGGAACAGATCGAGCCGCAGGTCGCGCTCGATCGGAGACAAGAGTGCTGCCGAATCCCGGTTGATCATGGCTCCGCCCCGTTTTCCAAGGACAGTCTCGCGGCTGCCGCCCAATCAATCTATGCTGAAATTGTCGCGAATACGCCACCTAACCCGGTGGCTAACGCCAAGGGTAGCGGACATCGGCTCCGCGGAAAAGAAGCTTTGTCTGGGGGAAGGCCGATCGGGTCGCCCCACCGGGCTTTTCCGCGCCATCGCAATCTGATCTCCTTCGGCCTCAAGTCCTTTGGGGGGAGCCACGCCATGAACGTCGCGATCATCTGTACCACCTTGCTCGGCCTGTTGCTGTTTGGCCTGGGGCTCTATGTCTCGATCCTGCGCGGCAGGTTCAGGCGGAGCATCGGCCACGACCTCGGCCCCACCGACCCTATTCACCGCGCGGTGCGGGCGCATGCCAACACGGCCGAATATGCGCCGTTCTTCGCGGCGATGTTTCTCTGGTTCGCGACGCGCCCGGCCCCAGGCTGGATCATCGGAACGATCGTGGTGGCGACGATCGCGCGCTTTTCCCTTGCCGCCGGGCTGTTGTGGGGCAAGTCGCTCAACCGGCCCAATCCGGCGCGCTTTGCCGGCGCATTGTTTACCTATCTCTGCGGGCTGGCGCTGGCGGTCGGACTGGTGGTCGCGTGAGAGGCCTCGCAACCATTTTGCGCCGCACGGCGATCTCCGGGACGGTCGCGCTCGCCCTGCTGACGCAGGCGATGGAGGCGCGCGCCGACCCCACCTTCGACACGTGGCGCGCGCAGCTCTGGCAGGAGGCGAAGGCGCGTGGCGTGAAGCAGGCGGTGTTCGACCGCGCGACCGATGTCCAGCTCGACCTTGGCCTGCCGGATCTCGTCATCCCCGGCCGCCCCGTGCAGGAGCAGGCCGAATTCGCACGTCTGCCGGCGGACTATTTGCCCCGGCAGCAGCTCGCGGGGCTTGCGAGGACGGGCGCGCGGCATTTTGAGACCTACCGCAGCCTGCTCGCGCGCATCGAGGCCGACTACGGCATCCCCGGCAACGCCGTCATCGCAATCTGGGGCCGCGAGACCGATTACGGCGCTGAAGTGCAGCGCCATCCTGTGTTCCAGGCGCTGGTGACGCAGGCCTATCTCGGCCGCCGCAAGGACCTGTTCCGGACCGAGCTGCTGATCGCGCTCGACCTGGTCCAAAATGGCACCATCAGCATGGACGCGAAGGGCTCCTATACGGGCGCGATGGGCCAGACCCAGTTCGAGCCCTCGGACTTCCTCAAGTTCGCGGCCGATGGCGACGGCGACGGCAAGATCGATCTCGAGCGCTCCATTCCCGACGCGCTCGCCTCGGGCGCCAAGCAGCTTCGCGACTATGGCTGGCAGCGTGGCAAGCGATGGGGGTTTGAGGTTCGGCTGCCGCCGACCGTGAGCTGCGTGGAGAGCTCGCCCGACATCAAGCGGCCGCTCGAAGCCTGGCTGAAGCTCGGCGTCACGCCGGTAGGCGGTGCCGGCATCACCACCGGCATGCTGCAGGAGCAGGCGCAGCTGCTCATGCCTGCCGGCGTTTATGGTCCGGCCTTCCTCGTCTTCGCCAACTTCCAGGCGATCCGCAGCTACAACCAGTCCGACGTCTATGCGCTGTTCGTCGGCCATCTCGCCGACCTCATCGCCGGCGGCGCCCCGTTCGAAAAGCCCTGGGCCAAGCTCAGACCGTTGCGCAACAGCGAGGTCGCGGCGATCCAGATGCAGCTCAGCAAGAGCGGCTATTATTCCGATGCGATCGATGGCCGGCTGGGCACGGTCACGAGGCGGGCGATCGGACAGTACCAGCAGCGCGCGGGCCTGACCGTGGATTGCTGGCCGTCGCAAGATCTGCTCGCCAGCCTGCGTGGGGCGGCTCCCAACTAAAATGTCGAAAACAACCCCATGCAAAGTAGACGGACAGTGTGAGGGATTGCTGATTTTACGAAATCAACTTGACGCGTCGGGCAAATCGGGGGTATTGTTCTATCATCGCCGGCAATTGAGTGCGTGGAAGTGCCGGGGTCGCCTCGACGGCGACCTGAAATCTTACTCACGCCGATGTCTTCTCAAACCAACTGGCTTGGTTGCGGGGACCCGCGACAGCCGTCAGCGGGTTAGGGTTCGTCGCTTGATCTAAGTCAACGCTCTCGGGGTGATCGGGATGACAACCTCTCCTGACGGGAGGTGATCTGACTGCTCCTTGTTGGGTTAACTGTCGGCCCGGCATTAGCTCAGAAAGCCAAGGAGCAAAAGCGCAAGCAGCCAACAACTATGGAACAAGCACATCCTGAGGTCACCTACGAGGATTGTACGACTCGCTGCGAGAAATACGGATCGGGCGAAAATCCTAGCTGTGTCGAGAATTTCTGCACCGGCTACCCTCATCGAAAACAAGGAGCGGCCCCATTGCCCGTGGTTTGCAGCAGACGGACTAGGAGACAATAGAGGCTACCGCAGTAGCAGTTCAACGCGCGATGATTGCTGGAAACTACGCCTACAAATTCTGGCGCTATCTTTTGGTAGCTGCTGCGGCGGCGATATTTTTCGCCGCGAGCTTGTTCATCGTGACGACGTTGCCGCCGCGAGAGCTAGTGATGGCGACCGGCGCAGAGGGCGATGCCAACTACGAACTGGGTATCCGCTACCGCGAGATCCTGGCGAAAGATGGCGTCAAGCTGCAGTTGCAGCAGACATCGGGCAGCCTGGAAAACTTAAGATATCTGCGCGACCCACGGTCCCATGTAAGCGTCGGGTTCATACAGGGCGGCACCACAACCAGCAAGGAAGCTCCAGAGCTGGAGTCGCTGGGCACCGTGTTTTACGAACCACTGTGGGTCTTCCGCCGAGGCGAGATTGCTGAGGGCGCACAGGCGCTGCGGGGCCGACGACTTTCGATAGGTCCCGAAGGAAGCGGAGGACACGCCCTAGCACTGCAAATTTTCAAAACGACCAAACTTGATAGCATCATCGGTGAGATATCGGGGCTTCCTCCACAAGCTGCCGCTCAAAAGCTTATCGCCGGCGATATCGATGCTGCTTTTATCGTGACCGCCTGGGAGTCTCCCGTCGTCCAGTCTCTTCTTCACGCCAAGGGTATCGAGCTTTCAAGTGCTCAACGCGCAGACGCCTATGTTGCGATCTATCCCTTTCTGCATAAGCTAATACTGCCTGCCGGGGTTATCGATCTCTTGACGATCCGCCCGCCCAATGATGTCGTGCTGTTGGCGCCCGAAGCCAGCCTCGTCGTGCGTGCTGACCTGCATCCAGCGTTACAGTATCTACTTCTCAACGCAGCTGTCCAAATTCATTCCCAGCCCGGGATCTTCCAGAAGGCGGGACAATTTCCTGCAGCCGAAGCCATAGATCTTCAGCTCAGTCAGGAAGCGCAGCGCTTTTACAAGACTGGGCGGCCATTCCTGCAAGGGTACCTTCCATTCTCGCTCGCGACGCTGGTCGAGAAACTGCTTGTCGTGTTAGTCCCATTGGTTGCATTGCTATTCCCCGTCATTAGGTTCCTACCGCCATCGTACGACTGGATGATGCAGCGCAGGATCAGGCGGCTATATGACGAGATCAGGTTGATCGAGAACGAGATGGAAGTTCAAGGAACGAAAGTTGACCGTGGGGCTTTGAGTGCGCGATTGGACTTGGTTGATCAAAGCGCGAGCCATCTGCAATTGCCAAACGTCTATGCCAGCAGTTTATATACTCTGCGAAGTCATGTTGATCTCGTGCGTACTCGTCTGGCCGCAATGAGCTAAATATATCAGACCGGTCGCTACGATGATGTCTCACGGGTTGCTTTCCGTGACGGCTTAGACGATGCATGGCAGCAACGGACGATGGCGACTTCGACCGCGTTTGGCCCATCAATGAAGTTGCCGCGCGCGCCTCATCGAGGTCCGCTCAGCGCGATGTCGGGTCGTAGGAGTAGGCAATGTCGAAAGCAATTGCTGTCTTGGGCTCCGCTCTGTTCTTCGTCATTGCGCCGTTGGTGCTGGCAGGCTTCGTCCCCTGGTGGGTCACGCAGTGGGAATTTCGGCCAGCTTTTTTCGGCATCGATCTAACCCGCATCCTCGGCGGTATATTGATCATCGTCGGAGTGCCCGGACTTGTGGATTCATTTGCCCGTTTTGCGCTGGAGGGGCTGGGGACGCCCGCCCCGATCGCGCCGACACAAAAGCTCGTAGTGACTGGCCTTTATCGCTACGTGCGAAATCCGATCTACATCGCGGTCGTCGCAGTCATTTTTGGTCAGGCCCTTTTGTTTGGTGACGGGCATCTCCTCTGGTACGGCGCGCTACTCTGGCTGTTTTTTCATCTCTTTGTGGTGATGTACGAAGAACCGACGCTCAAGCAAACATTCGGCACGGAGTACGAGAGCTTTCGGACCAATGTGCCGCGCTGGATTCCGCGGTTGACGCCATGGCGAGCCGCATAAAGGAATCGCTGCAAGCGGCCTCGCCCCGTGACTGCCTTGGCTGAGTTCCGCTCCTGGCCCATCGCGGCAGTTGCTGCGATTGCACAAGGGCGGGCGGCATCGGAGCGAAGCGGACATCGCGAACGACTTATGAGTACGCGCCCTGGTTCGGCAGCCAAGTATTACCGTCCCAATAGCGACCGCTACAGCCCCCTGTTGGCGCCGGTCTGGTGATCCGCGACGCGCGCCTGGATGATCTTGTTGCTGAAATAGTTGGCGGCAAGGCCGATGCCGAGCGCGGCGAGGCTGCCGCCGAAACCGGGGATCATCGACGATGCAGCCACGGCAGCGCCCTTCGCCAGGACCTGCAAGGCGGTGCCGTCGGTGAAGAAGCTCGGCAGCATGTCGAACACCGTCTGCAATTGCGGCCTCGCCTGGCGCGCGATGTCGCCTAGCTGGAGCACCTTGGAGAGGTCGGGGTTCTTCGTCAGCACATCCGGCGGGATCAGCACCTTCAGCTGCTGCAGCACGCCCGCGTTTTCCGGGGTGATCAGGCTCTTCAGGTCGACGGCTTGGAGCTGGCGGAGACCTTCCTTGATCGGCTCGAGCTTGTCGGCCGGCTGTCCCGACGACAGGAATATCTGCAGGTCATTGAGAAACTTGAACAGCCCCTGCGGCAGCTGACCGGTCGGCGCTGATGGCACTTGCGCGCCTGCCGAATTCGCCATCTCGACGATGCCGCTGTTGCCGATGCCGAGCACACCGAGGATTGACGCGATCCACCCCGCGGTCTTGGTATGATCCGCCTGCTTGATGGTCACAGAGCCCATCTCGCGCAAATCGTCGGCCGTCGCCCGCACGCGCGCGGGATCGAGCGCGCGCGGACGCGCGGTCTCGAATGCAGCGGCGGTCGCGGCATCCGCTACACCCGTCAGCGGCAGATTGTTGTCGGCCTGGAACGCGAGCAGCGCCGCGCGCGTCAGCGGCCCGTAGTCGCCGTCGATCGCACCCGGCGGGTAGTTGAGGCGCTGGAGCTGCTGCTGCACGAACGTCGCGCTGATGGATGACAGCGGTGCGTAATTGGCCGCCACGCCGGTGCTTTCGAACGCAGGCGCGCCCGCGAGAGCATCGAACGCCCCGAACTGCGGCCTTTGCGGATTGGGGTCATTCTGGTCGACGCTCAGGCCGCACAGCGTCGAAGGCAGGCGCTGATGCAGATTCCATTGCCCGGAGCGCAGGAAGGCGGCCGTGCCATGGAAACCGCCGGACTGGGAGACCCAGGTGAAGGACGCCAGTCCGGCCCCGAGCAACGCCTGGCACACTGCGCCGCTGCCATAGGCCCCGACTTGATAACTGGCGGCGCCCGCCCCACCCTTCAGGGCCTGCCGAACCGCGCTGAAATAAGGAACGATCCGCGTGCGGATGTCCGCATCCGACGCGTCATAGTCGACGGCGAAGTAGATCGCAGAATCTGCGGGTTGACCGATGACGCTCGCCGCGTAATCGCGCGCGTAGGCGCCGTCCTTGGCACCTGCATCCTGCGAGAACGATGCCGCGGAATCGCCGGCGCCCTGGTAGACGACGGCGAGCTTCAGCCCCGCGCGAATGATGGCAACGGCTTCGTCGGGCGTCAGCCGTTTCTCGGGCTGGCGCGTGTTGCGGCAATAGTAGCGGATGATGGTATCGACGCCGTTCTGTTTCAGCGAGGCCAGACGCGGCGTCGTCCGCATGTTGGTGTCAATGATCATGGCTCGCCCCCGCGTTGGACGGATTGGCCGTTGCGGCCGACATGATTGTCTGGGTGGGTGTCGTTCATGGTCATCGGTTCGTGTTGGCGCCCGTGACGTGGTCGCGCGTACGGGCCTCGATGACGCGATTGCTGAAATAGTTGGCGGCAAGGCCAATCGCGAGCGTCGCGAGCGATCCGCCGAAGCCCGGAATCACGCTGCCAGCGACGGCCGACAATCCCTTCGACAGCAGCTGAAGCGTCGAGTCGTTGGCGAACATCCCGGGCAGGGCGTCGAAGATGGTGTGGAACTGGGTGAACCCGCGCGCGCCGTCGACGATCTGGAAAAAATTGGAGAGTGCGGGATTTGAGCTGATGACATTGGCGGGGATCAGCCCGCGGATATTGTCGAGGATCTGGATATTTTCCGGCGACAGCAGCTGCTTGACGTTGAAATTCTGCAGCTGCTTGGCGGCATCGAGCACCTGCTGGGTGTTCGCGGGATCGGCACGGAGCTGCGGTGAGGTCAATAGCTTCTGCACTTCTCCCAGGAATTGGGAGAGATTGGGCGCCGGCGGCACAGCTACGTTGTTGTTGACCACCTGGACCGCGGCGCTGTTGCCGATGCCGAGCGCGCCGAGGATCGTCGAGATCCAGCCGGCGATCTTGGTATTGTCAGCGGCCTTGATGGTCTGCGAGCCGCTGGCCCGCAGATCGCCTGGCGTCGCCGAGAGGCGATCGCGCGACAGCGGTCGCGGCTGCGGCCGGGCGAAAGCGACCTGGGTGGCGGCATCGAGGACGCCGGTCGGGGATACGTTGTTGTCGGCCTGGAACGCCAGCAGCGCCTCGCGCGTCAGCGTGCCGAACTTGCCGTCGATCTCGCCCAGCGAATAGCCGAGCTCCGTCAGCTTGCGCTGCAGGCCCTCGACCAGCGCACCCTTGTCGCCGAACCTGAGCTCGGTCGCCCCCAGGACGGGCGTCGTTGGCAGCTCCCGCGGCGGCATGACGTCCACGCTGACCTCGGGCGCCTCCGCCCATCCGAGCGCGGTCTGCCGGATCTCGGCGAGCCGGTTGAGCCAGCCGCGGCCGAAGGTATCGAAGATCGGAAGGCTGCGCAGATAGGATTCGTAAGCCGAGCAATAGTCCTCGACCAGCATCTTCTGATCGGCGGCAAGACAGGCATCGATGGTGGGCGAATTCATGTGTCCGTCGACAGTGAGCCCGTTCTGCCCACGGGCCAGGGTCTGCTGCAACAGACGGATGCCGCGCGTCGTCCCGCTCAGGACGGCCGCGTTGTAGACGACCTGAGCGGCTGGCAGCGGAATCTCGTCGCCATGCACCGGCGTCCAGTAATTGGCGCGGAAGATCTGCAGCGCCTCGTCGCGCGTGAGGTTTCGCACGTCATCGGCGGTGACCGGCGCGTGACGCCAGGCCGACAGGTCCTTTTGCGTGATGCCCATGTTGGTCGGGCCGCCGGGATCGCGCGGATGATTGGTATAGCCGCCCTCCCATTTCTCGATCAGGGCATGCACCTTCTCGAAGTTTCCGAGCGCGATGTCGCCTTGCAGCGGCGTGCCGCCGCCGCGCGTTTCCATCAGCCGGCCCGGCACCGGCCGGCCATTGACCAGTCCCTTCACGGAGCCCCAGTCGATGCCCGTCGCGAGATCGTCGGGTTTGACGTCGATCTCGAAATGCATGGTGTCCTTGATGTTGATCCAGTTGCCGCCCCACTCGAACACCCGCTTCTTGTTGACCGTCCTGATCGCGAGCACGTCGTCGATCATGGCCTGGGTCATGTCGGTGTCGGCGAGGTTGCGCTTGACGTCCTGGGCGCGCAGATCCTGTGTCGGCTGGTCGGAGAAGCGGACCTTGCGCTGGTCGGAGGTCTCCTTGTACGGGTTCGTCGTCCAGTTGACGTCGAGTGCGATGCCGTAGGCGTGCAGGCTCTTCTCGGTGCCGCCGGTGATGGCGCGGCAATTGTAGCTGTCGGTGTCGGCCGTCCTGATGTTGTAGCCATTGGCCGCGAGCACCATCGCCAGCGCCTGCCAGGCGTCAGCCGTGGGAGGTGCGACGAGGATCTCGTCGGGACCGAAGGAGATGCGGACCATCGCGTGCGCGTTGCACTCGAAGGTCTTCCAGTTTACGCGCTGCTGGGCGGTCGATTCGCTCATGCTGCCCCCTCCATCGCCTGCTCGTCAGCCACGGCACGGACCCGAGACAGGGGATGCGCTCTTAAAAAATCAGCGTGCCGCGTGGGCAATCCGGCCCGTGCAATCCAGGGGCCGTCTTCAAAATAGGTCTCTTACAAATGCAACCTTAGGCTACAACAGGGACCGCTGCGCCGAGTGTGAACTGGATCACCTGCGGCAAATCGTCCATGGCGACGCGGCGCGGGGTCGCGCTCCCCGCACCGGAGCAGGGCTATCGCATCTGCGGTTCGCGGTGGTTCGGCATGCCGACGCCACAAGCTCGTCATGCCCGGGCTCGTCCCGGGCATCCACGTACTCGTGCTGGGGGAAAGTCGTGGATGGCCGGGACAAGCCCGGCCATGACGACGTGGAGAGGCCGTTCGCAGCGTCAAATGCGATAGGGGGATGCGAGGCTCAGTTGGTGGCTATCCCGCGATCAACACCGGGAGCAACGGGTGCGAGACCGCTCCCAATTCAGTTGCTGACCCGGTCGAGCTCGACGGACACTTCGGAGGCCCAGGCGCCCGGCGATTCCAGCGCGAAGGATTGATGGTTGGCTTTGGTTCGAATGGTCACGAAAGCGGCGACGGTGTTGCCTTCGATCCTGGCTTCGACCAGTCCGTCCGAGCTCTTCCCGGTGATCTTGCCGCCCTGGCGATATTCGCTTTCGAACCAGTTGCCCGAAAGCGTGGAGCCGTCCTGCTCGATCTGGGCGGACAGCAGCATCTTGTAGGCATCGCTGGCGCATTTCAGCTCGAAGCTCATGGATTTTTCGGGCTTCTTGACCACGTAGCTTGCCTTGCAGCGAATTCGCTCGCGGCCTCCCTCCGAGAGCTTCATGGAACCGTTCCCGGACCACGCCCCGGCAAGACCATCGATCGTTGCGCTCGCTTGCGACGAGGCGAGCAGCAGGCAGCCAAGAACGGCCAAACCTATCTGCCGCTTATAACGGCCAATTCGTATCAACGCTTTGTACTCCCTGCGCCATTGGTTTTCGATTCGGCTGGGTACTCCAAAAAATGCGTGTCCTAAAGATGTCCGATAGTTGGCTGCTCTTGGCGGGCGGGGCCGCCAGCAACATTCCGCAACAAGAAAGCCGAGGTGCGCGGGGCAGAAGGCACCGGAGGTTGCTTTTTTGCCGACCGCAACGCCAGAAAACCACGCGTTAAAGATTTCTACCTAGTGATCGCCCCACGTGGGTCATCAACCGGAGACGTTTGCTCATGAAACGCCGTGACTTCCTGATCAGCGCATCCGCCGTCGGTTTTGCAGCGCCTGCACTTTTCAGGGCGGCCGTGTTGCCGGCGCTGGCGCAGGCGCAGGCGCCAGCCGGTGCAGCCATCGTGCGCGCGGCGATTTTCCCGGCGATCGGCTTTTCGCGCGTCGGCAACGGCGATGAATGGTTCCTCGCGCCTGAAGTGCCGGGCCTCGTGAACGAACCCGCGGGCGGATTCAAGCAGGGATCAAGCCGCATCAAGAAGCAGGTCCAGCGCTTTCGCGTCTACGGCTATGACGATCAGGGCCGCGTCGTGCGCGAGCTCGGCGAGGCGGACGGCCTACGCTGGACCGTACATGTGGCGAACAGCAAGGCCGCCTGGTACGGCTATTCGAACGCGATGGACGGTGGCGACAATGCGCCGGGTATTCCCGGCGCATTGCGCAATGCCGCCATCGAGCCGGCCCGCCGCGAGGAAATGCTCGTCATCGACGCCGGTCCGGTCCGGATCGACGGCGCTTCGAAGAACGCCGATGGCCGTGACGCCGCCTATCGCATGGCGGGTCAGTTCTGGAAGACGATGCCGGTGACGCTCGGCCATCTGCGCACAGACGAGGCCGGTCGGCTGCTGGTTTTTCCTGCCGACGGCGTCTCCAATTCCGCCCTGCCGCAGAATCCGGTGCGCGACTTCACCAACAATGACGGATGGCATGACGACTGGTGCGACGGCTGGGTGAAGGCCAGCGTCCGGGTCGGAGGCGCGGACATGGCCTGCGAGCCGGCCTGGGTCGTCTGCTGCGGTCCGAAATTCGCACCGCAGATCGAGCCGATAGTCAGTCTCTACGACGCGGCACGGGAAGCGATGATCGCGTCCGGGCACATGAAGCCGCTGACCGCAGCGGTGTCGTTTCGCCGCGACGTGCTTCCGATCCTGCGACGCGCCGGCATGATGCAATGGATCGTGCAGGCCTCCTATCTCAGCAAGGCCTGGACCGATCTCGACGACCTGTCCGATCCCACCGTCGTCCAGTCGCTGGCGGACCCTGCGGAGAAGGCGCGTCCCGCGCGCGAGAAGGTTCTGGCCGCGTTCCGCAAGCCCGGCGGCGAAGACCGCCGCTCCGACGCGCTGCCTCCCATGCTCGGAGATGGCGTCAACTTCCCGGGAAGCCCGACCGGCTGGCTCACGCTGACGCCGACCCAGTACCAGGTCCTGAGCCGCTGGGCCAAAGGCGAGTTCACCGACGACCTCAACGATGCGGCCGCCAACGCGGTCGAGAAGCTCGACGACATGCCGTTGTCGCTCCGGCCGGAGGCGCTCACGCGCGCGGCACTGGATGCCTGCTCGGGCGGTGCGTTCCATCCGGGCGTCGAGATCACATGGCCGATCCGCCATGCCGAGCTGTATCGGTCCACGACGGAAACACCACTCCCCTTCCGCATCGCGATCTCGACGCGGAAGAGCCTCGTGCAGGATGTCGGATTGCAGCTCAATCCGCAGAATGTTTTCTCCGGTCATCCCGACCGGAAGGACGACGGCGCACCGGTGGGGCCGCAGGCGCCGGGCGATCTCACGCGCTGGATGGGCGTTCCCTGGCAGGGCGATGCATTCAGCTGCCAGTCCGTGCTGACGGCCGACGGTTTCCCGACGCCGGTCTGGTGGCCTGCGCTGCTTCCGGTCGACGTGCTGCCGGAGGGCTTCTACAAGCAGATGATGCGCGCGGATCTCTCGGCGGAAGAGCGGCTGCGCTTCTATCACGCGCGGGTTGCCTGGTCGCGCGGTGCCGCCGGCATCGGCCTGCATGTCGAGGCCAGCTACACCGACGGATTGCGGCGAATGATCGAGCTGTGGACGCAAATGGGCGTCGTCGTGCGCCGAACCGGACCGACGGACGTCCCGGGCATTCCCAAGGACGTCTTCGTCGAAGTGCAGCGCGGCACACTGGATCTTTCCAAGATCAAAGACCGCACCTGACCGCACATGCATCAGGTCGTGATCCTGGGCGCGGGAATGGCAGGGATGTCCTGCGCCCGCACCCTGTTCAGGCGGGGAGTTCGTCCGCTTCTGATTGCGCCCGGTCACGACGTCGCCAATCGTGGCGAAACCCTTTCATTTCGAGCGTCACCTCATCTCGAGAGTCTCGGCTGGCTTGGTCTGCTCGACGCCGAGACTGCGATGGCGTGTCAGGGGCGCTATTCGGTGTGGGGGAGCACCACGCTGCGGCGGGATGCGCTTCACCAGGACGGTACGTCGGGCTGGCATATCGACCGGCAGCGGCTCGAGGCCCGAATGGCCCAGAGGCTCGATGCCGACGGTGTCGCGCGGCGGTGCGCCGAAGCCCGTCGGCTCTCGCGGGCGCCGGACCACATCGTCGTCAATCTTGCCGATGGCTCCCCGATCGAAGCGGAGTTCGTGATCGATTGCTCCGGCCGCGCCTCGGTGACGTCCGGGAGCGAAACACCGCTTCGCCGTCTCGACAAGCTCGTGGCCTGCTATGGCATTTTCGAGCTCGAGCAGGATGTCGAAGCCGTGCCGGCGACGCTCGTCGAGGCCGTGGCGCCGGGATGGTGGTACATGTCCATGCTGCCGGGCAACCGCATCCTGCTCTGCTTCTTCACGGATTCGGACCTGCTCCCGGCGGGACTGCGCAAGGACGCGACCCTGTGGGCCGATATGGTTTCTCAGACCCATGCGATCTCCGCACGCGTGACGAGCCTGGGCATCGACGTGGCTGGCTGCGCGAACCTTCAGTTCGCGCCGGCGAGCACCACCACCATGTCAGGGATGATCGACCATCGCATTATCCGGGCGGGCGACGCCGCGACTGCGCTCGATCCGCTGGGAGCGAATGGTCTAGCTACGGCGCTGTGGAGTGGCATCCAGGCTGCCGAGAGTGTAGCCGGTGCGCTCGCGGGGGATACGACGGCATCCCGGCGCTACGAACGACAGTTTCTGGAGGGGATCGCGTCCTATCTGGTCACGCAGCGCGCAATGTATGCATCCGAACACCGCTTTGCCGACACGCCGTTCTGGCAGCGACGCAACGCGTGATCACATGAAGCCCGGGTTGCGCGGTAGATACTGGACCCAGTTGCCGAATTCACGCGACGACATCAGCAGCATCGGCAACTTGATGCGCATTCCATGCTCCATCGCGGTGTCGAGAGCCGCCCCGCTTGCGCCAGGCAGGAATGCCGATACCTGCGACGAGCCGCTCTCTGCCGCCAGGTGCAGCGCCGTTCTCAAGGCGGGAGCAACAGCATGGGGCTCCATGACCGCGAGCGGTCCGATATGTCCGCCGGCGTCCACATAGACGTAGCCGGCCCAACCGTTTCCGTCGTAGAGATTGAACCCTCTCGTCGCATCATCATTGATCAGGTAGCGATGATGCTTTTCGCGCGACACGCCCAGCACCCGCTCGTCCGCTTGCGCGAGGCGACGCATGGTCAAAGCTTCTTCCTTCAAGGGGGTGACGTCGTATCGAGAGCCGCGCAAATGACCGATCAATCGCCCTCGCGATGCACCGACACTGTAGATCGGACATCGCGGAAGCAGTCCGTGGCGGATGTAGAGTCCTTGCGAGACCGTGTTGAAGCTGAAGGTGATGAGCACCCTGTTGGTAGCACCCGATTTGTCGGCGTGATCGAGCGTCCGCTTGATCAGCTCGTTGCCGACGCTCCGCCCCTGCTGATCGGGTGACACGAACAGCTGCGCCAGAAACCACATGTCGCCGCAGACCCAGCTCCAGGCGAAGCCGAGGATCCGCTCACCCTCCTCCGCGACCCAGAGACCGTCGGCATCGTCCTTCAAGGAAAACAACTGGAATTTGGGAGACGAGCGAACAGCCATGGGCCCGAAGCCATGCCGCCCCGTGAGATCGTTGATGCTGGAGACGACGAGGGCATCGGCGAACTCCAGATCCTGCGCACGTGCCGGCCGGAAAATCACAGACATCGGGCAACTCCCGTTAGAAGCGTAACGTTCAAAACCTCGCGGTGCCGGGATCGAGTCCCAGCGCCAGCCGTCCGGCGATGATGTAATTGTTCGGACTCATCGCGATGTGCTTCGCTGCGGCGCGCACGTCGCGGACCGCACGTTCCAGGGCACAGCTCTCGAAGATGGCGGCCGCGCCCGCGCTGGCTGCCAGCATGTCGGTAATGGACATCGCAGTCTCGGCCGCATGGGCGTTGGCGATCCGAAGGGTCGCGCGCGCCTCCACAAGCCGTTCGCCGCCCGTCTCGGTCACAACCATCAAGTCCCTCATGGCATCGCTCAGGAGGGCGCGGGCGGCGCGAAGCATCGCTCTCGTCCGGCCGACCGTCGCCTGAACGGTTTCACGATCGCGCAGCAACGCCCGGGTGCCCGGGCGGCTTTTGCGGCAGGCTAGCTCCGCGAACGAGCCAATGGCGCCGGACGCGATGCCGAGTGGCACGGCGCAGATGCTCCACGCGAACACCGACGATGGCGGCATGCGATAGAGCAGTCCGGGCTGGGTTGGTTGCAGCCCGAGAAACGGATGGGCGTGAGCAGCCGGCACGAAAATATCCCGTGCCTCGAAATCGCAACTTCCGGTGCCGCGCAGTCCGGACACATGCCAGTTGTCGAGGATGGTCACGTCTGCCCGGCCGAGATAGCAGCAGAGAAGAGGCGAATCCGGATCCTCGGGCCTGACGCTGGCCAGCACCATGAAGCGCGTCGCGTGATGCGCGCCGCTGCCGAACGGCCAGCGCCCGGAAAGGCAATAGCCGCCCGCGACCGCGGTTGCCGTGCCGACCGCACCGGTCGAACTGACGATAAAGGCGCGCGGATCGGCAAACCACTCGCCTGCGACGGCCTCTTCGAGGTAGCCGCCGATCCGACTCATGCCGCCGCCATTGCCGATGAGCCAGCCGACCGAGCCGTCGAGCGCCGAGGCGGCCTCGACCACGCGCATGAACTCGAAGGGAGACAGCTCGGGCCCGCCGAGCGCTTTGGGTAGCCACAGTCGAAACAGGCCTGCATCGGCCAACGCCGCGAAAACCGCATCGGGCAACCGCCGGCCGCCGTCGAAATCGTCACGCTGTCTGGCGATCAGCGGGGCCAGCGCCTGGACGGCCTCGAGCTGGCGGCAAACCCGGTCCGGGGCACCGGCAATCGCTTCCGGATCGGGACGAGCGATCAGATCGCCCGTCTCCGCCACATGAGATGGATCACGCATCGGGCAGTCCTCGAAGTTTTCGGCGCCACCGCAGCATGATCGCCCGTTTCCCGGAGGTCCTGAAACCGTTCCGAAAAAGTTGCAAAAAATGTAGTCTCCAGGCCATGGCGAGGATCCACGAATTCGGTCCCTACCGCCTCGACGCAGAGGCCGAGATGCTGTTTCGAGGTTGCGAGCCGGTCGCGCTCGGACGGCGCGCAGTGACGCTGCTTCGGCTGCTCGTCGAGCGAGCCGGGACGCCGGTTTCCAAGGACGCGTTGATGCAGGTCGCGTGGCCTGGGCTGGCGATCGAGGAGAGCAACCTGACGGTGCAGATCGCCGCCCTGCGGCGGATATTTGCCGACGTCGACGGAGGCGCGACCTGGATCGAGACGCTGCCGCGCCGGGGCTATCGTTATGTCGGGCCGCCAGTCGCCGCCGAATCCGGAGCCGGCCAGCCCAAGTCGCCTGAACCTGCACCGGCACCTGCAGTGTCCGACAGGCCGTCGCTCGCGGTGCTTCCGTTTTCAAATCTGAGCGGCGATCCCGCGCAGGATTATTTCTCCGACGGGATCACGGGCGACATCATCGCCGAACTGTCGCGGTTCAGGTCGCTGTTCGTCGTCGCCCGTCACTCCAGCTTCGCCTACAGAGGCAAAGTGGCCGAGATCAAACGGGTCGGCCGCGAGCTCGGAGTCCGTTATGTGGCCGAAGGAAGTGTTCGCAAGATCGGCAGCCGGGTACGCGTGACCGTCCAGCTTCTCGATGCCGGAAGCGGTTACAGTTTCTGGACCGAGCGCTACGACCGCGACCTCGAAGACATCTTCACCCTGCAGGACGAGATCGTCCGGGCGATCGTCGCGGCCCTGCCAGGCCGGCTGGAGGATGCCGGCCGCGAGATCGCCAGACGCAAGCCGACCTCCAGCATCACCGCCTATGATCTGGTTCTGCTCGGAAACGAGCGCTGGCGTCAGTTGACCGTGAAGGACATGGCGCAGGCCAGGGACTATTTTCGACGCGCCGTCGCGCTTGACCCGCAATATGCCCGCGCCCACGTCAACATAGCCTGGACCATCGTCTGCGACGTGTTTCTCGAATCGCCTGCCACCGCGACACTGGACGAGGCGCTTGCCGAGATTGAAACCGCGCTCGATATCGACGACGGCGATGCCTGGTCGCATGGCGTCTTCGCCCAGCTGTTGTTCCTGCGGAATGAGGACGCCAAGGCAGAGATCCATTTCAGCCGGGCTCTCGCGCTCAATCCAAACGACGCCGATGTCGCCGCCGTTTTCGCCAATATCCTGGTCTATTGGGGGCGATGGCGCGAGGCGCTCACATGGATCGGGACGGCCAAACGGCTCAATCCCTTTCCGCCCAACCTGTACCATTGGTATCACGCGCTCGCGCTCTATTCGGGACGCGAGTACGAGCGGGCGGTCAAAGCATTGATGGAGACGCGATCCCTCGATCGGTGGTCACACGGACTGCTTGCGGCCTGCTATGCGCAGATGGGCCGGTGCGACAAGGCGCGGTCCGAAGCGGAGGCGTTCGTGAGGCAACGCTCTCGTGAGCTGAACGAGAATGGCGAGGCCGTGCCCGCGAACACGCTCGATCTCGTTCAGTCGCGAGCCGGCCGGTACAGAGATTCCGCCGACCGCGAACACTTCCTCGACGGATTACGCAGAGCGGGTCTCACCGGCTGACGCAACAGGCTGCCGGTTACCTATCGAGACACTAAGCAGCGGCCCGCTCAACCCTGTTCCAACCGTCTGCCTCTCCACCAACGTGTTGCATTGCTTCTCAACTTGCACACACAGACCTATCGCATGGGTTCTCGCCTTCTTGACGAAGCAGGTCTCGGTGAAACGGCGCTCCGTCATGGTGTCGTGTCCTGATACTGACATCGTCGGCGAAGCGATGTATTCTCTCCGCGATTTGCAGCAATAATGCGCAAAGGGTATCCAGACTGCTGATCAGCCGCTGAACGTCCTCCCCTTCCGGCACGCCCCACCCGATCTCGGCGCAGTACTGCTGGACCTTTTCGACATCATTTCGCAGATTGCTGAGCAACCCATCGCGATGCGCCGACAGCTCTTTGAAGTTGCCACAGATTGCCTGCAACCGGAAGTCGCCTTGATATCGAAGACAGGTATTGCCACGATGTCGGCTTGCCGACTCTGACTGTGCATCGGTCAGGCGGCGCGGACGGAGTCGAGGAAGTTGCGAACCTCGACGCGCAGGCTTTCCGCCTGCCGAGCCAGTTCCGTCGAGGCGGTCAGCACCTGAGCGGCACCTGCGCCGGTCTCCTCGGCAATCCGAGCCACACCGGAAATGTTCGCGGTCACTTGGCTGGTACCGGCCGACGCCTTTGACAGCGATCCCACGATACCCCTGGTGGCTGCAGTTTGCTGCTCGACAGCGGACGCGATGGCAGTGGCCGCATCGTTGATCTGCCCGATGGTACCAGTGATGCCACCGATCGCCTGAGCCGCCTTGCCGGTCGAGGCCTGGATCGCGGCGATCTTCGCGGTGATTTCGGTAGTCGCTTTGGCCGTCTGGCTGGCGAGCTGCTTGACTTCCGACGCGACCACGGCGAAGCCCCGGCCCGCCTCACCGGCCCGCGCTGCCTCGATCGTGGCATTTAGTGCAAGCAGGTTTGTTTGCTCGGCCAGTGTCGAGATCGTCTCCACGATATCGCCGATGCTGGCCGCAACCGTGGTCAACTCGGAGACGAGGCCCGCTGTGTTCTCGGCTTCGCTCACGGCAGCTCTCGACATATTGGCAGAGCGTTCCACCTGACGGGCGATCTCCTGCACCGACGCGCCCAATTCCTGGGCGGAGCTGGCAACGACGTCAACACCGGCCGCAGTCTCTTTCGCCGCCGCAGAGACCGAGGTCGATTGGACCGAGGTCTCTTGCGCCGACGACGTCAGCTGCGAGGCAGTCACCTGCATTTCGCCGGCCGCAGAGGACACCATCTCGACTACCCCGCCGACTGCCTGCTCGAAGCGGCTGGCGATATCGAATATCGCCTGCCTGCGTTCTTCGGCGGCTTGAGCTTCCTGTTCCTGGGCTTGCGCCGATCTCGCGATGCGGGCGGCGTTCTCTTCGAATGCGCGCGCCATATCACCCACCTCATCCGTGCGCTGTGTGCCGGACACCGTCGTGGCGGTGGCACCGCCCGCGATCGCCTGCATCGCCCCCGCGATGGCGCGGATCGGGCGGGCGATCGTCAGCCAGGAAAACAGCGCGGAGCCGAACAAAGTGAGGACCGTAGCAACGCCGAAAACCAGCCCGACGACCGTGGCCCGGCTGATTGCGTCCGATGAAGCCGCACGGGCCTCGTTAGTAAAATGTTGCGCATTGGTGAGCGAGGCTTCCGTCGCCTTGAGCACCTGCTCGCGAGCAGTTACGAGTTCATTGGTATGCGCTGTAAGAAGAGCGTCATCTACCTGTCTCCCGCCTTGCTCGACTTTATGCGCGGCGGCCACTCTCAGCGCGCTCTCGCCGAACTTGCCGAGGCCCGTCTGGATATCCCGCAGCACGTCCGGCTTTAGCGCAATACTGATCGGGGTCCTGAGGCCGTCCTGGCCCGACTCGACCGCCGATTTGATCGCGGCGGCTGCCGCTTGAACCTTCTCCGGGCTGTCCGCGAGTTTAATATTGAGTATTCCAATTTGCATTTGAGTCAGGGATTTGTCGGCGCCCTGGATGCCATCGAAAATCGTCTGCTCCCGCCTGACGGCGTCCGCGGCTTCAGTGATATTGCGATTGCTGACCCATTGGTTGACAACCATCCCACTGACGAGTGCGATGCTAAGGCCTGAGAAAAGAGCGAGCTTCAAACCGATTGTCGTGCGCATTGTGGGTCCCCCAAGAAATCGTGGTACGCGTGATCGACGGAAGATCCGTGCTGGATCACAGCCCCGAAGATGGATTTGAGTAAGAAGGGTCGAAACTAAATCAAAGCTTACACACCGCTTCCCGGCTGCCGTTGGCGGACAGGCTTTGCCGAAAGAGGACGACGAACATGCTCAGTCACTTGGTGCACGCTTCATCGACCTCGTATTTTCGCGGGCTCGTCGGCGCCCTCATCGCGCGCACTCGCCGGCGCTTCGAACATCTGAATGCCGAATACGGATATCGTCCAGCCGAAAACGGATATGATGACGACTCAAATGCGCGACGTCCTGCGCCGCCGATTCGCAATCGGTAAACATCATTCCGCGAAGACTCGTCTGGCGAAATTTGCGCGAATTGGGACGGGATAATGCCCCGGGACGCGGTGAGGACTTGAATCTTGAAGTCCACTCGTGTTGCTGTGCACGCCGGAATTGTCTCTTCGATAGGAAACACGTTGCTAAAGGATCCATTCCGCGAAACGCCGATCGTCTCTGGTTCGAACTTCGAGGATCTCCTCACTTACTACCAACCGCGTCTGCTGCCCCTGAAAATCACCCCGCCGAATCCGCGTGCCGGCTTTCGGTGGCGAACTGATTTCGCGGCGGGTTGGGGCGTGAGCGTGATCCGGGCGGAGTATTCCAGCGGCTGGTCGTACGGCGCTGACAGCGGCATCGAGAACGTCAATCTCGGCTTTCTCAGTGCCGGAGCCGGCGAGATGGCAATCGGTTCGAAGACATACGAGCAGACCCCTCTGCGCGCGGCCCTCTATGCCCAACCGACCCTGACGCGACGGACCGTGCACGCGCTCGATGGAAACTTCGCCGGCGGGGTACTACAGTTCGAGGCTAGTCTCGTCGCAAGCCTCCTCACCGATCTGTTCGAGGGCGTGCCGCTGACGAGCCTGGAACTCATACCAACGATCGATCTTTCGACAAGCATCGGACAGATCTTGCAGTCAGTTGGCTGCGCCCTGGCCAACGGCATGCGCGACGAACAGCTGCTCTTGCGTTCGCCCAAGGCGATGGCGCTGCTAAGCGAAGCCGCTCTTAGATTGATCCTCGAGGAGCTGCCGCACCGTCTCTCCGACAGGCTTCTGACGCACAACCGAGCTCCGGCGGCACAACATATCAGGCAGGCAGTCGACTACATGCGCGCCAATCTTCACCTGCCCATGACCATGACCGACATCGCACGCGCGGTCGGCGTCAGCAGTCGCACACTCCGGCTCGGCTTCCGCAAGCACTATGAAATATCGCCGGCCTATTACCTGCGGCGCGTCAGACTCGAGGCGGTTCATGCCGAGCTGTCGTCACCCGAGAACATGTTGCCGGTCAGCGAGGTCGCCCTGAAATGGGGGTTCACGCATATGGGACGCTTCGCGGCCCAGTATCGCAGGGAATATGGCACTTGCCCCTCCGAAACCGCCAGGCGCGCCGGCGCGCCTCGACTATTCCGTCCACAGCACTGACGACGGAATTTGTGGACTTGCGCGGCTCGATCCGGCCAGGGGCACCAGAGCGGGTCTCACCGCCTGACGCAGCAGGCTGAATGTTGGGACGCTGCCGACGCCAAAACAAAACCCCAGCAATCTACCGAGATTGCTGGGGTTTTTGTCGAACTTGGTTGCGGGGATAGGATTTGAACCTATGACCTTCAGGTTATGAGCCTGACGAGCTACCGGGCTGCTCCACCCCGCGTTAAGCTTTTGCACGCCTTTTCGGGAATCTCGGGGACGGTCGATGGACCAGCGCTCGTCGCGTGGCTTTCGCGTCCCAAAGGCTTCCTTGGAAGGCAAACCCGGGGCAAAGCCCGTCGGGTGCGAGGGCTATGTATCAACCGCGAGGCCCTTTGGAAAGGCCCGGGGGAACGTTTTTTTCGACTTTATGACAGGCAAAACGCACCCGTGAGGGGCCGAAAAAGCCAGCACTTGCCATAAGTTCCGCAAAGCGCCAGCTTGCGGACACAAGATGACGGGAAAACGCCATGTCAACCAGCCGATGGGCGCCCCCGGCAGCGGCGCCAGTCACGGCGAATCGGGCTGTATGATGCGGTTCCTGTCGTAGATCGTCTCAAGGATGTCATTCCGGGGCGCCTCGAAGAGGCGAGCCCGTAATCCATCTCGCAGCACGTAATGCAGATGAATGGATTCCGGGCTCGCGCTACGCGCGCCCCGGAATGACGAAAAAAGAACTGCAGGGGGAACAACAATGGCTGACACATTCGATTTCGTCGTCGTGGGCGCGGGCTCGGGCGGCTGCGCGGTGGCGGGACGGCTGTCGGAGGATGCGCAGACCTCGGTCGCGCTGCTCGATGCCGGCGGCAGGAACGACAGTTGGCGGATCACCACGCCCTTCGGGCTCGCGCTGCCATACAGCGCGGCCAACTGGGCGTTCGACACTGTGCCGCAGAAGGGGTTGAACGGTCGCATCGGCTATCAGCCGCGCGGCAAGGGGTTAGGCGGCTCCTCGGCGATCAACGCCATGGTCTACATCCGCGGCAACAAGTGGGACTATGACCACTGGGCCTCGCTCGGCAATACCGGCTGGTCGTATGCCGACGTGCTGCCCTATTTCAAGCGCGCGGAGAACAATGCCGATTTCGACGGCGAGTATCACGGCAAGGGCGGCCCCCTGCATGTCAACAAGCTGCGCTCCGACAATCCGATCCATGACGTCTTCCTGCAGGCCGCGCGCGAGGCGCAGTTCCGCGTGCGCGAAGACTTCAATGCCGAGGACCACGAAGGACTCGGCAGCTACCAGGTGACACAGCACAATGGCGAGCGTTGGAGCGCGGCGCGCGCCTATGTGAATCCGCATATCGGAACGCGCTCAAATCTGCGCGTCGAGACGGGGGCGCAGGCGACGAGGATCCTGTTCGAAGGCAGGCGCGCAGTCGGCATCGAATATGTGCAAGGCAAGCAGAGGAAGCAGCTGCGCGCCCGACGCGAGGTGATCATCGCCTCGGGCGCCTTTCAGTCACCACAGCTCCTGATGCTGTCGGGCGTAGGCCACGGCGAGGCTCTGGGCGCGCACGACATTGGCGTCGTGCATCATCTGCCGGGCGTCGGACGCAATCTCCAGGACCATCCGGATTTCGTCTTCGTCTACGCCTCCGACTATCCGCATTTCGTGCACAGTTCGCTCAGCCGATTGCCATCGCTGCTCCGGGCTATCCAGCAATACCGCCGCGAGCGTCGCGGTCTGATCACCACCAACTTTGCCGAATGCGGCGGCTTCCTGAAGACGCAGCCCGATCTCGATCTGCCCGACATCCAGTTGCACTTCGTCATTGCGATGCTCGACGACCACGGCCGCAAGCGCCACAAGGAGGCAGGTTTCTCGTGTCACGTCTGCCTGTTGCGACCGAAGAGCCGCGGCAGCGTAGCGCTGAAGAATGCCGATCCCGCGCAGGCCCCGCTGATCGATCCGAACTTCTTGGGCGAGGCCGCGGATCTGGAAACGATGGTCGCGGGCTTCAAGACCACGCGGCGGCTGATGGAGACGCCGTCGCTGCGCGCTTTGCAGAAAAAGGACATGTTCACGTCCAATGTGAAAACCGACGACGACATCCGCGCCATCCTGCGCGAGCGCGTCGACACCGTCTATCACCCGGTCGGCACCTGCAAGATGGGCACCGATCCGCTCGCCGTGGTCGATCCGAAGCTCAGGGTGCATGGCCTCGAGGCCCTGCGCGTCGTCGATGCCTCGATCATGCCGACCCTGATCGGCGGCAACACCAACGCGCCGACCATCATGATCGGCGAGAAGGCGGCGGATATGATCAGGGCGGAGATGGGGGCGAGTTAAACTCGGTGTCGTCCCGGACAAGCGCAGCGAAGCCGAGCGCAGATCCGGGACGACGTCTGAGCAAAACTTGCCGGTCCGCAATCGCGGAGTTCAACTCAACAGGAACCCGCCATCCACGGTCACCACGCTCCCCGTCATGTAACGCGACGCTTGTGAGGCCAGCAGCAGGATCGCGCCGTCGAGATCGGACTCGGCGCCGACACGGCGCTGCGGGATTCGCTTGGCCAGGCGCTCGCCTGCCGGCGTCGACCAGAAATCGTGGTTCATCTCGGTGTCGATATAACCGGGCGCCAGCGCGTTGACGCGGATGTTGTTGCCGGCAAGCTCCAGCGCCATCGCCTTGGTCGCCTGGATCATGCCGGCCTTGGAGATCGCGTAAGGCGAGACCGCCTTCAACACGCCTGTAGCCAGCACGGAGGCGATGTTGACGATATTGCCTGACTGCTTGCGTGCGATCATTCGTCGCGCCAGCTCGGTGCCAAGGAAATAGGCGCCCTTGAGATTGGCGCCAACCACGGCGTCCCAGTCTGCTTCCGTCTGCTCGGTCGCAAGCTTCTCGATCGCGATCCCCGCATTGTTGATCAGCACGGTGATGGGACCAAGCGCCGCCTCCGCGGCATCGACCGAGTTGGCGATCGACGCGGTATCGGTGACATCGAGCGCGATCGCCGCGGCCCGGCCGCCCTTGCCGCGAATCTCCGCTTCGAGCGCGCGAAGCTTGTCCGTCTGGCGCGCGGCGAGCACGACGGCGGCGCCGTGCGCGGCCAGCACGCGCGCGAACTGGCGCCCCAACCCCTGGCTGGCGCCGGTGATCAGAATGGTCTCGTGGGCGACGTCGAACGGATCGGACATGTCAGTATTCCCCGGCGAGGTGATATGCGCGCATTGTGACCCATGATTTCCGCCGACGCAAAGCGCGGGGCTTACCAGAGCCTCCAACCTTGGCTACAGTACCGCATCAAAACCACCAGACATCACAGGAGTGAACAGTGGATCTTGGGATCAAGGATCGCCGTGCCATCGTCTGCGCATCCAGCAAGGGCCTCGGTCGCGCCTGCGCCATGGCGCTCGCCAATGAGGGCGTGCATGTCACCCTGACCGCGCGCGGTGCGGAGGCGCTGAAGGCAACGGCCGAGGAGATCCGGAAGGCCCACCCGGCCGTGACGGTCACCGAGATCGTCGGCGACATCACGACGCCGGCGGGCCGCGAGGCCGTGCTGAAGGCCTGTCCCGATCCGGACATCCTAGTCAACAATGCCGGCGGCCCGCCGCCCGGCGATTTCCGCAACTGGACGCGCGACGACTGGATCAAGGCGATCGACGCCAACATGCTCACGCCAATCGAGCTGATCAAGGCGACGGTCGACGGCATGATGGCGCGCAAGTTCGGCCGCATCGTCAACATCACCTCGGCCGCTGTGAAGGCGCCGATCGAGATCCTGGGGCTCTCCAACGGCGCGCGCGCCGGCCTCACCGGCTTCGTCGCCGGCCTGTCGCGCAAGACGGTGATCAACAACGTCACCATCAATGCCCTGCTGCCGGGTCCGTTCGAGACCGATCGCCTGCGCGGCACGGCGAAGGCCGAAGCCGACAAGCGCGGCATCACGCCGGAGCAGCTTCTGGCCGAGCGCGCAAAACTCAATCCCGCCGGCCGTTTCGGCGATCCCGACGAGTTCGGCTATGCCTGCGCCTTCCTGTGCGGCGCCAAGGCCGGCTTCATCACCGGGCAGAACATTCTGCTCGACGGCGGAGCATTTCCCGGGACGCTGTAGGTCCTCTTTGCCCTCTCCCCTTGTGGGAGAGGGTGGCTCGCCGCGCAGCGGCGAGACGGGTGAGGGGTCTCTCTCAGCAAGTGACCTCTCGCAGTGAGCTCAGGGATAGAGACCCCTCATCCGGCGCTTCGCGCCACCTTCTCCCACAAGGGGAGAAGGAACATCACTCACCGCCGCTTCGTCGACTCGTCCTCGTCGCGTTCGCTGAAGCCGGACGAGTCCGCGCTCGGGCGCTCGTCGGTCCAGTCGACGCCGAACGCGTCGAGGCCATCGGCGAGCAGGTCGCCCAGCATCGGCTCACCCAAGAGATAGTGCGCGGTTTCCCGTCGGGGATTTCGATACTCGGTGCGAGCCTCGATGGCACGGGCACACAAGTCCTCCCAATCGTCCGCTCCACCATCGCCACGCCCGAGCCACATCAAGGCGACGAGATCGATCTGCTCGTCCTCGTTCAGGGCGGCAATGAAGCTCGTGATCTCGCGGCCGACCGGATCGGAGCCATTGTCCTGCAGCACGTCGATCGCATCGTCATCGGTCGGATTTGATCCGGAGTCCGGATCGGAGTCCGTCTCTTTGACGTCGTACTCGCGCGCCTTCTCGATCAAGAAGGCGACTTTCTCGGCGGAAATCGCTAGCTCCGGCATCGCTCCCTCCTCAAGTTCCCCCGATAACGCCGCATCGTGCCGGTTGATCCATTGCCGCGGCTGTCGGAAACCCGCAATGTCCGCCGCAACCAGAACAAGAGGACGCGGGCGATGCAGTGGACGGTAGGCCAGGTCAGGATCACCAAATTCGTGGAAATGGAGACGGTCGGCTCGACGCGCTTCATCCTGCCGCTGGCGAGCAATGAGGAAATCCGGAAGCTGCCTTGGCTGATCCCGCATTTCGCCACCCAGGAGGGCCGGCTGAAAATGTCCATCCATTCGCTGGTGGTAGAGACGCCGTCGCGCCGCATCGTGGTGGACACCGGCCTCGGCAACGACAAGCAGGGCCGCAACGTCCCAACCTGGAACAACCGCAACACGCCATTTCCCGAGATGATGACGGCGGCGGGCTTTGCGCCCGACACCATCGACACGGTGCTGTGCACGCATCTCCATGTCGATCATGTCGGCTGGAACACGAAGCTCGTTGGCGGCCAATGGGTGCCCAGCTTCCCAAAAGCCCGCTACGTGTTTGGCAAGACGGAATACGATTATTGGCGCGACCACTCGACCGAACCGGACAAGGCGGCCGTGTTCAACGATTCCGTGAAGCCGATCGTGGACGCCGGCCTCGCCGAGATGATCCCGAGCGACCACCGGCTGTGCGAGGAGATCCGGATGATCCCGACCCCCGGCCACAGCCCGGGACACATGAGTGTCCTGATCCGCTCCGGCGGCGAGCAGGCGCTGCTCGCGGGCGATGCCGCCCACCACCCCTGCCAGATGGCGCATCTCGACTGGTGCTCGACGGTGGATTCCGACCCGCAGCAATCAGCCAGGACACGGCGCGAATTGTTCTCGCGCTTTGCCGATACCCCGACGCTGGTGATCGGCGGGCATTTTTCCGGCGGACGCATCAAGCGCGATGGGGACGCGTTCAGGTTCGTGGCGCTGGGGTGAGCTCTGGTGTCACGGACGCGCTGCAGCGTGAAACGCTGCTGCGCAGAGCCCGGACCCAGAATGCCACGACCTGGGCCCCGGCTCAGCAGCGCATCACTGCGTGCTGCGCAGCGTCCGGGGCACGAGGCCTTGGCCACCGAACCCAGCGAATTGAGAGGGCTGCAATGCACCGGCCCGTAGGCGGTTGAAATTCCCGCCGCCCTGCTCCATGAAGCTTTTTAACCGACCAGTCCATCCAGGGAGAGACGAGAATGAAGCTTGTTCGTTATGGTGAAAAAGGTGCAGAAAAGCCCGGGCTGATCGACAAATCCGGCGAGCTGCGCGACCTCTCGGCCCATCTGAAGGACCTGACCGGTGAGGCCTATTCGCCGGAGTCCCTGAAGAAGCTTGCAGCGCTCGATCCCGCTTCGCTGCCGGCGGTCTCAGGCAAGCCGCGGTTTGGCGCCCCCGTCACCGGGATCTCGAAATTCGTCGCGATCGGCCTCAACTACAGCGATCACGCCAAGGAGACCGGAGCGGCGATTCCGACCGAGCCGATCATCTTCATGAAGGCCAACACCGCCCTTTCCGGTCCGAACGATCCGGTCGAGAAGCCGCGCGGCTCCACCAAGCTCGACTGGGAAGTCGAAATTGCCGCCATCATCGGCACCCGAGCGAAATACGTCTCTGAGGCCGATGCGCTGAACTATGTCGCCGGCTATTGCGTCTGCAACGACGTCTCCGAGCGCAACTTCCAGACCGAGCGCCTGGGTCAGTGGACCAAGGGCAAGTCGCATGACACGTTCGGTCCGCTCGGACCGTGGCTCGCCGCCAAGGACGAGATCAAGGACGTGCAGAACCTCTCGATGTGGCTCGACGTCAACGGCCAGCGCCGCCAGACCGGCTCGACCGCGACCATGATCTTCACCATGGCCAAGTGCGTCTCCTACGTCTCGCAGTTCATGACGCTGCTGCCCGGCGACATCATCACGACCGGCACGCCGCCCGGCGTCGGCATGGGCATGAAGCCGCCGACCTACCTCAATGTCGGCGACGTCGTCGCGCTCGGCATCGAAGGCCTCGGCGAGCAGCGCCAGGAGATCGTCGCGGCGTAGGCAGCGGCGAACACCAGATCAACAATCGTCATGCCCGGGCTTGTCCCGGGCATCCACGTCTCACAGTCTCGCCGCGCGGAAACGCGTGGATGGCCGGGTCAAGCCCGGCCATGACGGCGGAGAGAGTGTTCAAAGAATTTTGATACAGGGAATCGTCCGCATGAAGCTCACCTTCTCCCCCGCCTCGCCCTTCGCCCGAAAAGTGCGCATCGCCGCGATCGAGCTCGGGCTCGTCGACAAGATCGAGTTCGTGCCCGCAACGGTCGCGCCGGGCCAGGCGAACGAGGACTATTCGCGCATCACGCCGCTGAAGAAGCTGCCGGTGCTGATATCAGACAATGGCGAAGTGATCCTCGATTCCTACGTCATCGTCGAATATCTCAACGAGCTCGCCGGCGGCAATCTGATCCCGGATTACGGCCCGCGCCGCTGGTCGGCCAAGACCGATCATTCGCTGATCAACGGCATGCTCGATTCCATGCTGCTGTGCCGCTATGAGAGGATGGTACGGCCCCAGGGCCTGCAATGGCAGGCCTGGTCGGACGACCACTGGAACCGCGCCTGGACCGGCATGGCTCGATTCGAGAACCGCTCCGAGGTCCTGAACGGTCCGTTCGACATCTCGCAGATCGGCCTCGTTTGCGTACTCGGCTATGCCGACTTCCGCTTCCCCGATTGCGGCTGGCGCAAGGCCTATCCGAAACTCGACGCTTTCCATCAGAAGATGCTGGAGCGGCCCTCCGTGAATATCTCGGTGCCGCCGCCGGCGTAGCAAGAGATGCGGGGCGAATGACGATGCGCGACCATTTTCCCCGCCTCACAATTCTCGGCGCGAGCCTTGTGCTCGCGTTGACCGCCACCGCCACCACTGTGCGGGCCGAGAGCATGGCGCCTGGACAACGCAACCTCGCCTGCGGATCGCCGTCATCGATCGACGATGGCTGGACGACCGCGTCTCCCGACAGCGTCGGCATGGATGGCGCGCAGCTCTGCGGCATCGCCGCGCGGCTCGAGCAGCGGGCGACCGCAGTCCATTCGGTCGTCGTCGCGCGCCACGGCAAGCTCGTCTTCGAGCAATATTTTCCCGGCTACGACCAGCCCTGGGGACAGCCGGAAGGCCAGCACGAATTCACCGCGACGACGAAGCACGACATGCGCTCGGCGTCGAAGAGCGTAACGTCGCTGCTGGTTGGCATCGCGATCGACCGCAAGCTGATCGCCAGCGCCGATGAGCCCGTGCTGAAATTTTTTCCCGACTACCAGGCCGTGAAGCAGGCCGGGTGGGACGCCATCACGCTACGCCATCTGCTCACGATGTCCTCGGGGATGAAGTGGGACGAGGCGCGGGCCTGGACCGATCCGAAGAATGACGAGCCGCATCTCGGCTTCGAGCCGGATCCGATCGGCTATGTGCTGTCACGACCTGTCGCCGGGCTGCCGGATACGCTGTGGGCTTACAATGGCGGCGGGACAGATCTGCTCGGCAACATCCTTGAGCGCGTCTCAGGAAAACCGCTGGAGGCGTTCGCACGCGAAGTGCTGTTCCAGCCGCTTGGCGTCACTGATTTCGAGTGGAAGGCCTATCCGAAGAACGGCAAGGTCGCAGCGGCCGCCGGCCTGCGCCTACGGCCGCGCGATGCGGCGAAGGTCGGCCAGCTCGTGCTCAATCACGGGCAATGGAACGGCCAGCAGATCGTTTCGGCAGAGTGGATCGCACAATCGATCGCGCCGCACTTCCAGGCCATCGGCTATTTTGGCAGTACGCTGTTCTACGGCTATCAATGGTGGATGGGTCGCTCGCTCACAGACGGCAAGGAAATCAACTGGGTCGGCGCCTTCGGCTGGGGAGGCCAACGCATCTTCATCGTGCCTGAGCTTGATCTCGTCATGATGACCACTGCTGCGCAGTACGGTCAGCCGAAGGAAGGTGTGGCCGCGATCGACATCCTTTCCAATATCGTCATTCCATCCGTGCGCGACGCGCATTGATACAGGAGAAGCTAGCATGAGCCTCAAATTTTCGGTCGGCGATCTCACCATCCATCGCGTCATCGAGCAGGAAGCCCCCTTCTTCCCGGCGCTGGAGTTCTTGCCCGCGCTGACACCGGAGGTGCTGGCAGAGAACCGCGCCTGGATGAAGCAGGCGAAAGCGCTCGACGACAACGATGTGCTGATGCTGTGCTTCCAGTCCTATGTGGTGAAGACGCCGCATCACACCATCCTGATCGATAGCTGCATCGGCAACGACAAGCCTCGGCCCAATCGCCAGAACTGGCATATGAAGACCGACGACACCTACCTGCGCGCGCTCGGTGCCGCCGGTGTCTCGGTCGATGACATCGACTTCGTGATGTGCACGCATCTGCATGTCGACCACGTCGGCTGGAATACGCGGCTCGAGAACGGCCGCTGGGTGCCGACCTTCCCCAAGGCCCGCTATCTGTTCGCCCAGCAGGAGTTCGACTACTGGTCCGAGCAGAACGCGAAGGCAGAGGTGCCGCCTTTCGTCGACAGCGTGCTGCCGGTGGTCGAAGCCAAACGCCATGAGCTGGTCGGCAACGACCATCAGATCGGCGATCACGTTCGTATCCTGCCGACACCGGGTCACACGCCCGGCCACGTCGCCTTCACCTTCGGCCGCGGCAAGGACGACGCCGTGTTCTCCGGCGATCTCATGCACTCGCCGCTGCAGACGCTCTATCCGGAGCTGTCGATCAAGTTCGACGTCGACCCGGCGCAGGCGGCAAAGACGCGCCGCAGCTTCCTGGAGCGCTACTGCGACACCGATACGCTGTGCTGTACGGCGCATTTCCCCTCGCCATCCAGTGGCAAGATCCGACGCAAGGGCAACGCCTTCGTCTGCGCGGCGGTGTGAGCGCTTACCCTCCCCTGGAGGGGAGGGTCGCTATGCATGGAGCGAAGCGGAATGCGTAGCGGGGTGGGGTGACGGTCCCTCCACGTCGAACGCTGCCCGGGTTGAGAGATCACCCCACCCCGCTCGCGCTTCGCGCGATCGACCCTCCCCCTCCAGGGGAGGGTCAGAGAGGTCAATCAAACAAGCTCGGCGTGTGGTTGACCAGCGCGCCTTCGATCTCGAGCATTTTCAGCTTCGTCACCACGCCGCCATTGGCGGAGAAGCCGCCGGGCTTGTTGCCGGCGGCCAGCACGCGGTGGCAGGGCACGACGATCGGACAGGGGTTGCGGCCGAGCGCCTGGGCGACATCGCGCGACAGCTCCACGCCGCCCAGGCGTTTCGCGATATCACCGTAGGTCGTGGTCTTGCCGGGCGGGATGGTGCGGGCGATCTCGTAGACACCGCGATTGAAGTCGGGAACGCCGTCGAGATCGAGCGGAATGTCGGTGAGGTCATCCGGCTCGCCATCGAGCAGCTTGACGATGCGGTCGATCGCATGCTGCACCTCGGCCGTCGGTTCAGCCTCGCTGGCCTCAGCATGGCGCTGGTGGATGCGGGTGCGGATCTTGTCCTCGTCGCCCATCGGCAGTTGCACGCCGTTGATGCCGCGCGGGCCCCAGGCGATGGCACACAGGCCGATTTTGGTCTCGAACAGGACGAAATGCTGGTCGGTCATGACTAGGTTCCTGGGCTATTCGCAGGCCCCCACTTGTGATCTTCCTGCGCAATCTAGGCTTGGAAATAGTTGCGATCCACCCGGTTTCCGGGAATCTTGCACAGGAGTTCCCGCCCCCTCCGAGAGCATCCATGCAGAGCCTTCACGTCAACGGATATGACATGCCCTATCTCGACGTGGGCGAAGCCACGGCGGGACCGCCGCTGGTCTGCGTGCACGGCTCGCTCAACGATTTCCGGGTCTGGGGCTCCGTGATCGGACCGCTGTCGCAGCGCCACCGGCTGATCTGTGTCAGCCTGCGGCACTTCTTTCCTGTGCAATGGGACGGTGTCGGCGACACCTATTCCATTGCGCAGCACGTCGATGACGTCATCGCCTTCATCGAGAAGCTCGATAGCGGTCCGGTCGACCTGATGGGCCATTCGCGCGGCGGGCACATCTGCTTTCGCGTGGCGCAGGCACGGCCGGATCTGCTGCGCCGGCTGATCCTCGCCGAGCCCGGCGGCGAGCTCGATGCTAGCCTTGATCCCGACTACAAGGACGGCCCCTCGCCGCTGCTGGCGCGTTTCACCGCCTCTGCGGAGAAGATCGCCGCCGGCGACGTCGACGGCGGTCTCGCCGTGTTCGTGGATACGCTGGAGGGAGCAGGCACCTGGCAGCGGCTGCCGGCGGCGGTGAAGCAGAATCTGCGCGACAATGCCTATACGCTGATCGGCCAGGTCAGGGACAATCGCCCACCATTTTCGAAGGCCGATGCGGAATCAATTCTGATGCCGACGCTGTTCATCCTCGGTGCCCGGACCAAGGGCCTGCTGCCAAAAGTGCTGCACGCACTCGCTGCGCATGTCCCCTACTCCAGGACGGCGATCATCGAGAACACGACCCATCCGATGTTCGAGCAGGCGCCTCAAAAATACTCCGATATCGTCCTGGATTTTCTGGCGGGCTGATCATGCAGACTGTTCACGTCAACGGATACGACATGGCCTATCTCGAAGTCGGAGAAGGCCCGCCGCTGGTCTGCGTGCACGGCACGCTCGGCGATTTCCGGACCTGGTATTCGGTGCTCGGCCCGCTCTCGAAAAAGCATCGCGTGATCGCAGTCAGCCTGCGGCATTTCTTTCCCGAGCGCTGGAACGGCGCCGGCGAGGACTACAAGATGGCCCGGCATGTCGCCGATGTCATCGGCTTCATCGAGTGCATAGGGCGCACCCCGGTCGGCCTGATGGGACATTCGCGTGGCGGGCACATCGCGTTTCGCGTGGCGCAGGCGCGGCCCGACCTGTTGCGCAAGCTCGTACTCGCCGAGCCCGGCGGCGATCTCGACGCAAGCCTGCCGGTCCCGGCAGGCACGCCTGCGCATCCGCCGCTCGCCGCGCGCACGGCGCGCTCGGTCGAGATGATCCATGCCGGCGACATCGAAGGCGCGCTACAGAATTTCTATGAGGGCATCGAGGGCGACGGCACCTGGCGGCGGGTGCCGGCGATCGCAAAGCAGCAATTGCGCGACAACGTCGTCACCTTCCTCGGCCAGATCAACGAGCAGCGCAAACCCTACACGCTGGCCGATGCGCAGGCGATCAAGACGCCGACGCTGCTGATCGGCGGCGGCGCGACGACAGGGAGCCTGTCGCTGATCTGGCGCGTGCTGGCCGAGCACATCGCCGGCGCGAAGACGGCGGTGATTGCGAATGCCGGCCACTGGATGTTCGAGCAGGCTCCGCAGGAATATGGCGCGGTGGTGAGCGAGTTTTTGGCGGGGTAGGTGCTTTCCCCGCTCCCCTTGCCAAGGGGAGAAGGAAGAGCGGTTCCTGCCTCACGCGACCTTCCACACGCCGACCGGCATCTTGATCGTCGCGTTCAGACGGTTCCAGACATTGATCGTCGCGATCGAGAGGATCAGGGTCGCAAGCTCGCGCTCGTCGAAATGCTTGGCGGCCTCGTTCCAGATCGCGTCTGGAACGGGATCTGCGCGATCCGCAAGACGCGTGACCGCCTCAGTGAGCGCGAGTGCGGCGCGTTCTGCATCCGTGAAATAGGGCGTGTCGCGCCAGGCAGAGACAGCGAACAGCCGCTCATCGGTTTCGCCGGCCTTGCGGGCGAGCTTGGGATGCATGTCGACACAAACGCTGCAGCCATTGATCTGGCTGGCGCGCAGGTGCACGAGTTCCAGGAGCTTTTCCGGCAGTCCCTGCTTGTTCACCTCGTTCAGCGCCTGCATCGCCTTCATGGCCTCAGGCAGGACCTTCACCGGATGATTCATACGTGCGTGCATCATGTCGTGTCTCCGTTTCAAAGCCGGGAGCGCCGGCGAGAGGAATTTCGACGGATCCGGTCACATCGGCCGGATTTGTCTCGTCATAGGCGTGACGGACCACGACCAGGGAATGTGACCGATGACTGAAAATTTCTTGGCCCGGCAATTCGAGGCCAATCGGGACCATTTGCGCAGCGTCGCTTATCGGATGCTGGGCTCGCGCGGCGAGGTCGATGACGCCGTGCAAGAGACCTGGTTGCGGCTCAGCCGCAGCGACACCTCGGATGTCGCGAATATGCGGGGCTGGCTGACCACCGTGGTTGCGCGCATCTGCCTCGACATGCTCCGCACACACAAATCGCGCCGCGAGGATCCGATGGGCCCGGATGTGCCGGAGCCGATCGACAATGCGCGTGAGCGCGAGGCCGAGATGGCCGATTCCGTCGGCGCCGCGCTCCTCGTGGTGCTGGAGACGCTGCAACCGTCAGAGCGGCTCGCTTTCGTGCTGCATGACATGTTCGCCGTTCCCTTCGAGGAGATCGCGCCGATCGTCGGGCGTTCGGTCGAGGCGTCGCGACAGCTTGCAAGCCGCGCACGCCGCCGCGTGCAGGGCGCGCCGGTGCCGGATGCGGATTTTTCCCGGCAGCGGAAAATCGTCGACGCTTTCCTCGCCGCCTCCCGTGAAGGCAATTTCGAAGGCCTGCTCGCCGTGCTCGATCCCGACGTCGTCGTGCGCGCCGATCAGGCCGCCGTGCGGCTCGGTTCGCTGCCCGAGATCCGCGGCGCCCCTGCCGTGGCCGAGACGTTCAAGGGACGCGCCCAGGCTGCACGGACCGCACTCGTCGACGGCAAAATGGGTGTTGCCGTCATCCTCGGCGGGCATCTGCGGATCGCGCTGCGCGTCGCTTTCGAGGGCGACAGGATCGCCGGGATCGAGGCGATCGCCAATCCTGAAGCGATCGACGCGTTGGACGTGGAGGTGCTGGAGCAGTAACGCGCCACGCATCTTGGAGTCGGCGCGGCAGCGATGCTAAGCTGACGAGCAACCGCGCGCGGTGCCGGCGCTCGAGACGCGAAAGGACAGCTTGATGAAATTCCGCCTCGTTCCCCTCCTCGCCCTGTCCCTGCTCGGGTTTGTGAGCGCCAACGCCACGGCTCGTGCAGCCGCCGACGAGAAGCTGAAGGCCGCGGCCGAGCAGGAGAAGGCGCCGCTGATCGAGACGCTGCACGACATGGTGATGATCGAGAGCGGCAGCAGCGACGTCGAGGGCCTCGCCAAGATGGCCGACTTCACGGAGGCGCGCCTGAAAGCGCTGGGCGCCGCGACGCGACGGCAGAAGACGACCGCGGGCGCCGGCGCCGATATCGTCGTCGGCACCTTCGAGGGCACGGGCACGCGCAAGCTGATGCTGATCGGGCATATGGATACGGTCTATCAGCGCGGCATTCTCGCGAGCGAGCCGTACCATGTCGATGGCACCAAGATCTTCGGACCCGGCATTGCCGACGACAAGGGCGGCCTCGCCGTGATCCTGCACGCGCTCAAGATCCTGAAAGACACAGGCTGGCACGACTACGCCACGCTCACGGTCTCCCTCAATCCGGACGAGGAGGTCGGCTCGATCGGCTCGGGTGAGTTCATTTCGCAACTCGCCGATCAGCATGACGTGGTGCTGTCCTGTGAGCCGACGGCCGCCTCGCCGCCGGCGCGGAACGATTCTCTGCTGCTGGGTGCGAGCGGCACCGCGACTGGAACGATGAGAGTGAAGGGACGCGCCGCGCATGCCGGCGCGGCGCCGGAACGCGGCCGCAACGCGCTGATCGAGCTTTCGCACCAGCTGCTGCAAACCCAGGATGTCGCAAAATCCATCCCGGGCACGCAGCTCAACTGGACGACGTCGAAGGCCGGCACCGTGCGTAACCAGATTCCGGAAGATGCCGAGGCCGGCGCCGATATCCGCCTCACCGTTTCCGACGGCGTTGCCAAGCTCCAGGCCGCGCTCGACGAGAAGGTCAAGAACAAGCTCGTGCCCGACACCGAGACAACGGTGACGATCGTGCCCGGACGTCCGCCCTTCGTCGCCGGCGAGCGCGGCCGCGCACTCGCACAGGAGGGACAGGCGATCTATGCCGAGATCGGTCGCAAGCTCGACATCGCCGAAATGACGGGAGGCGCGACCGATGCCGGTTATGCCAACCGCAGCGGCAAGGCCGTCGTGGTCGAAAGCTTTGGCCTTGCCGGCTTCGGCTATCACGCCCGCGACGAGTACATCGACACCAATTCGATCGTACCGCGGCTTTATCTGATGACGCGGATGCTGATCGAGCAGGGCAAGAAGAAGTAGGACGCGCCGGCGTTCGCAATCGGGAAAGTCGTCGCCGGTTCGTCATGCCCGGGCTTAACCCGGGCATCCACGAAGAGCCGCGGTTGGGACCCGTGGATGGCCGGGGCAAGCGCGCCCAGGACGAAAATTCAAGCACATACAACCCCTTACTCCATCGCTTGACGCTTCCGCCCTCTCGCAGTAACTTCGCATACGGAATTCCGTATTCCGTAAGGAGCCGCCGGCGTGATCCCGCTCGACCCACTGCCCAATCTAATCGACCAGGTCTATGCGCGCGTCCTGGAGGCGATCACGGATCGCACCTTGCAGCCTGGTCAACGCATCCGGCAGAACGAACTGGCGGACAAGCTCGGCGTGTCGCGCCAGCCGGTGTCGCATGCGCTGCATCTGTTGCATCGGCAAGGTCTCGTCGCCGAAAGCGGCCGGCGCGGATTCGAAGTCACTCAGCTCGATCCCACCCGCATTCGCCAGCTTTACGAGGTGCGCAGCGCCATCGATGCGCTGGCGGCGCGGCTCGCTGCCGAACGGATCGCGCGCGATGCCGCGGGACGCGAACGGCTCGCAGCCGCGCTGCGGGCCGGACACGCCATCACTCGCAAGACGTCGTTGAACGAGCTGATCGTGCTCGACGTCGAGTTTCATTGCGCGATCTATCACCTCGCTGGCAATCCCGTGATCGAGGAGACGATCGCGCCGCAATGGCCGCATATGCGCCGCTCGATGGCGACGGTGCTGTCCGAGCTCGACTATCGCGACAGCGCCTGGGCGGAGCACGCGACGATTGCCGGACACGTTCTCGCGGGTGAAGCAAAGGCAGCCGAGCGCGCGGCGCTAGCCCATGCGCAGACGGCAGGGCGACTGACCGAGGAGAGACTGAGGGCGACGGAAGAGGCGGCAGCGTAACAACTACCGCCGTCATTCCGGGGCGACGCGCAGCATCGAGCCCGGAATCCATCGAGCGGCAGAGACTGTGGAGAAATGGATTCCGGGCTCGCGGCTTCGTCGCGCCCCGGAATGACAAAACCAAACAACCAAAGGAGGATGCGACCCATGAAATTGAGCCAGGAACAACTGGAGTTCTTCCATCGCGAGGGCTGGCTTTTCCTCCCCGAGCTGTTTGCCCAAGAGGAGGTCGATTTCCTCGCGCACGAGGCCGTCGGCATCTACGACACGGACCGGCCCGAGGTCTGGCGCGAGAAGAGCGGCGCGCCGCGCACGGCCTTTGCCGCGCATCTCTACAACGAGGCTTTCGGTGCGCTCGGCGCGCATCCGCGCATGATCGAGCCGGTCGAGCAGGTGTTCGGCGAGCCCGTCTACATGCACCAGTTCAAGATCAACGCGAAATCGGCCTTCACCGGCGACGTCTGGCAGTGGCACCAGGACTATGGCACCTGGAAGCGCGACGACGGCATGCCCGAGCCGCGCGCGATGAACATCGCGATCTTCCTCGACGAAGTGATGCCGATCAACGGCCCCCTGATGCTGGTGCCGCGCAGCCAGAATGCCGGCGACTTGGAGGCCTCGCACGATCTTGCAACGACTTCCTATCCGCTGTGGACACTGGACGAGGCTACCGTGACGCGCCTCGTCGAGCAGGGCGGCATCGTCGCGCCGACCGGCAAGAAAGGTGGCATGCTGATGTTCCACGGCAATCTCGTGCACGGCTCCGCCGGCAACATCACGCCCTACCCGCGCAAGATCGTGTACCTGACGCTGAACGCTGTCTCGAATTACATCCGAAGCCCGACGCGGCCGGAGTACATTGCGCATCGCGACTTTGCGCCGATCAGGACAGTCGACGACGACGCGCTGCTGCGGCTTGCACGCGCGCCACGACAGGCGGCGGAGTAGATAGGTCTCGTGCCCCGGACGCAGCGCGGCGCGCAAGCGGTGCGCTGCTGAGCCGGGGCCCATGCCATTCGCACTTCACTTTCTGGATCCCGGCTCTGCGGAGCAGCGTTGCACGCTGCACCGCGTCCGGGACACGATACTTGATCGGATAGCAACATGAACCTCTTCTCCCTCCTCCAGGCCCGCGCCGCCGCCGGAAAGCCGGTGCGCGTGGCGCTGATCGGCGCCGGCAAATTCGGCTCGATGTTCCTGTCACAGGTGCCGCACGTGCCGGGACTCGAGGTGCCCGTCATCGTGGATCTCGACCGGGACCGCGCGCGCGAGGCCTGCCGGACGGTGGGCTGGGATGCGGAGCGCATCGCAGCAACCGGCTTCACCGATGACGGCGCACGCGCCATCAATGGCCCCATCGACGTCGTGGTCGAGGCGACCGGCAATCCCGCGGTCGGAATCCGCCACGCACGCACGGCGATTGCGGCCGGCAAACATATCGTGATGGTCAATGTCGAAGCCGACGTGCTCGCAGGCCCGCTGCTCGCGCAGGAGGCCCGCAAGGCCGGAATCGTCTACTCGCTCGCCTATGGCGACCAGCCAGCATTGACGGCCGAGATGGTCGACTGGGCGCGCGCCACCGGCTTTCGCGTGGTCGCGGCCGGCAAGGGCACCAAATACCTGCCGGCCTATCACGACGTGACGCCGGATGGCGTCTGGCAGCACTACGGCCTCACCGCGGGCGAAGCGCAGTCCGCGGGGATGAATCCGCAGATGTTCAATTCCTTTCTCGACGGCACCAAGTCGGCGATCGAGATGGCGGCGATCGCCAATGCCTGCATGCTCGACGTTCCCACGGACGGTTTGTTGTTTCCACCGTGCGGCGTCGACGATCTGCCGCACATCATGCGGCCGCGCGAGCGCGGTGGCATGCTGGAGAAATCCGGCGTGGTGGAGGTGGTGTCCTCGCTCGAGCGTGACGGCCGGCCGGTGTTTCGCGACCTGCGCTGGGGCGTCTATGTCGTGCTGGAGGCGCCGAACGACTATGCCGCCGATTGCTTCAGGCAATACGGGCTGAAGACCGACGCGAGCGGCCGGTATGCCGCGATGTACAAGCCCTATCATCTGATCGGGCTGGAGCTGAACATCTCGGTCCTGTCAGCCGCGCTGCGGAACGAGCCAACCGGCCAGGCGAGGAGTTTTCGCGGCGATGTCGCGGCAGTCGCCAAGCGCAATCTTCGCGCGGGCGAGATGCTTGATGGGGAAGGCGGCTACACGGTGTGGGGCAAGCTGATGCCTGCCGCCGCCAGCCTGAAGGTCGGCGCGCTGCCGATCGGCCTTGCCCACAGGGTCAAGCTGAAACATGACGTTGCGCATCGCCAGGTGGTGCGCTGGAGCGACGTCGAATTCGACACTGGCAACGAGACGGTAAAGACCCGCAGGGCCATGGAAGCTGCGTTCGCGGCACAACATTAATCAACCAGACGGCGAACGGCTCATGCCGGCGACCTTGATGCGGGCGCGGACGTGAGACGATCGGCAGTTCGTTATCTCGAAATTGTGCAAGTTCACTAATTCGGTGATCGAATGGTTTGGGTCTGGGCCTCGGTAAATCCCTTTGGTGTCTTGCCGCCGAGGGCCTGATGAGGCCTGAAGTTGTTGTAGTAGATCACATACTCGAACAGCT
>NZ_JBANBJ010000149.1:0-4025 GCF_059803515.1 Bradyrhizobium sp. UFLA05-125 | reverse complement strand
CGGTGATTCGTTTTTCAACGACCACCCTTTGGCACATTCGATGCCGGGAGCGGGCGTCGTCCACCACATCATTTTCGTCGGTTTCAGCGGGGGTGTCGGCAGGTTGATGTCCGCTTCCACCCCGTGAGCGCCGAACCGGGGCCGGGCCAGAAGCGTTGCGCTTGGACGGACCCCCGTGATTCAAACTCCCAAACTGGGGGTCGAATCATGCGCTACGAACTCGCCGACTATGAATGGGTTGCCATCAAGCCCATGCTGCCAAACAAGCCGCGTGGCGTTCCTCGGGTAAACGACCGGCGTGTTCTCAATGGCATCTTCTGGGTCCTGCGATCCGGGGCACCTTGGCGCGATTTGCCGGATCATTTTGGCCCTTACACGACCTGCTATAGCCGTTTCGTCCGCTGGCGGCGGGCTGGTGTCTGGGGCCGCATCATGGACGCACTTGCCGCTGCCCACGATGCCGCTGTCCAGATGATCGACACCACCATTGTCCGTGTGCATCAGCATGGAGCCTGCATCACACGAAACCAGCGCCAATCGATGGGGAGGTCACGCGGCGGCTTGACGAGCAAAATTCATGCGGTGGTCGATAGCAATGGTCTGCCGGTACGGCTGGCGCTGAGCCCACGGTGAGGCGCACGACGTTCGACTTGCCGGAAAACTGCTGTCTCGTCTGAAAGTCGGGTCAATGGTGCTTGCTGACCGTGGCTATGATGCCGACTGGATCAGAGAGCTTGCCATGAGGAAGCGCGCGTGGGCCAACATCCCACCGAAAAGCAATCGCAGCGATCCGATCTGCTTCAGCCCCTATCTCTACCGCGCTCGCAACCAGGTCGAGCGGTTCTTCAACAGGATCAAACAATGTCGTCGGGTGGTAACGCGCTACGACAGGCTCGCCGTCAACTACCTTGCCTTCGTTCAACTCGCGTCAATCAGGCTCTGGCTGCGCCTTAATGAGTCCGCGTCCTAGAACTGCAATAATCGGCTTCCGCATTTTAGGCTCCATGGTTTTCAGAACCTAACCAATGATCTTGCATGGTAGGCGTTCCTAAACATGCGCGCTCGCCAGCGGCCTGTTCTCGCAAGAAGTCAGTCCGGCGCTTCACGCCCCTGGGTAGTCAGTTCGTATCGATCGCCGTTCTTCGTCAGCCAACCGCCCTCAACCATGCGGAGCACAAACGATTTCGTGCAAACTGGGTGAAAGGTGCCCGGGTGATAGATCTGGTTGTTTCGCTCGACCAGGTAGCCATAGAGCCGAGCCTGCCGCAGAATCTTTTGCATCCCTAATGAGAGAACCAACATAACAATTGTTCAAGCATCGGCTTGAAAGAGTGTTCCAAGGGTGGCGAGACATTGTCGGCGTGTTTTATTGCCGCACGCAGTCACAGCTCCCGCCCTATAGCCGGATGGATTCGGTTCTTGACCTTGATCCAGAATTTCTGCCGACCTGCGCGGTAAGGTCGATCGCGATGTTTAGAAACCAGAGCCTCTAACCCCATTCGGCAGGCGGCCGGGAATAGGTCCGGGCCGATCTCGTCCCGCTCGAAGGCAGCAATCGTGATCCCGTCCGCCAGCAATTGCTCGAGGTTGGTCTTGCGCATGTGTAAGGGCAGGGACCGCAGATCATTGCCGCCCAGGGCCAGAATGTCGAAGGCGTAGAGTTGGACTTCGTGATCGTGTTTGCGGGAGTCAGTGCATTGAAATCGGAAATGCCGTCAACGCCAAGGATCACGGCCTCGCCGTCAATGACGAAATGCTTCTGCCGGTTCTTTAGCGCGGCCCCAGCAATCAATGGATAGCGCTTTGTCCAGTCGCTGCCGTTCCGCGAGAGCAGGCGCACGCGCTCGTCCTCCCGGATTACCAGCATCCGGTAGCCGTCCGCTTTCACCTCATGAAGCCAATCCGGGCAGGACGGGACCTGCTTGCCGGCGGTCGCCAGACAGAGCTCGTACGCCATGCGCATAAAGCCAAAGATAGGGATTTGCTGATTATTTTGCGAATCGAGGAACGCGCCCGAGCTTTCGCCGTTCTGGATCTTCGGAGCGCATCTGGAAAACAGCAGCATGGCGGCCTCAGCTACGCTCCACGAGCTGGGGCCGCTTTTTGCGGCGCGCAGACACACGTTCTGTTCTTTTGCAACTGCAAAAGCACATTCAGATTGGGTCGTCGAGAACGAAACAAATCGAATCCGTCAGGCCCGAGGCGGTGGATCAGGGGCCCTGCCTTGTTCGCCGATCTCCGCCATGGCGCGTTCCGCTTCTGCCGCTAGCACCCCTTCTCAACCGAAAGACCGGCCACCGCATCAAGTACGCCAAGGTGGACGCTAATACAGGCGAGGAGGTCGACAACGAGGACATCGTCAAGGGCTACAAGGTCGACACCGACACATTCATCGAGGTGACGAAGGAAGATCTCGAGAACGTCGCGCTGGAATCGACGCGAACGATCGAGATTGACGAGTTCGTCGACCGCAGCGAGATTGATCCAAGAGATCTGATCCGTCCCTACTATCTGCGACCCGACGGTAAAGTTGGGCACGACGCTTTCGCGGTCATCCGCATTCGCGCGGTTCGCGATTGCGACGTATTGGAGCGCGAAGGAAAGCGAGAGATCAGAGACAATCCTCGATCCGGATTGGCAGCTTGCGTACGCGCTTGCCGATGGCATCGTGGACGGCGTTGGCGATCGCGTTCATCATGCTGGGCCAAACCATTATCCCAAGCAAAAAGTCAAACGCTTGACCGTACCTACGGATGCGGAGCGAAAGAGAACGGAACCGACTCGTGAGCCGGCGGTTGCGGCGTAGCGCCGCCACCTGAGCTCCCCGCAGAGCTCCATAAATCGGCGTCAAACGGATCCTGGCAGTACCCGCTACCAATCGATGTCCGCTTCGGTCTCGATTGCGACCGCTTTTGAGGACGCAGCAAATGATGCGAGGAGCCATAAGCTGACAAGTCACTTTTCCACAGAGTATGATATACAAGCGGCTCCGTCGTCGGAGCGACATAAAGGGAGCAGATTGACGCTCGATCGTTCAAAGGGCGGATAGACTGGGCTGGCTACGAGCTTGTCTTAGTTGGCAGGTGTTGCCACACCCTCACAAATTCAGGATGAGCGGGGCTATTTTTTCTTGAGATAGGCAATTTCGATCAGCGCGAACGGCATACTAATAGTAACGGAGGCAGATATGAGCAGAATGTTTGTGGATTGCCGAGATTACCCAAGTGAGATGAACTGCACGGTCGCGATTTCAGCTGATACTAAAAAAGAAGTGTTGGAAGCGGCGGTGCAACACGCTGTTTCGGTGCACGGCCATCAAGATAGCCCACAATTGCGTGAGGAATTGGCAAAGATGATCAAGGCCCAATAGGCAGTCAGATTGGTCCGTGATCGCCACAAAAGCGGACAGTCAAGCGCTCGGTGCTTTGCCAATGCATGCGCGTTTATCTCGGGAACATTATTTACCAAGGGAGAAGAGCGTGACTGTGACGGCTTTCAATACCGTGCGCTTTCGCGTGAAGGCGGGGCGCGACCAAGAATTTTTGGACGCACACAAGACGATTGGAGTAACTTGGCAAGGTCTACTCCATGCCAACATTATCAAGACCGGCGACCGTTCCTATTGCATTATCGCCGAGTGGAAAAATATGGACGCATGCATTGCCGCGCGACCTGATATGATTTCGACTCTAAATTCTTTTCGCGATACGCTCGAAGATCTCGGCGGCGGGCTCGGCGTGACTGATCCGGTTGCGGGTCCGGTCATCTTGTCTTTGAAATAGCGATTTTACTGTGCGGGGTGCTGGCCGGCGAGGATTTCGTCGCAGAGCCGGGTAATCAGATCGTGAGCTTGAGCGGGCAACCGGCCGCCGGCTGGTTGGCGGCGGCAGCGCAGCGCTTGAGAATTGCGTAGGCGGTGATCATCTCGCGGGGGATCAGGTCGTGACCGACGCTGAAGTGCTCAAGGGAACGTTGCGTTTGCGCTCCCCACAGTTTGTGTGCCGGTACTTCGACCTTGCCCAGAC
>NZ_JBANBJ010000148.1:0-5348 GCF_059803515.1 Bradyrhizobium sp. UFLA05-125 | reverse complement strand
CGCGGCCTCGCCGGCAGCAAGATGCTCGATTGGCTGGGCAAGACGCTCTTCACTGAGGAGCGCCCCGCGTTCTTCGCGCTCGACCTGATGCACAAGGACATCTCGCTCGCGCTCGACGAGTTCACGGCTTCGCCGATGTACCTCGGGCAGCTCGTTCGCCAGATCTACAACACTGCCCGCGCAGAAGGTCTTGGCGGAAAGGATTCCACGAGCGTCTCGGAGGTCTATGAGCGGCTGCTCAAGGTCAATCTCCGTCAGCCGTCAGCTTAATTTCAAAGGCCAAGGAAAGATCTCATGAGCGCGCAACTCGCTACCTCCCGCTACGACTCCGAACTGACGCTGCCTCGCGCTGGGCTCGCCGGGAACTTCATCGGTGGCCAATGGGTCAAGCCGGTCTCAGAGCGCACGATGGCAGTCGAGAACCCTTGTCGGCGTGACACCATTGCTCGGGTCGGCGCCGCGGACAAGCAGGACGTCGACGCTGCCGTCGCGGCGGCCAAGAAGGCCTTTCCTGCCTGGCGGCGCATGGCAGCCCGAGCCCGCGGGGCGCTCCTGACGGAGCTCGGCAATCGCGTCTCGGCGCATGCCGAAGAGATCGCCAAGGTTCTCGCGGCCGAAACCGGCAATGCGCTGCGTACGCAAAGCCGGCCCGAGGTCGCGAGCACCGCTGAGGTCCTGCGTTATTACGGCGGTGTCGTTTCCGAACAGAAGGGCGAGACGTTGCCGCTCGGTCCGGGGATCTTCAGCTACACGACGCGGGAGCCGCTTGGCGTCGTCGGCGCGATCATCCCCTGGAATTCACCCCTCGTTCTCGCGGCCGTGAAGATCGGTATGGCGCTCGGCACCGGTAACACGCTGGTACTGAAGCCTGCCGAGGATGCGCCGCTCGCCGTCATCAAGGTCGCGGAGCTCGCAGCCGACCTTTTCCCCGCCGGCGTTTTCAACGTCGTCACTGGGACGGGCATCGAGGCCGGTGCGCCGCTTTCGAACCACCCCGACGTCTCGAAGATCTCGTTCACCGGCTCGGTCGAGGTCGGCAAGCTCGTGGCGCGTGCCGCCGCTGACCGCATTGCGAAGGTGACCCTTGAACTCGGCGGTAAGAGCCCCTGCATCGTCTATCCCGACGCGGCGACGCCCGAGCAACTCGACACCTGCGCGACGAACGTCATCAATGCCATGCGTTTCGCACGCCAGGGACAGTCCTGCACCGCGGGCTCGAGGCTTTTCGTCCACCGGGACGTGTTCAAGCCGGTGGTCGCAAAGGTGGTTGAGAAACTGAAGGCCATGAAGGTTGGCGACGCGCTTGACGAAACCTCCGACATCGGCGCGATCATCAACGCTGAGCGGTACGGCGAGGTCTGCGCCTTCATCCGCGAAGCCGTGGATCGCGGCGCGAAAGTCGAGATCGGCCAGGTACCGGCTCCTGCCAATGATACGGACGGCTTCATGCCGGGCCCTGTCGTGTTGACGGGCGTCGATAACGGCTGGCGTGTCGCGCGCGAGGAGGTCTTCGGCCCTGTCCTTGTTGCGATCCCATGGACGAACGAGGACGAGATGATCGGCTGGGCGAACGACACCCACTACGGTCTCGCTGCCTACATCTTCACGAACGACATCACCACCGCCCTGCGCGCTGCCGAGCGAATTGATGCGGGTTGGCTTCAGATCAACCGCGCCGGCGGTCAGATCCCGGGCATGTCCTACGGCGGCGCCAAACAGAGCGGTATCGGCGCCGAATACTCTATCGAGGGAGCTCTCGAAAGCTACACCTATCGCAAGAGCGTGACCGTCACGGTGTAAGCCGCGAGATAAGCGAAGAGGTCGCCATGGCCATGCTCCTAACCGAAGACTCCGCGGGTCCGGACCCTCTTCTGGCCATGGCAGGCGAGCGGTTCGATCGTCTGATGACGATCGAATCCCGTCCCCTCTCGGGCGGGCTTCCACCAGGTCTCGTCGTGCCGATGTACGAGATCTGCCGTCGCCATCATGGCGAGCCGTTGTCCACGTTGGCCGCCAGGACTCTCATGTCACGCGTCGCCTACGGAGACCACGTTATCGTTGCGACCGGCGCCGGCGTTCCACCTAAACTGCCGCAGGGCGAGACCGACGGACCGCCAGGTGCCGCTGTCCTTGCCCGGGCTATGGCCCTCGGTCTTGGCGCCCAGGTCACGATCGTCTCGGAAGAGGCACATTCCAAGCCGGTGGAAGCCTGCGCCGCGCTTGTTGGATCCTCCACGGCGAGGCCGATCAATGTGGAGACAATCCCGCCTCATCCCACGCATGGACCCAAAGCCGTCGAAGCGCTGCTCGCGCGGTGCCAACCGTCGGCGATTGTCTTCGTCGAACTCGACGGACCCAACCGGGACGGCCATTTTCACGGTGTCCGGGGCGATCGCCGCCCCGCCGGCACAATGGCGCATCTCCATCTGCTCGCGCAGGCTGGCCGCACAGCGAAGCGCTTGACCATAGGGATTGGCGACGGCGGAAACGAGGTAGGCTTCGGCTCCGTGCGGACGGAGCTTGCCGCGTTCCATCCCAACGGCTTCGTGGTCACGACGGCCGAGACTGACGTGATCGTCAGCGCGGCAATTTCGAACTGGGGCGCCTACGCCGTTTGCGCCGGACTCGCTGTCGGCCTTGGCAGTCCCGACCTGCTTCACGGCGATACTCTCGAAGGGAAGTTGATCAAAGCCTGTATTGGTGCGGGCGCTCGTGATGGCGCGACGGCAAGTGCCGAACCCCGCGTCGATGGCGTCTCTGAGAGCGGTCATCGGGGCTTTGTCAGCCTGCTCGAAAGCATCGTCGCAAGCTCAATGACCGAACCTGGCCGCGCCTCATTGTCGCGTCTGCGGTCTCGGGAGGTGAAGCCGTGACGCCGAACTATGACCCCGCAGTCGGACCCGACTTCATCGGTCTTGTCCCGGGCGCTAGGCACCGAGAGTGCCTCGCCTGGCGTATTCGCGCGGCGAGACGCTTTTGCCGAACGTTGACACGAATGCCGATTTCATCCCGCGTCACCTGTCGCCTCGGCTTCCTGGTTGTCCGCGCCGCCAAGTCACGCTGGTTCTAGGAGAAGTTCATGACAGCCGCCACCGCGTCGAAATCGCAGTCCCCGAGGCCCACAGATCGTTTCGGCAATATTATCGACCCGGTCGTCGGTTTTGCGCGCGGCACCATCATCCGATCCAGTGTCGACGAAGCGCGCCGCCTTCGTCAGGGGCAGGCCGTGGCGGCTGATCGCGTCCGCAAGCTCGGCCCGCATTCCATCGGTGTGTTCACCGGAAATCAGCGAGACTTTCCGCTCAAACCTGAGGATCTCGCAACGCTGTGCGAGGAATGGGTCGGCCCGGGACTCTTCGCCAATGATCTCCGCGAAGTCGCGATTGCCCACCTCGGAGGTAAGAGCGAGGATGGTGTCGCCGTATTCAACCGCACCAGCGCGGGCATCATTGCCAGCATCGCCGCTCTTGCTGGCGGCAGTTGGGTCGTTTCCGTAGTCCCCCCTGGCGGACGGTCGCACGCGTCGGTGATCCGAGGCTGCGCCATCGCGCGAGTCGAGCTCATCGAAATCGGAGGCGACCGCGACTGGCGGGCAGCTCTGGCCAAGGCGAAGCCCCAGCTCGTTGTCGTCACCACGGTGACAAGCGCTCTCGAGCTGCTCGATGATGCCGTAACCTCCGCCGTCGTCGAGGCCACCCACGCGGCCGGCGGCATCGTGCTCGTGGACGATGCCTATGGCGCCCGGCTCCGTCCCGTGCTCCACGGCGGCAAGCCCGGCCTTGCCCTCGGGGCCGACCTCGCAATCACCAACTGCGACAAGGCGGGTCTCGCCGGACCGCGCGCTGGCGTGCTTGCCGGCCGCGCCAATCTCGTCACGGCTGCGTCGGCGAAAGGTGCTGAATTCGGGATGGAGGCCCGCGCGCCGATCGCCGCCGGCGCCATGCGATCCCTCCAAGGTTTTCGGCCAGAGGATCTGCGCGAGGAAGCACGCTCCGGACAGGCGCTCGCGGTCGCCTTGGCCGAGAAGCTCGGCCGCGACATCGTCGCCGTCAGCGATCTCGGACCGATGGTCGACGAGCAGGATGTGCTCGCCCTTGTCCTGCGGCGCGCTGGCCGTTCCGCAGAAAACTTCGGGCTGGCTCCCTGCGAGGTCTCCTCCGCACTCGGAATGGTCCTCCTGCGCGACGCTGGGATCCTCACGGTCAACACCCATGGCCAGCCCGGGGCACGCGTGTCGCTGCGCCTGAAACCGACCCTCGATGCGATCGGGCGAGTTGGAGGCCAGGACGCGGTCGTCGCCGCCGTCGACGCTGCACTCAATCACCTGGCCGCGCGGATCGACGAAGTTACCACGATCTCGCGGCTCATTCTGGGAGATCAGGCATGAGCGCCGTCAACACGAGCTTTGCAGGCATGGATGACCGGCTCGACCGGCTGGTCAATCTCGATCTCGGCGGCCGAGGTGTCGAGCATCTTTACGAGGCAGCGCGCACGCGCCAAGGCGGTTCCCTGTGCGGCGCGGCTGCCGAGGCGCTCGCTGCGATTCCTGCGGGTGCGACCGTGCTGATGACCACAGGCTCCGTTTCGCGTGCCTGGATATCGCCGACCATCGGCGAGAACGACGGTCCGGCCGGCGCCGCCGCGATCGTGAGGGCTCTTGCGTTATCCAAGCGCGTGACTTGCGTCGTCCTCGCGGAGGAGACTTTGCTCGACGGCACCGTCAAGATCCTGACCAGCGCCGGCCTTTCGGTGTTGCCCTACGATCAGGCGCGGATTGCGAGCGGCGATGGAAGCCTCGCCGTCGCGAGCACGCGCTCCTTTCCGGTGACTGACGCAGAGGCGAAGGCCGCCTCCGCGTCCTTGCTCGACGAGCTGAAGCCAGCCCTGGTTTTCTCAACGGAGCGAGTCGGCCGTAACGCCGACGGCATCTACTGTTCGATGCGCGGCATCGACTACGGCATGGGGCGGGCAAGGATCGACTATCTGTTCGACGAGGCGCTTGCGCGTGGGATTCCGAGCGTCTGCGTGGGCGACGGGGGCAACGAGATCGGCATGGGTGTGGTTGCTGACGCTGTGCGGCGCCACGTGAATTTCGGCGACGCGCGGCCCGAAGGCGGCGCCGGTATCGGAGCCGTGACGGGTACCGATGTGCTCGTCACCGCCGCATGCTCGAACTGGGGTTGCTACGCCATCCTGGGGGCACTCGCAGCACGCCTGAAGCGGCCTGACCTCCTCCATGCACCCAAAATGGAAGAGCAGTTGCTGCGCCGCGGTGTCGATATCGGCTTGATCAACTCGGTCGGCAACGTTGTCGACGCTGACGTCGATGGGATCCCTCTCCAGACGCA
>NZ_JBANBJ010000147.1:0-6360 GCF_059803515.1 Bradyrhizobium sp. UFLA05-125 | reverse complement strand
GACCAGATCGTCCCCCATACTCAGTGGTGGTCTCGCTCCGCGCAGCCATGGCTCACATCCGTAGGCTCGATGCGAACTTTCGAGAAGCAGCCTTAGAGCGATCAAACCGGCAACGTAACCTTGACACTGATGGCTGTCGGACGCAGTGGCCGCACCGATCGCTCTGCGATTGGCCTATCAGCGAAGTGGCCGCTCGCCTCGTCGAGGTCCGCTTAAGGGGTGAATAGCGGACTCGATTTGCTCACGTTGAGTTCTTCACATTTTGACACGAAGCGGACTTTCGGAAGCGGCAGCAACTTTAGCTTCACCCTTAGCTTGAGTTGAGTCATTCCCCCTTTGGCTTGCGACCCCGCGCACCGGGCTTCGCTGGTACAGTCTTTCCGAACTTGGTCCACCAAGCTGTCAGGGCCTCCATCGTGGGGCCGAGCCCACGCGCTTTCTCGGTGATCTCATACTCGACCCGAAGCGGCACTTCGGCAAATACGGTGCGCGACACAAGGCCATCAGCTTCGAGTTCGCGAAGTTGCGCGGTGAGCATGTGCTGCGTGATGCCGGGGATCGCCTTTCGTAACTCCCCGAAGCGGTAGATCCGTTGATTGAGCAACCACATGATCTCAAGCTTCCACTTGCCCGAGAGCAGCGCGAAGGCGCGCCGCATCTCTTCGTGCATGTTTATCTCTCTATTGGCCATAGTCTGGTATTCCATACTAACAGCAAGTTATTCATCCTACTTGTCAAAATCAACCTTGTTCTACATTTTCGATGTACGCCGCAAGTGCGTGATGAATACGCGTCCGCGAACAAATCAACACGAAGGAAGGATGTTGCTGTCCCACCAGCAAGCATGACGACCACATGGCTACGATCTACACCTACTGGATCAGTACGGCGCTTTTGTCCGTGTTGTATCTAGCCTCCGCCTTCATGTACCTCACGAAAGCGAATTGGGTTCGGCAAGTTCTGTCCGATCTCGGATACCCGGCTTACCTCGTACCCTTCATGATCGTCATGAAGGTCCTGGGACCTGCCGCGATCCTGTCGCGCACCAACGTAGCGCTCAGCGACCTCGCTTACGCCGGTATGTTCTATCACTTGCTGATGTCAGGCCTGGCCTATCTTGGTGTTCGCAAGCCGAGCGGCGCCTTGCCCGCCGTGATCGGACTCGCGTTGCTCATCGCCTCCTTTGTTACACAGAACGCTGCCCGCGAAATTCCGTCGCCCTACGCGCTGGTGGCGATGTTTTGACGAGCAGGAAAACAACAAACACAACAAGAGCTATCGAAGGAGATGAACATGAACCGACTCAATGGAAAAGTTGCCATCGTCACCGGCGCTGGTCGCGGCATTGGCCGCGCCACCGCGAAGCTGTTCGCGGCGGAAGGCGCGAAGGTCGCGGTCCTTTCGCTTACGCCCGCGAATGTGGATGCCACGGTTGAAGAGATCGAAACGGCGGGCGGCACGGCGCTAAGTGTTGTTTGTGACATCAGCAGGGCCGATCACATCACGGCAGCGGTGAACAAGGTGGTCGCGGCCTATGGCCGGGTCGACATACTCGTAAACAATGCCTTCGACCCAACGGCTCATTTGTCTTCCATCGTTGAGCTTTCGGCGGAGCAATTGCAGCGAAATTTCGAGACGGGACCGATTGCCTATTTGCGCACGATGCAGGCCTGCTATCCCTATCTTAAAGCAAGCAGAGAAGGCCGCGTCATCAATTTCGGCTCGATGGCCGGGATTATTGGCCTCGTGGGTTATGGTCCCTACAACATGGCCAAAGAGGCCGTTCGCGCCCTTACCCGGACCGCCGCGCGTGAATGGAGTGCCGACAAGATCACCGTCAACAACATCCTGCCACTCGCGGAAACGTGGGGCCCTGCCGCGAACGTGCCTGCGCCGACAAATGCGTTGCTTCGGTACGGCTCGCCGGAGAACGACGTGGCCCCGGTTGTCCTGTTTCTCGCCAGCAAGGACGCGCAGTTCATGACAGGAGCCAGCCTTACAGCCGACGGCGGCGCAATCATTGATAGCGCGCGTTAGCCATGGCTGTGCTTCCCATTACCTCTATCTTCGCGGCGGCGTTTGCGGTCTCTCTTGTGGCCCTGTCGTTTCCCATTTCCCTGCGCCGCGCAAAGGTCGGGCAGATGGTAGGCGACAGTACCGATGAGACGCTGCTGCGACGCATCCGCGCCCAAGGAAATTTTATCGAGTACGTGCCTCTTGGGGTGATCTCGCTGGGCTTGGTGGAGGCGCATGCCGCACCGACTTGGGCGGTGGTCGCCATCGGGGCAGCGCTTGCGCTGGGACGACTGCTGCATTTGATTGGCATGCTTGGGGGATTGGCCCCGGTGCGAGGCTTCGGGATGCTCTTTACTTACGCGGCGCTGGTTTTTGCGGCTGGACGCCTCCTTTTGGACGCTACCCCTTGGCTTTGAGCGGCGGTCCCGGAATGTCTGCTCTTGTGCCGCTGTTGGGGATTAAGCAGACGTGAGCCCCGAGGTATTTTTTTGACCTCCGCCCGAGGTTCGCGCACACAGCAGACACTCGCTAGAAATCTCCGACGCGTTTACCTATTACCCGCCGCCGCAGCAAGGACGATCCGCACCGCGAGACGTGGCTAGTCTACAGCGGCGATGTCCGTGTCGGTGTCATCGGTCGCCGCGCCGGTGTCCCGAACTCGGCCCCGCAGTGGAGTTGGTCCTGCGGCTTCTATCCCGGCACTGATCCGGGTGAGTGCCGCTGCGGGATTGCCGAGACGTTTGACGAAGCCCGCACGAGTTTTCAAACAGCGTGGCAGGAGCTGCCGCCACGAGCACTGAGGCAGACTTCGAGATGTGGCGTCGCCAGCGTGACTGGACCGCTTGGAAGGGCCAGATGCACCGGCTAGCGCTTCCGCTGCCGACCCAGCGTCCAGAAGGGATTGCATACTGCTTCTGCGGCGAGGTAGTCACGAACCCAACTCTTGATTCCCACATCCGCGTCGCCCACCGCCTCATCGATCCATGAAGCTCACCGCCGAACGTCCCTTCGCCAACCCGGAAGCCGCAGCCCGCAAGCTCGTCGAGATCGCCGCCGGCATCGAGCCTGTGCAAGACGGCCGCATCCATATCGAGAAGATCAACGCGCCGTTCCTCTACACGCTGAAAGCAACCGGCCCCGAGTTCGGCGCCGGGATCAAGCACGCAGTCGAGCGCGGCTGGCTCGAGCTGCAAGAAAGCGGGACCTATGTCCGGCTCTTGAAGGTCGATGCCGCCGACTGAGGCCTAGCCTACGCCGGCGCGTTTAGGACCTAGCAGGAAGCTGCACCGGTACATGCTGGGACGAGCTCGTCACCCGCGGGGCGCCGTCACGATAAGTGGTCGACTGAATTTGGCTCTGGAGCAGCGTTTCCAAAACGAGAAAAAATCGTTCGCACAGCATTTGTCAAACTCCATTGTTTAACATAGCTGTCATACAGCAGATATATTGCCGCCCTCTTTCGACGCAGTCCAAAAACGGCTTCCTCGAGCTTGCTAATTGTTTCGCGGGGACAACATCCGACGAAAAACTCCATCATAGCTTGTGTGTGCGCCGCAAAATGGCAGAACGGGGCTGGGGCCGCCGTTTTGAAGATCCGATCGAGGTTGACCACCGCGAGCTGGTCACGCTGCATGACGCAGGCGAGTACGTCGCCGCGCTGTCCAAGGCGTGCATGTTGCCCCGGAATGGCAAGCGGCGATGGAAGCCCTGATCCTGGTGGCCGAGCAAGGGGCCCGACGATGCTCGACCGGATTGGCATCATGCGTGTCTTGAACTGCGGAAAGCCGCCGCCAGATTCCGGACCGCAGCGCGCTCACCTCTTGTTGTAAGCTTGCTGCCCGATCTGCGCCGGACGCGGCGTGAGGACCGCGATCTGATGCGGCGACGCTGGCATTCCCGCCATCGTCTGTATGAAAGGCGAGAGGTCCTGCTCCGCGCCGGCCGGTCCCAGCACCATCAATTGATGCGGTGTGATTGGGAGGCCCGCGACTTCATAGACCGGCAGGTCCGCTGCGACAACGTCGATGGTGCCCAGTATGAGAATGGCAAGTGCGACGCCCGATAACCGATAAAACATGATACGGCTCCATTTCTCGAAATCTTCGGTCAGCTCCGATGCGCGTTCAGGGCCGGACGCGGCGAGCCGCCACAGCGCAGAAAATGAAACGTGATGAAAGACATGTTGGCGCAGTGGCGGTGCTCACAAGATCACCATGGCCATGCTAGTGCCGGCCGTGGGCGGAAGTCCTTAAGCCGTCCTTACATTTGGCTGAGCTTTCTCTTAAGGATGCCGGGAGTGCCGAGGCCCGCCGGTTCACGCTGGCGGGCCTTGTCGTTCACCGCCTTAACCGTCGGCAATGTATCGCGAGCCGCTGGCGGTTGCGCCTCCTGAGGGATCGGCATTGGTATCGAACCCGGGAATTTTTCGAGTAGTCGCCGATCTATTTTCCGCCGAGCCAAATTTGCTGCTTTGTGGGAATTGGGCTTCAGGCAATCGGGCCGCTAGGGAAAGCCTGGCGGCCCACCACGCCCAAGCCAACGCGCTCGAGATATAAGAGCAAGCGCGACTACGTCGGCTGCGATACCGCTCATTGGTTCATTCCGAGACCATTGCGGATAAGGAAGGCGAGAGCCCACCTGTGCTTGACGCATTCGCATGTTCACTTTAACCCCGCACGTGATCACGTTGGAGAGCATCAGGTGGCAAAAAAGACGAAGAGCAAGCGCAAGGAATACACCAAGGACGACGTCAAACTGCTCAAGGCACATTCCAAAGCCCGCACCCCAGTGGCTAAGTTGTCAAAGCTGATGAAGCGGTCCGAGGGCTCGTTGAGGCAAAAGGCGCGCAGCCTTGGAGTTGGCTTAGGACACCAGCGTTAACCTGCTGGCTTCCCCCCAAAGTCGAACCGTCCACAGCCTGTTCTTTCCCTGCCACAAACGGAACCCGCCATTCGCGACGGGCTCAAGGCTAAGGGAGAAAGCGCCATGAAGGACGCCGCAAAAGCTGCGGCGAGGCGCGCCAATGCGGTGTGTCGCGATCGACACTGTGGCACTGCTGTCATCTACCGACATACTGCGCAGAGACACGCCACCGTGCGCGTCCTTAACCTTCATCAGTTACGTAAATTTCGGATTCGTCTTGTCGCGCAACTGCAATTCCAGGAACGTCTCTCGCAGCCGAGCGGGATGGTCTGATGCTCGACCTGCGTACCCGCACGGTTAGGGGCCGACCGTCGAGAGATGGCGGCCCCGCCGGGGCTGGAGGTTTGATCTGTGCCGATCGCTGGCCGGATGAGGTGCGCCTGTCCGACATCGAGCCGCGTTTCACCTGCACCGCTACCGTAAGGCTCGGCCTGCGCTGGCCCCGCGTCGGCGCAGGCGCGCGATTTCAGTCGCAGCCTCAGCAAACTGCGCTCGAATGAGTTCGAAGGCACGATCGGCCGCAGGTACAAGTGTACGCCCTTGACGGCGCACGATGCCGAGGGTCATCTTTAGGTCATCCAGCGGCGGATTCACATCGAGCACGATCACCTCACCCGCGCGCAGTGCGTCGATCATTGAAAGGTCCGTTGCCGGGACCACCGCATCGCTGTCAACGATCACCCTTCTCACCGCCGCAACGTCGTCTGCGATGATCCCGAAATGATCAAGCACCGGAGGTTGCAATGAATATAGCTGCGCAAATCGTCGCAGCAATGTTTCCTCGAGGTGGCCGGTCCCGATGAGCGTGTATGTCTCGAGCTCCTTAATTCCGATCCGCCGCTTCCGTGCCAGCGGGTGATGTTGTCGGGCGAACCAGCCGAAGGTGCAGGGAAAGACCGGCTCGGCCGCCAGATCTGGGATGAGTGCCGCGACGCTGATATCGCCGACAAAAAAGTCGAGCGTCTCTCCAATGAGCGCATCGACCATCGTATCCGATGTCTTGATGAGTGCACTCAGCTTGAGCGCGGGCGCCTCCTGCATCAACTTCAACATCATGGGTCCGAGCAGCCAGGCAGCGAGTGAGGAACCCATGGCGAAGGAGAGCCGTCCGAGCTCGCCGCCTCGCATCAATTCGAGCTCACGCGTCCCCTCATTCGCGTCGAACACGATCCGACGGGCGCGCTTCGCATAAGCCAGGGCATATGGTGTCGCTCGAAGACGTCGGCCCGTTCGATCGAACAGTGGCGCGCGCAATTCGTCTTCTAGCGCGCTCAAGCTGCGCGACAGCGCCGGCTGACTGAGATGCACCGCCTCGGCGGCTGCACTCAGCGATCCCAAATCGAGAACCGCAAGGAAATGGCGAAGCTGTCGCGTATTCACGGCGTCCGCATAATTGCAAGTTATGCATGAATTATGGAGTAT
>NZ_JBANBJ010000146.1:0-7266 GCF_059803515.1 Bradyrhizobium sp. UFLA05-125 | reverse complement strand
GGCAGGTAGCGCGCCAGATCGCCGGTGCGGTACAGCCGGTCGCCGTCCACAAAGGGACTGGCTATGAACCGCTCCGCTGTCAGCTCGGGCCGGTTCAGATAGCCGCGCGCCACCCCCGCCCCGCCGACGTAGAGCTCCCCGACCGCGCCAAACGGCACCGGCGCACCATGACCGTCCAGCAGATAGACCACCGAATTCCGGATTGGTCGTCCCAGTGGCACCCGCTGCTGGCCATCGAAGCCAGCAGGCACCGGGTAGCAGAGACTGAAGGTGGTGTTCTCGGTCGGGCCGTAGCCATTTGAGATTCGCAGCGTCGGATGTCGCGTCTGACATGCTCTGATGGAACTGGCTGAGACCTCTTCGCCCCCGACCAGCAGTTGCTGCAGCCCACTGGTGCTCCGCCCCTCCCCGACATAGACGTCGAACAACCGCGCAGTCATCCAAGCGATAGTGATGCCTTGGTCTTGGATGATCCGGGCCAGCGTTGCCGTCGAGAGATAGCGTTCAGGATAGAGCACAACACTGGCGCCGTTCGCCAAGGCTCCCCAGACTTCGAACGTGGTCGCATCGAATGTCGGCGAGGAAGCGTTGAGAAAAACGTCCTGCGGCGAGATCTCGACGAAATCGTTCTCCGCCACCAGACGCACCACTCCGCGATGCTCGACCATGACCCCCTTGGGGGTGCCTGTTGATCCGGAGGTGTAGATCACATAGGCGAGATGGCGTGAGGTGAGGCCAAGCGCGCGCGGGTCCGGATCCAACGCCGGCAGGTTTGCCCACGCCGGCATGGCCGTCTCCAGATCCACCACGCTCACATCGGCCAGCGCATCGGCGCCCAGCGCGGATCGGCCGGCCGCATCGGCCAGCAGGAGCCGCGGCGCCGCATCGTCGAGAACCTGCCGCAGCCGCGCCGGTGGATAGGCCGGGTCCAGCGGCAGGTACGCCGCGCCCGCCTTGAGGATCGCTAAAAGCCCGACCACCATCGCCACGTTGCGCGCAACGCAGATCGCCACCGGCTGGTCCGGCCTGACCCCGAGCCCGATCAGATGATGCGCCAGGCGGTTGGCCCGCGCATTCAGCTCGCCATAGCTTAGCCGCTCCTCCTCATGGACCACCGCCACCGCGTCCGGCGCACGGCGAACCTGTGCCTCGAACAGCTCGTGGATGCACACGTCCGACGGATAGGCCGATGCCGTCCGGTTCAGCTCCTCCAGCAGATACGCACGCTCAGCGGATGACAAGAGTTCAATCCGCCCCACCGGCTGCCGCGGATCTGCCTTCACAGCACATAGCAAATTTTCCAAATGCTGGGTCATACGGTCGATATGCTTGGGCTCCAAGCGACTTGCATCAAAGTGCCATCGAGAGCTCCCATCTAGAGCGCAAACCTCAAATGTTAACGCCTCACCGGGCAGGGCTGCCTCAGAAGTCGGGCTCGAAGCTAGGTCACCAGTGGCAGACTCGCCACTTACAGTAAGCATAACGCCAACGGGCCAGGGCCGGCGCAATCGTAACGCATCCATACCGAGCAACGTTTGGCAGCGCGCGATAAGATCTCGCGCGAAGCTATCCTGCTCCTTCAGCTGAGCGAATTCGGCCGCCACCACCGTGCGCGCCTCTGCAAAATCGTTGTCGAGATCGATGGTAATTGCCATCGGCACAACAGAAGCGACAAGCACCTCGAGCGCTTTCAAGCCCGCTCGCGATCCACTCGGCGCGGGAGTCCATCCCAATTGAAGCTCTAATTCTCCCGTGATGCGGGCTAGGTAGATCAGCCAAGCCGTTAGCAAGAATTCCGTGCGATTACTGGGAGACAGCTCAGCCAAAGCACCTGGAATTCGCCATGAACTCAACTGCCATTGAGGTGCAGCCAAAGCTACTGAAGACGACAAAAAGGAAAGCTGGGATGTTTTGAACTGTTCAAGCCGCCGTCGCCAAAAACTCTCACGAGGCGCCAACATTTCATGCGAAACCGTTATGCTCCGCGCCTCGTCATCGCTCAGAATCGGGAGGCGGTCGCCTACATGGGAATCAGAACGCCTCGCGAGTGCCCGCGCATCCAGAGCCTTACCATCCAAGCTGCTAAGCCAAACATCAACATCCTCTGTCCCTGTCGCCACACGCCAGTGGCTGGGGTGGATCTCAACTAAAGACCCCGCAGCAAAGCCCGAGCGCCGAGCCGTCACCTCCAAGCGCCTGACGACGACAACGTCATCGCCTACGAGAGCCTTGGACAACCCCAATGGATTGGTATGATACGGGCCAAAGTCTAAGGCGCGCGTCATCGCTTCCAGATCTTGTGCGGATCGATCCCATCGCAGACAGCCCGCAGCATCTGGACGTCGACCTTTCGGGAAAACGCTTCGGTCCGCTAGCGCTTGCGGACGAGCACTAAGCTCTCCATTTGTTAAGCCAGTTAGAAGCTCGCGGAAGCCATCGATAGCAGCCTCATAACATTTGAGATTCAGCGTCAGCGCAGTATCGCTCGTCGCAATCAACACTTGGCGTTGGACGACCAGCTCACCAGTACCAACACCGTGATCGATACGATGCCACGTGATGCCATGTTCGGTCTCTCGGGCAAGAAGCGCCCAAGACGTCGCATGAGTTCCGGCATATCGCGGCAACGGACCGTCGTGGTAATTGAAAGCGCCTCTACGCGCTTTCCCAAACACATCTGCTGGCAATATGAACGGATTGGCAACAGAAAATATCCACTCGACTGGCTCGGCGTTGAGCAGCGCAGATAGCTCTTCAATGCTCGTCACACACAAGATATCGGCGAGAGCGGCCCAATCGCGGAATATGGCGTCGCCACACAGCGCCGCCCGGATCACGTGGCCCATCTCCATCACTAGCTGAGCACATCTAACAGCTAGCGTACCACCACCAACAAAGATGCAAGAACCAACCGGTATAGCAAGTTTCATCTGAACTCTTAGACAGGGGTTACGATGAAGGCCGTAACGGATCACCCCGCATTTCAAGCAATCGACATACCAATGACGTTCTGCGAGCGTTTCCTGAAGAAACAACGCGCGCCTCGCTCGGAATGCCGCCGTCGGACTTGGGACATCGACGTCCTGAATCAGACACAGCTCAGCACAACAATACGGACGTCATTGGCGACGATCACCGCATGGGCGTCCGCAAAGTCGTCGGAAGCTCTGCAACAGCCGCCGTCATCACCGCGCGTACAGCAGAATCTCCTTGGCGCTCACGTTAAGTAACGACGCGCCAATGACCTTCTGCGAGCTCATTCTGAAGAAAACAATTCGCTTCTCGCCGGGCTGCCAGAATTTTGCCGTCATGCCGTCGGGCTTGGGACATTAACGCCTTGAACCGAACAGAGCTCAACACAACAGCACGCGCCGTCAACAGCGACGACCACTCAAGATCGGGCGCCCGCGCCTTGCCCGAATTGCCTTTGCGAGCCAAAATGCTCGCCGCTGCTTTCTCCAGGTGGTCTGCTCGTCGAGTGAGAGAGGGTCCTGCGGCAGGGATTCCGCTCGATGTTGCAAAGTTCGCCGCGCATCGCGTTTTCGCAGATTGGCCGGGGCTCGGCACTAAGTAGCGTTTTCGCTTAATGCCCGCTGACGTCTGTGGCACGGCCCTTGCTCGTGAGGCGACGAAAGCGACGAAGAACGGGTCCACGGCGAATGTCGCAACCACAACTGAGTCCTGATCTCTCACATCGGCGCATGCTGTTGACCCTTGGGTGCAGCGGCTTGGATGTGACTTGCGCGATCGAGGCACTCAGTCAAGACCGTGTCATTTTGATTAGTAATGTCTCACCGAGCGAGGCGGACGGCCTCGTACATCAAATTGCCGGTGAACTGGGATTGCAAAAAAAGCTAGAGCTGGAGGCCGGCTTTTCCGATTTTCTTGGTCACCGACGGCGGATCAACAAATACTTCATGAGCGTTAATTCCCGAGATGATTATCAGTTTGTCACCCCGCATTCCGAAGGAGATCGAATATCTAATATGCAGTTGTCGTGCTTTTATTGTTTCGAGAATAGTAAAGACGGAGGAGAAACAATCCTATTGAACATCGACGACACAAGTGAGGCATGGGGACTTTTACGAGAAAAAACGACAAAAATATTACCTGGATCAAAACCATTGTCTCGGGGCATGATCACTCGTGCAAAAGCACTTTATCGTCTGAGCTCGCCGGATGACTATTTGGTACCAGATGACCAAATAGTAGCCGAGGTTAAATCCGAGATCCCGGGCCTTTTGCTGGCGATGGTTATGGCAAGGCCGAAAAGAAGCTTTTCCCTTCTCCTAGGGCGCGATGTGAATGTCCTTTGGGATAACATTGGTAGTGTTGACCAAAGCTGTCTTCACTTTTTCGTTCGGATGTTGCAGGAGCGCGAACTTCTCAAGTTCCCGCCGGACGGTTTTGAGTTGCACCAACTGGACCCCGTTAATGCAGGACGGAGCTGGTGTTCAGGCGCCGATTACGAGAAACTTTTTTGTGACGAGATTATTCTCAAGCTAAAACCAGGGGACCTTGTTATTCTGAACAACCTAACTTGGGCGCATGCGGTGAACAATTGGACATCGGCACCGGGCGCTCGAAGGATAGCCGTGGCATTGGCCTAGCGTAGTCCCCACTTTTCCTGAAAGTTGAGTCTTGCTTCAAGGGTGCATGAGCAGCATCCCTGAGCGACAGCGATTAGCCTGACGAAGGAGTGACCTGCCACTGCTTTTCATCCAGCGGCAGTTAGAGTCTCCAATGATTGACGGCTTGCTCATTTTGATTCCTTCACAACCACGTTGAGGGTCTGTACCGTCTCGGAGATTGTGTGATGCTGCGGATCCGCCCAATAGAGTCTTATTGTGTGCCGACCAGGCTTGGCAGGGAGATCGAAAACATAGAGATAGCGGCCATCACCAAGCTGGATCAGTTGGTCTGCCATTGGCATGAGCTCGGTTTCGTCCATCGCAACATGCAGATGAACGCTCGGATTGGCAGAGCTCATGGTCATTTCTGCGATGTTATCGTCGGCTTGGAAAACGAAAGCAACACGCTCGCCGATGGTATTACCCGATTGCGGCAGGAGGATCTTCAATGCGGGCAGCTCGCCGGTATTTCCCGATCTCTCAACAGGCGCACCGTCAGACCCGTGCATATGGTGCATGCCCGGCTCATGGTGTTGTGCGTGGGCTGGAGCCGCGACCAGAGCGCCAGCCACAAGAATCATGCACCAAATGAACAGTTCGAATCGATCGCCAAACCCGTTGGGACGGGATGATATTTGCATGCTTTCCTCCTTTGTTTGCGAGCCCTGAAAGATTTCCACTAATTCAGTGCACATGTTGAGCGGGTGGCGGGAGAATTTTGGACTCTCTATTGAGAACTCGGACCTGCGAGATCAGCTCGTCGGAATTTTGCCAACCACATTCGTCCTCCTCTTGCAACCAGCGCGCACGGATGTATCCGAACCTGTCGATTAGGAATTCCATGGAATGTCTTCCCATTTCCAAACGCTTGGGATCTCCACGATTTGTAGTGCTCCGGGAGAGCAGATCGTCACTTTCTCTAACCTCTTGTGCTCCATGCCGGACATTCGGGACGCCCCCCGCCAGCTTTGCGTCCGGCGACACGATAATCGCCCGCAATCGTTCTTTCCGGAATCTTTTCTGCTCAAGGCGTAGCTGTTTAATGCGCATTGCGTCGGACTTTTCGGGAAACACGAGCAACACATTGCTTTGCTCACGGAAGTCCTTCAGCTCCCTCTCCGCCCCATTCTCGTCCTCTAAGAAAAAGTTTGGAGCCCCCAGCCACGGATGATCGGGTACGATTTCAGGCGACAGGAGGCGCGCCTGAAATCCCTCTGAAAACGTCCGCAGGAAGTTGATCACATCCCAGCGGGCCTGTTCGTCCAATACATCAGCAAATCCGGGCATGCCGCTTTTTGGAATTCCATGGCTAAGCCACCAAAACATGTCGCCGGCCGTGTGCAGCGCAGTATGCGGTTCGCTCAAATTCGCGGGCGGCTTGGGAAGGGTCGATGCCGCCGGACCATCGCCAAGCCCTCCGCTGCCGTGGCAAGCCGCACAATTCTGGGCAAATAGACGCTTTCCATTGGTTATTGATATCGTCGAATAGGCAACCGACGGGCGGCGGTAAGTATCGGGATAGGCTTGCACGGATATCTGCCACAGACCGCCTGCGACCGAAATAACGGCGGCGGCGCCTGCTGCAACTGCTTTTACCTTTTGCGGCTTTCTCAAACAAACGAGTAGGCCCCAGAAGAGTGACAGTAGTGCTAGTGAGAAGGCGCCCGCCGCGATAACGGGCGTCGGCCACGCCGGCCACGTGGCTTCGATCGAAAAGCGAAACGGCAGCCACCAGATGGGCTGTTCATGTCGTGCTGGTATGACTGAAGAGAGCGCGGCTGCGCAGCCGACGATCAGAACACCGCAAAAGAATTCAGTTGCTGCCCATCCAGCTCCTGCAAGAAAAGCCGCGGGTTTTGCTCCTACGGTTTCCATGACGGGTAGGAAGCGCGTGCGAATCCGATTGGCCACCAACAGGATGCATGCAAGTAGAGCAAGCTTCGTTATAATCAGTTGACCGTAGGTCGTGCCAAGCCACTCGCCAGCCGAACTAGCGGAGCTAAACGCGAGCACCAAACCTGATGCGACGACGACGACCACGAAACCGATTGCTAGTTGGGAGAAACGTCGCAGCGTCGCTGCGACATAGACGCGCCGAGTCTCAGTGGGGGTGACAGCGACCGAAGCCACCAGCCAGATCCAAGCCGGTAAGGCCCCAAGCCAAGCAGAAACCGCGAGCACGTGAAGTTGATAGGTCGGAACGAGCCAACGGCTGTTGTCTTCCCCGGCGGCGTGTCCAGCAAGTGGACCAATCAGCGCGATCAGTGCTGCTGTCCCGGCTGTCACGATTGAAGCTAAACGTTGCTGCTCCCTCGACCAGCCGCGAATTAGGATCGCTGTCGGCAGCAGCAAAAGAAGAGAGAGCGCTAACCTTGCAAGCGTGATCCGACCGTAATGTGTGTCAAATCCGAAGCTTTCCAGCGTCTGGCCAGCCGCTACTATCTCCGGTAGTGCCATATCTGTCGCAATCGCGACTTGAGCGATAAATAGCCCAGCGGTAGCGAAGAGGTGAATGCCGGCCGCCCAGAGAAAGCTCACCTGCACTCGTCTTTGCCAAGGTAACCCTCCGGTGAGCACCGCGGCTGCGGCTAATTGAGTCCGCAGCATTTCTTGTATTTCTTGCCTGATCCGCATG
>NZ_JBANBJ010000145.1:0-7363 GCF_059803515.1 Bradyrhizobium sp. UFLA05-125 | reverse complement strand
GCCCTTGGGCTGGCCCGAGCGGTACCACACCGTGGTCGAGACGGCGGGGTCGTTGCGGTACTGGTGCCAGCCGGTGGCGAGATCGAAGGCGTGCTCGTCATAGACCTGCTTGAGGAAGCCGCCGCCGTCATTGCGCACGATGTCGACGCTGATGCCGACATCTTTCAGCGATTGCTGAATGAAGGTCGACCACAGCGAGATGTCCTCACCCCAGGGCGCGGGCAGGAGTTTCAGCGAGAAGCGGGCGCCACCGGCGCCGGCCTTTTACCCGGCCTCGTCCAGCAAGGCAGCCGCCTTGGCCCTGTCGTAAGGGTACTGTGGCGTGTTCGGACCCGGATAGAAATCCGTCGAGGTCGACGGAATCGGCCCAGTGCCGAGCTTGGCGAAGTCGCCCAGAAAATTCTCGATGAAGAAGGGTACGTCGATGGCATGCGCGATCGCACGGCGCACGCGGATATCCGATAATTCCTTGCGGCGGAAGTTGAATTCGATCGTGTTGGTGCGCGCGTTGCCTTCGTTGCCTTTGGTGGTGACGATGAAGCGCTTGTCCTTCCCCAATCGCGCCATGTCGGAGATCGTCAGGCTCGAGAACGGGGAGTATTGCAGTTCACCGGCTTCGAGCTGGGCTGCGGCAGCTGAACGGTCGGTGATCACCTTCCAGACGATGCGGTCGAGATAGGGTGCGTTGGGCCGCCAGTAGTCGGGGTTGCGGTCGGCGATGATGTATTGGCCGCGCTCATATTTGACGAACTTGAACGGGCCGGTGCCGACGGGGGCGAGGTTGACCGGGTTCTGTCTGATGTCGCCGCTCTCATAGAGATGCTTTGCGGAGATGTAGCCGAGGTCGGGTAGCGCGCGGAGCAACAGGTTCAGCGGCATAGGCCGCTCGTAGCGGAATATCGCGGTTTGCGGGTCCGGCGTGCCGACGGCGGTGAGGAAGAGCTGGAGCGTCGAGCCGTAGTTCAAGATCTTCTTCCACATGTTCATCGCCGTGAAAGCAACGTCTTCGGATGTGAAAGGCTTGCCGTCGTGCCAGGTGACACCCTTGCGCAGCTTGAACGTGATGCTCTTGCCGTCGGGCGAGGATTCCCAGCTCTCGGCGAGCACACCGACCGGCTTGCCGTCGGCGTCGAGATCGACCAGGCTCTCCTGGATCTTGCCGCTGATGATGTAAACGCCGGTGGAGGCCTGGATGCTCGGATTGAGCTGGCGCTGTTCGGCATTGTAATGGACGTTGAACACGCCGCCCTTCTTCGGGGTCTCCTGCGCAAACGCCCGCATCGGGTTGATGACGTTGGCGGCGATTGCCGCCGAGGTCAGGAGCGCCGTGCGGCGGTTGATTTCCAGGCGGGTCAAATCCATACGAGGTCTCCAAAAACGACTTAAGGGGTCGCAGCTAACGGCCACACAGTGTCCCTGTCTACGCCGGAGCGGCGCTCAAGTCATTTTGAAATGGTCTGCGATTGCGGAATATCCTTCCGCAAAAGGTCGCATGGACGCGTCGCAGCGATTGGCGTCAGCGATCGGCCTGCGTGATATAGGCGGCCAGCGCCGCGCGTTCCTCGCCAGTCATTTCCGTGATGTTACCCGGCGGCATCGCGTTCGACCATGCAGCGACGCGTCCGATCAACCTGATGTTGCGCTGGATATGCTGGGGTGCGTCGAGCAGGATGCCCTTTGGCGCGGTGACGATGCCGGCCCACACGGGCTCTGCGGCATGGCACATGCTGCAGCGGGACATCACGATCTCCTCGACATTGGCGAGCGTCGGCTGCGCGGCAAGCGCGCCGGTCTTCACCTCGCGCGGGCCGGCGGCGGAGAGAACGCCGATCGCGATCACGCCGACTGCTGCGACAGCCCACACCCACCACGGCGATTTGCGGCCCGCATGACGCTCGTTGAAGAAATGTCGGATCACCGGCCCCAGCGCCAGCACGATCGCGACGATAATCCAGTTGAAACGCGTCGCGTAGAGCAGGGGATAGTGGTTGCTGATCATCAGCACGACGACGGGGAGCGTCAGATAATTGTTGTGGACCGAGCGCTCCTTGCTGGTCTTGCCGAGCTTCGGGTCGGGCGATTGTCCCGCGATCAGGTTGGCTACGATCTTCTTCTGGTTCGGGATGATCACTGCAAAGACGTTGGCGACCATGATGGTGCCGATGATCGCGCCGATCTGGTTGAACGCGCCGCGGCCGCTCAGCACATGGGTGAAGGCGTAGGTCAGCGCGACCAGGAACAGATAGCCGCCGATCGCAAAGCCGAGCTCGCGCTGGGCGAGGCCCGTGCGACAGGCGATCTCGTAAAGCAGCCAGGCGAGTGCGAGGCTGCAAAAGCTGAACAGGCCCGCCTGAGCTGGTGTGAGATCGAGGATCGACTTGTCGACCAGGAACAGATCGGCGTCGAGATAGTAGACCACCACCATCAGCGCGAAGCCGGAGAGCCAGGTGGTGTAGGCCTCCCATTTGAACCAGGTCAGTTCCTCCGGCATCTGGCTTGGTGCGACCAGATATTTCATGATCCGGTAGAAGCCGCCGCCATGCACCTGCCAGGCTTCGCCCTGCACGCCGTCAGGCAGGTCGCGCTTCGGCTTCAGGCTGAGATCGAGATGGATGAAATAGAAGGAGCTGCCGATCCACGCGATCGCCGCCACCACATGCAGCCAGCGCAGGAGCAGGCTCGCCCATTCCGAGATGATGGATCCCCACATGCTTACCCCATCCGTCGCGACGTCGATGCCGCAGCTTTGATGACCGCAACCGGCGGCCGCGCCCTTACAATGTGTCGCACCGATCGACGGGATTTTCCAGCAGGACGGCAATACGCATTGCACATCCTGCGGGCATGAGCTGATGTGCGATTCGGCACTCGAAGGCTGCGCAGGAACTCGTGACGAAGTATCTTGGACGTCCCAAGTCGGTTTTGGCCTCCGCGCTGCTCGCGGCTGTCATCGGCACGACAGCCTCGGCTGAACCCGTGCTGAAAGGCAAGGAGGCCTTCGGCAGTTGGCAATCCGACAAGCCTGGCATCCTCAGGTTGATCCGGCCGCAGGATCTTCCTGCGCCGGGCGCGTCGCGATCGGTTGCCAATGCGTCGTCGGTAGTGGCGCGGCCCGCCGAAGCGGCGCCGCTGGCGCCGGAGGGTTTCAAGATCGAGCTGCTTGCCGAAGGGCTTTCAGGCCCCCGCATCCTGCGCGTCGCACCGAACGGCGACATCTTCGTTGCTGAAACGCGGGCAGGACGCATCCGCGTGCTGCGCGCAGACGGCGCGAAGATGGTGGCGAATGAAATTTTTGCCAGTGGGCTGAACCGTCCGTTCGGCATCGCCTTCTTCCCGAACGGCGACAATCCGCAATGGGTCTATGTCGCCAATACCGACAGCGTCGTCCGCTTTGCTTATCGCAGCGGCGATCTCAAGGCATCCGGCAAGGCGGAAACGGTGGTCGCGAACCTCGCGCACGGCACCGGCCATTCCACTCGCGACATCGTTTTCACGCCGGATAACAAGCGGATGTTCGTCTCGGTCGGCTCGGCCGGCAATGCCGGCGAAGGCATGGGCAATCCGCCTGGCGGCATCGAGGCATGGTCACGCGCGCAGCCGCTCGGTGCGCCCTGGGGCTATGAGGCCGAGCGCGCAGCGGTGCTGGCCTTCGATCCGGACGGCAAGAACAGGAAGCTCTACGCGACCGGCATTCGCAACTGCGTCGGCCTCGCCATTGAGCCGCGCAGCGGCCTGCCCTGGTGTTCGACCAACGAGCGCGACGGCCTTGGCGACGATCTCGTGCCGGACTATGTCACCAGCGTGCGGGAAGGCGCGTTCTACGGCTGGCCGTGGTTCTATATCGGCGCCAATGAAGACCCGCGCCATGCCGGCGCCCGGCCCGACCTGAAGGACAAGGTCACGATTCCCGACGTGCTGCTGCAATCGCACTCCGCTTCGCTCGGCATGACGTTCTATCAAGGCAGCAATTTTCCGGCCGACTATCCAGGCGATGCCTTCGCCGCCGAGCACGGCTCATGGAACAGATCCAAGCGCACCGGCTACAAGGTGATCCGTATCCGGATGAAAGACGGCAAGCCGACTGGCGAGTACGAAGACTTTGTCACCGGCTTCGTCGTCAACGACAGCGACGTCTGGGGCCGCCCGGTGGGTGTCGCGGTGGCCAAAGACGGCGCGCTGCTGATCTCGGAAGACGGCAACGGCACGATCTGGCGGGTCACGCACGCGCCGCAATGACGCGCTGCGCAGCGCTGACGGTGCACCCTCTCCCCTTGCGGGAGAGGGTGGTTTCGATGCGTAGCATCGAAGCCGGGTGAGGGGTCTCTCTTCGCGAGTTACTCTCTCAGTTGTATTCGCGGATGCAACCCCTCATCCGGCGCTTCGCGCCGCCTTCTCTCGCAAGGGGAGAAGGAAGAGGGGCGGCGTTCGCGTCGACAGTATCACCCTCTGATCACGCTCGCGCCGCCGTCTACCGGCAGCGTCACGCCAGTGATGAAGTTCGCTTCGTCCGAGGCCAAAAACAGCGCGGCGTTCGCGACGTCCCAGGCGGTACCCATCTTCCTGCGCAGTGGCACTTTGCTGTCGCGCTCGGCTTCGACTTCAGCGCGGGTCTTGTGCCATTCCCGCGCGCGGGTATCGACGGCCATCGGGGTGTTCATCAGGCCCGGCAGGATGACGTTGGCGCGGATGCCGAATTCGGCGTTCTGATAAGCGAGCTGTTCGGTGAAGGCGATCATTGCCGACTTCGTCGCCTTGTAGGCGACGTAAGGATAGGTGGAGATCGCGGCCATCGAGGAGATGTTGATGATCGCGCCGCTTCTTTGCGTCCGCATGATCGGGATCACTTCCTTGGCCGCGAGGATGCAGCTCTTCAGGTTGATGGCGACGACGCGGTCGAATGCCTCCTCGGTCAGTTTCAGCAGCTCGGCGTCGCCGCCACCGAGACTGACGCCGACATTGTTGTGCAGGATATCGATGCGCCCCCAACGCGCCTGCGCGTCCGCCACCATCGCCTTGATGTCAGCAGTCCGGGTCACGTCGGCCTTGAAGGCGCTGGCCGTGCCTTGTTTCGCCGCGATCATCGCGACGGTCTGCTGTGCCGATTCGAGATTGTGATCGACGCAGACGACCTTTGCACCCTCGCGTGCGAAGGTCAGCGCGGTGGCGCGGCCATTGCCCATACCCTCGCCGGGGCTTTGCCCGGCACCCACCACGATAGCGACCTTGTCCTTCAAGCGCATGACGTTTCTCCCTGCTTTTTCATCACGATAGCAATCGTCCGGGGATTGGAAAAGATCGGCACTGCGCCGCTTGCCCCGCGTGCAACGCGCCATGTCCCGCAAAACCTGCATGGCTCCGTTGTACGAGCTAAAACGTGCGGAGGTGCAATGACCTGTGACTGCGCCGGAACCCCCGGTCATGCGAATGACGTTTGTTGCCGGTACCATTCCGCGCTAGGCTCTCCTCCGGGGCTTCCCAATCGCCAGTGGCTTGCCGATGAATCTGCTCGATCCACAAGGGCCTGTTGCTGTTGCCAACAGTACGATTCTCGTCGATTCTGTTTTCATCATGCTGACGATCGTGGTGCCGACGATCGTCGCGATCCTCGGCTTTGCCTGGTGGTTTCGCGCCTCCAATCCGCGAGCGCAGTATCAACCAGACTTCGTCTATTCCGGCCGCGTCGAGATGGTGGTGTGGGCGATCCCGGCGCTCACCATCATCCTGCTCGGCGGCGTCGCCTGGATCGGCTCGCACCAGCTTGATCCCCGGGCGCCGGTGCCGGGCACCGGCAGCCCGGTGCGCATCCAGGCGGTTTCGCTCGACTGGAAGTGGCTCTTCATCTATCCCGACCAGCGCATTGCGACGGTCAATTCGCTGACGGTGCCGGCGGGCGCCGAGCTGAACTTCCAGCTCACGTCGTCGAGCGTGATGAACGTGTTCTTCATCCCGCAGCTCGGCAGCATGATCTACACCATGAACGGCATGGTGACGCGGCTCAATCTGCGTGCCGACAACGAGGGCAAGCTCCAGGGCCTGTCGGCGCATTTCTCCGGCGACGGCTTTCCGGAGATGATGTTTGACGTCAACGTGATCTCGCCGCTCGCCTTTCCGGACTGGGTAGCGAGCACGGCGAAGTCCGAAGTGGTGCTCAATGAAGACAGCTACAAGAAGCTGATGCAGCAGTTCGTCGAGCGGGGCAGGCCGACCTATCGTCTCGAAGACCCACGCCTGTTCGACCTGATCGCGACCCAGCACATTCCGCCGGGGCCGGGCCCGCAACTGACCTCGGATGCCGGGCGGGAGCACAGTGGAGAGCACGATGCTCGGTAAGCTTGATTGGTCGGCGATCCCGTTCGACCAGCCGATCCCGCTGGTCGCAGGCGGCGTGGTGCTGGTCGGGATCCTCGCGGTGCTGGCCTGGGTCGTCGTGAAGGGTCATCTGCCCTATCTCTGGCACGAATGGATCACCAGCGTTGATCACAAGCGCATCGGCGTCATGTACGTCCTGCTCGCCTCCGTCATGCTGCTGCGCGGCGGCAGCGACGCCATCATGATGCGGATCCAGCAGGCGGTCTCCTACCAGTCGCAAGGCTATCTGCCGCCGGAGCACTACAACCAGATCTTCTCCGCCCACGGCACCATCATGATCTTCTTCGTGGCGATGCCGTTCGTGATCGGTCTGATGAACCTCGTGGTGCCGCTGCAACTCGGAGTGCGCGACGTCGCTTTTCCGACCCTCAACTCGGTCGGCTTCTGGCTCACCGCCACCGGCGCGCTGCTGGTCAACCTCTCGCTCGTCATCGGCGAGTTCGCGCGCACCGGCTGGCTCGCCTTTCCGCCGCTCTCGGAGCTGACCTACTCGCCCGGCGTCGGCGTCGACTACTACGCATGGTCGCTGCAGATATCGGGCGTGGGGACGCTGGTGGCCGGCATCAATCTCGTCACCACGGTCCTCAAGCTGCGCACCCGGGGCATGAATTATCTGCGCATGCCGATGTTCTGCTGGACGACGCTTGCCTCCAACCTCCTGATCGTCGCGGCGTTCCCGATCCTGACCGCAACGCTCGCGATGCTGCTGCTCGATCGCTATCTCGGCTTCCATTTCTTCACCAACGAAGCCGGCGGCAACATCATGATGTTCATGAACCTGATCTGGGCCTGGGGCCATCCCGAGGTCTACATCCTCGTGCTGCCGGCCTTCGGCATCTTCTCAGAGGTGGTGTCGACTTTCTCCGGAAAGCCGCTGTTCGGCTATCGCTCCATGGTGCTCGCCACCATGGCGATCTGCGTCATCTCCTTCATGGTCTGGCTGCACCATTTCTTCACCATGGGGGCGGGGCCGAACGTCAATGCCGTCTTCGGC
>NZ_JBANBJ010000144.1:0-7763 GCF_059803515.1 Bradyrhizobium sp. UFLA05-125 | reverse complement strand
GGGCTTTGGGACGAGGTGATGGTGTCCGACCTCAAATATTTCGACGGTAGCGTCGGCCAGATCGATCGCGTCCCGGACGATCTGAAGGCGCTCTACGCGACGGCCTTCGAGATCGACAGCGCCTGGCTGATCGAGGCTGCCGCACGGCGGCAGAAATGGATCGACCAGTCACAATCGCTCAACCTCTACATCGCCAAGCCCTCCGGCAAGAAGCTCGATGCGCTCTATCGCCTCGCCTGGCGGCGCGGTTTGAAGACCACCTATTACCTGCGTTCCCGCAGCGCCACGCACGTCGAAAAATCGACGCTGAAGGGCACTGACGGCAAACTCAACGCGGTCTCGGTATCGGCTGCGGCCTCGCATGCCCCAATCATAATGCCAGCCGCGGCAGCCCTGGACCTCAATGGTATCAAGGCCTGCCGGATCGAAGATCCTGAATGTGAAGTGTGTCAGTAAGGAGATGACGATGCTCAATTGGTCCGATACCGAAACCACGGCGGCCGCTCCGGCGGCCTCGGCCCTCACCGCCGCACTGCGCCCACAGACCCAGCTCAAGCTCGAGCCGGCAGATGGGACCGGTCTCGGCGCGATCGATCGCACCGGCGGCCGCGTGTCCGTCGACGAGAAGCGGATGATCAACTGCCGCGCCGACGTCAACCAGCTCCTTCCGCTGAAGTACAAATGGGCCTGGGAGAAATATCTTTCCGGCTGCAACAATCACTGGATGCCGACCGAGGTGTCGATGCAGGCCGATATCGCGCTGTGGAAATCGCGGGACGGCCTGACCAAGGACGAGCGGCGCGCGATCAAGCGCAACCTCGGCTTCTTCGCGGCATCTGAGTCGCTCGTTGCCAACAACATCGTGCTGGCTATATACCGTCACCTCACTAATCCGGAGTGCCGGCAGTATCTGTTGCGGCAGGCCTTCGAGGAGGCGGTCCATACTCACACATTCCAGTACATCGTCGAGAGCCTTGGCCTGGATGAGGGCGAGCTGTTCAATATGTACCGCGAGGTGCCCTCGATCACCGACAAGGCGGCCTGGGCGCTCAAGCATACACAGCATCTGAACGACCCTTTGTTCCAGACGGGAACGCCGGACCATGGCCGCGCCTTCCTGCGCGACCTGGTTGCCTTCTACGTCGTGTTTGAAGGAATGTGGTTCTACACCGGCTTCGCGCAGATCCTGTCGCTCGGACGCCGCAACAAGATGGTCGGCATCGCCGAGCAGTATCAGTACATTCTGCGCGACGAGAGCATTCACCTGAACTTTGGCATCGATGTGATCAACCAGATCAAGATCGAGAATCCGCATCTGTGGACGCCAAAGTTTCAAGAGGAGGTCCGCAGCATGATCCGGGAGGCAGCCGAGCTCGAGGCCGCCTATGGTCGCGACACGATGCCCCGCGGTTTCCTCGGCCTGAACGCTGCGTTGTACGAACAATACATGCACTTCATTGCCAACCGGCGATGCGCGCAGATTGAACTTGCGCAAGTCTTCGCCGAGGTCGAGAACCCGTTCCCCTGGATGTCGGAGGCGATGGACCTGAAGAAGGAGAAGAACTTCTTCGAGACCCGCGTCATCGAATACCAGAACGGCGGTGCACTGAGCTGGGATTGACGTCGAGTAGCAGCAGTCGCGCGCCAGGTTTGACGCGCGCACCGGCTCGGTGAGAGCCCCTTTGCTCGCGCGAATACCCGGCAGGCAGTCAATCGCTATGATCGTGCGACGAATGCCCGCTTTCAGTCGGATAAACCCAGTGGTGCGGTAAGTCATTGATTTTTCTCGACCCGTCTCTTAATTAGCCGATCCTCCTGCAACAAGCTTCGGGGCTTCTCTCTCGATCAATCGCAAGAATTGAGTAACGCGGCCCCCTCGCAACCGGTGCTTCTTGCGGTACCAGCGACCGCGCCCTGCCGTTCGCGTTTTGGGTTCCATTTCGCAACGTTCGGGTGTTCCCGCAACCACCGATGCTTGCGACAGCAAGCCATCCAGAGCCCCGGCCTCCGAGAGGAAGTCGGGGTTCTTCTTGCCTGCTGCAAATCGTAGGATCGCAGCCAGCTGCGCTGCTTGCGGTCTTTGTGGCGAGCGACTGGTGATGCCCGAGGCGATGAGCAGCATGGAAGAGCTGCTCATCGTGAACTTGACATCGCAGGCTGGTGCCGTCCTCACCGACAACATTCGAAAGCGCTTGGTACGCCGCTTTAAGGGCTGGCGCGCCTGGGCCCGAGCATATCAGGCTCGTGGTCTGGCTCGACGGCGTCAACGAAGCGCATGGCTTTCCTTGGTGTCGTTGGATCGATGCGATGGCCAGCTTCCTGAAAGGGGGCGGGGGCAAGCTGATCGTCACGATGACCAGCTGGCGTCATGCCGGGATTTGCTCGATAGTGACCTCGCCGACCGACCGCCTGTTGGTCGATGAGTGGTCAGAGTCCGAGCTGAAGAGGATCGCGAGGCGCGTCAAGTCGGATGCTCTGTCAGCCGATGTCTTTGACGCTTTGCGAATCCGCGGATGCTCGGGATCGCCATCGAATTTCTCGACGCCAAGGAGAGTTGAGCGCGTCGACGAGTTGACCGTGGGACGACTGCTGTTCGAGCATATTCTGCGGCATGAGCGCGACGCTATCTCCAGTCATCGGATCGACGCTACGCTGGCGCGGTTAACTCAATTTGCGCTCCCTGATCGATACGTTTTTATAATTCGTTGTCGCTCGAGCATGCCTTCATTCTTCTACTCGCGACGCTTGCGTCTCACTCATGGTAAGGTGCGCGTTCCGTCACCTACCAAATATAGTGATTGAGCCGCATGATAAAGTGTCACATATCGGTTATAACGACCGATCCGATCGTCAGCATGCGGCAAGATGAACGAACTGAGGGAACTATAATGATCCAAAAAGGGCGCACAGCTGAATGCCGCAAATACAGAGCGGGTCTCCGGGCGAGAACCTTTTTTCTTATATTGGTCGCGGTGGCAGGCTTGTGCTCCCAGCCGGCGCACGCCAAGCCCGTCCCGTGTCCGTGCGATGACGTGATGTGTGATGATCATGGTGCGTGATGATCATGGTGCGTGATGATCATGGTGCGTAAGTGATCTAGCGCCGGAGGTCGGCTTCGGCCGCGAGGTCGAAGCCAACTCCCTCCGGAATGGTGAGCAACGCCTACAAGGAAAACGTTAAGGCAGTAGCTGCTTCCAGGAGAATTCGATTCTTTCCCCGGTCAGCGCGTGTCGGCGTTCTCGTATTGCCAGCAGGGCCTGCAGCCCGTCATCAACGCGTCCTTTCGCGGAATTATCCCAAGTCCGCCTCGCCGGTAACGATCCTTCAGACGTCAACGCGGTGGCGCGACGTTGCAGGCATCAGATCCGACGGATTCGTACCAAGCGTACGGATCGTATTCTTCGATAGAGTTAGGCGATTGCCTTCCGCGTCCGATACTGCCGCTTGGGGGTTACAGCACAAATAGCAGTCTTGCGCTAATCCCCTTGCATGAACTTAGCCAATCAGTCATCGACGCTCGTGTTCATTTTCACAATCCGTCGGCGATCTCGGTGACAACCCGTTCATCCGTGACGATCCTTCGATGAGTTGCAAAGGTCAACTTATTCAAGAGCGCTATGCCAGCGCGAGCGTCGAAAATCGGCATTGTTTAGGGAAGGGTGTCCACGTGATAATGAAACGGCTTGGACGGCATTGGCTTTGACCGGACTGCAATGAAAAGAAAGTCCAATGAAAAAGCCTAGCTTTGCGACCGAATACATGAGGTGCTCAGTTCATTCAGAAACGGAAGTGCCATTGGTAATGAAACCCGATAGCGATGGTCGGAAGTAATTCCATATAAGTTTGAACTGTCCTGCGAACAGAAGAACGATGGCTGCAACGAGGAACCACGTTCGATAGGCGTCTAAACTGAACAAGATGTTACAGGTCGCCAGGCCGGCCGATGAGAATTCTCGGACCCGATTGTGGACACATTTGTGCTGCGGACGTGAAAGGCCATTTTCGCCCCGGCAGCGCCGTACGAACGGAGCTTGTCGCTGATTATCATCACGCGCGGTGACGTGTCGGTGGATTTCAAGAGCTTGTTCATAAGGGCGCTGTGCAGCACCAAATCTCGTCGACGCTTGATCACGACGTCGAGAACGAGGCCATTCTGGTCGACGGTGCGACTGAACCAATGTTGCTCGCCGGGATCGCGATAACGACTGCGTCGAGATGTCATTTGTGGCCGCGAACGGAGCTGGCGAATCCAGTCGGAGTGGACAACGCAAGTACGTTAGATGCCCGACAATGTCGGATAACTGAAATAGCAGTTTCAGGCTAGCATATTGACAGAGACACGATTTCTCCTTTGGCACGTCAGATGCTTGCCAACCGGAAGATGGACCACCATTGTCCTTAAGATTGTCTATGCCTCTCGGGGAGATTGCAATCTCCAGCGATCGTCGCCATTGCCCCTCCGTGGTCCTGTGTTGAGCTGCGTCTCGTTCAAGACATCGATGTCGCAAGCGTGACGGCAGGACGCCAGCTAGCGCGGCGAGAGGCGCATTGTTTTTCAGGAGTGATTTTCACAATGTCGTTGGCACATCGGTTGCTTGAGAGGGGGCATCCGTCGTGACCATAACAATCTAGCAGCTCACTTCTAAGAGTTCAGATGAAACTTGCTCAATCGATCCTGATGCTACCGCGACCGCCGCGCGCGCCATCGTGGCGAGGTCTCTCATCTCATGGTTGGGCTACGGCTTCCTGGCGAGGTCAGGACGGCGCTGTATCAGGAATGGGGCGAATGGCAGTGGAGGACATGGATTGGCAGGTTCTTGCCGGCCTGCCCCGTCCAAATAGCCATACCTTGGCTTTCCGCTTCGTGAGCGCGCGGAAGCCGCGCTTCTAGGTCAGAGCAATGGCCTCCGCGCTTCCACAATAGTGACTTGCATCTGTATTCCTGGAATCAAACAATATGATTGTGCGTAGCCTGCACGATGTTGAAGCGACCGATCACTTTGTCGATTGGGGCAATGGTACTAGCCACCGCCTCCTCACGGCTAAGGACGGCATGGGCTTTAGCATCTGCCACACCGTAGTGCGCGCTAACACCGTCTCGCTTCTGCAATACCGTAATCATCTCGAAGCCTGCTACTGCATCGCCGGAGAGGGCGAGGTGGAGGACATGGACGGCAATGTCTTCCCCATTGCCAAGGGCGACATGTATGCGCTTGACAAGCGTGACAAGCATCTTCTGCGCGGGGGGCGGGACAAGGATCTGATCCTCGTTAGCATCTTCAATCCGCCCCTCAACGGAACCGAGTGCCACAAGCTCAACGACCCGGCAGGCTCGGCATATTAAGCAAGGTGAACCGCCCCCCCCCGGCTTGCTCTGAGGCCATTTGGTTTGAGTTATGCCGCCATGGCTGGTTGTCCGGCATGGCGTTGTCCGGCCTCGGCCCGGGAATGTTTGAGGTGGGCTCCAGGAGCCGTCGATTGTTGACCAATCGACCCATTCGAGGGTGGAAATTCGACAGCCTCGAAGCTTCGCCATGGCCCGGCCGATGGATCACCTCGGCCTTGTGTAGGCCGTTGATGGTTCCGGCGAGAGCGTCGTCATAGGATCTCCGACACTGCCGACAGATAGCTCCGCGCCTACTTCAGCCAGGCATCGGATAAGTGACATAGCAGTGTTAGGGCTAGCATACTGACAAAGAACGATTCCTCCTTTGGCACGATACATGCGTAGTCTTCTCTATAAAGGCGAATTGACTGAGGAGCAGTCCTCCGATGATCTTGCTCACCGGAAACTCAGACCAGGCTAGTGATCGCCTTCCTGTTTTGAGCGAAGACGAGGCGCGAAGCATAACTGCGGCCCATGAATTGCTGGCGCCTTCAGAGGAGTTTTGGATACAGCGGCTAGAGCGCAATAGAATATTGCAGCTTCCTTTCCTGTCGTTGTCCGTGGCTGAGGCGCCGCCCAGGTGGCAGTCCAGTTCGTGGTTCATTGCACGAGCTTTGGCTATGTTGTCGCCACACGATCGCACGGAATACTTGGCAACGGCTTGGCTGATCTATCTCGCCCGCATCACGGGAGAAACAGAGCTTCAGCTGGGATGGACGCCTGCATCGGATGGATCGCAAGCGGCCTCCAAAGCGATGGAGGTGTTGATCTCCTCTGTCGTGCCGATGGAAGTGACGATTGGGCTTGCTAATAATCTTGAAGAAGTGCGCAAAACCGTAGCGGCCGAATTCGCTCAGCTGAGGGCGCACGGTAGCTTTGCCCGGGATCTTATCACGCGTTGCCCGGCCCTGCGAGGTGTGGAGGCGCTACGCTCGCACCGACCCTGGCCGATCGGCATCACAATCACGACAGAGAGCTGTTCGGTGGCTGGCGATCTGATGACGAGTCACAGAGCTGGCCCGGCCCTATGCGGCGATTTGCTGACCTTTGAGGTTTGCGCTCTGGATGGGAGCTTCCGCTGGCATTTTGATGCCAGTCGATTAGCACCGAGGCAGATCGTCCGCATGACGCAGCATTTGCAGACTTTGTTAAATGGTGTGATGGCCGATGCGGGGCAGCCGGTCGGCCGCATCGACATTCTCCCGGCAGACGAACGCACGTATCTAATGGAGGAGTTGAATCGGACTGCGACGCCTTATCCGTCGGAGCGGCTCATCCATGAGCTGTTCGAAGCGCAGGTGCAAAAGGCGCCAGAGGCGTTGGCTGCGGTCCATGAGAACGAGAGACTGAGCTATGGCGAGCTCAATGCGCGGGCCAACCAGCTGGCGCATCATCTGATCGCGCTCGGGGTCAGGCCGGATCAGCCGGTGGCGATCTGCCTGGAGCGCTGCTTGGCAATGGTGGTTGGTGTTTTGGCGATCCTGAAGGCAGGGGCGGCCTATTTGCCGCTCGATCCGGCTTATCCGTCGGCGCGGCTGCGGATGATTGTCGACGATGCCGCGCCGCGACTGCTGCTTTGCGATGCCGCCGGTCGAACCGCATTGGGCGCCGAGGCTGTAGCCGATGTCAGCGTAGTCGATCTGGATACTGCCACCCCGGTCTGGGGCGAGCGGCCGCCTTCGAACCCGCAGCCGCGCACGCTTGGCCTCACATCGCGCCATCTCGCCTATGTCATCTACACCTCCGGCTCAACCGGGACGCCAAAGGGCGTAGAAATGTCCCACGGCTCGCTTGTGAATTCGCTCGCGGGGGTTGGCACGTCAAAACGATGCACACTTCAATTCGCTACCCTGAACTTCGATGTGTCCTGTCAGGAAATGTTCATTTGTTGGAAGGACGGTGGACTGCTCGTACTTGTGCGGGAAGAGACCCGTAGGCGCTTCTCCGACTTGCTCGAATTCATAGAAAGGGAGGCGATCGAGCGACTTTTCCTCCCATTCGTAGCATTGAACCATTTTGCGGAGGTCTGGGGCGCGCAGCAAGTGAAGCTGCCATCTTTAAGTGAGATTTATACAGCGGGTGAGCAACTGCAGGCCACTCCACTGCTTAGGGCCTTCTTCGAAGCACATCCAAAGGCGAGATTGATCAATCAATACGGGTCCACAGAAATCAGCGTCATTGCCGAGCACCACCTTGCAGCTGACCCATCATGTTGGCCCCAGTTGCCTCCCGTTGGCCGTCCGATTGCGAACACGCGAGTGTATCTGCTGGACGGTCATGGCGCGCCGGTGCCGTTCGGGGCGGTGGGCGAGCTTTACATCGGCGGGGCGGGGGTCGCGCGGGGCTATCTGAACCGCCCCGAGCTGACAGCCGAGCG
>NZ_JBANBJ010000143.1:0-7801 GCF_059803515.1 Bradyrhizobium sp. UFLA05-125 | reverse complement strand
GGGGCGGTACCGCGGTCGAGATCATCAATGACAAGGCGCTGGCGCTGCCGCCGCTCGACCTGCAGCTCGCGCGCGACCTGATCGAGCACACTCGCGTCTCGCGCCTGCTGCGCGCCTATCGGGACGTGCCGGCGGTCAAGCAGGACGCCGTCGCCATGGTGCTGGTCAAGCTCGCCCAGATGTCCGCCGACATTCCCGAGATCCGGGAGCTGGACATCAATCCGCTGCTTGCCGACGAGGCCGGGGTGACCGCGGTCGATGCGCGCGTCGCCGTCGGGGCGCCGCAGCGAAAATTCGCGGGCTCAGGGCCCGCCAATTTTGCCGTCCGAGCCTATCCGTCGCAATGGGAGCGTCACCTCGAGCTCAAGGAGGGCTGGCGCATCTTCGTGCGGCCGATGCGCCCCGAGGACGAGCCGAAAATTCACGAATTCCTGCGGCACGTGACGCCGCACGACCTGCGCCTGCGCTTCTTCGCGCAGATGAAGGAGTTCACCCATCAGTTCATCGCGCGCCTGACCCAGCTCGACTATGCCCGCGCCATGGCGTTCATCGCCTTCGACGAGGCGACCGGCGACATGGTTGGCGCGGTCCGCATCCATTCGGACTCGATCTACGAGAGCGGCGAATACGCCATTCTGCTGCGATCCGATCTGAAGGGCAGGGGACTCGGATGGACCCTGATGCAGCTGATCATCGAATATGCGAGGTCGGAGGGACTGAAGGTCATATCGGGCGATGTGCTGCAGGAGAACATCGTGATGCTCGACATGTGCCGGCAGCTCGGCTTCGAAGTGAAACCGGACCCGGTCGAGCCTGATATCTGCGACGTGCGGCTGAAGCTCTAGCGGATCGCAAGACGCGCCCCGTCACGATTGATTTGCGCCAAGCATGGAGACCTTGTGGCCGGCTTGAGGCAGGTCAATCTGGCTGCCATGTGCCGGCCTACAAACGCATGCGAGCTTGGGACGGGTCGTCCCGAGGAGGATGTGATCTTGAACGCTGAACCCCTGTTGGCGGCGATGCCGTCCGGCGACGTGCTCGAACTGCGCCCGGCCGGGTCGTGGACTGCAGCCAATGTCTCGAGACTCGAATCGCTGTCGCGCTCGGTGAAGCCTGACGTCGACCGGTCGAAGCTCGTGAAGTTGGACATGAGCGGGGTGAGCGAGCTCGATACGCTTGGTGCATGGCTGCTGGAGAAACTTTCCCGACGAAGCCCGTCGACGGGCAGCCCAGCCGAGATCGTCGGCGTTGCCGACAATTACAGCGGCCTCATGGATGAGGTTCGTCAGGTCAATCGCCACAATCCGGCACCCGTGCCGATGCCCAACCCGGCTTTGCTGCGACTGAACGATCTCGGCAAGGCCACGGTCGGCGCGCGGGAAGACATCGCGATCTTCCTGCAAATGCTCGGCGCGCTGTTCATCGCCTTGATCGGCGTCCTGCGGCGGCCGCGATCGTTGCGGCTGACGTCGCTGGTCTATCAGCTCTACCGCATCGGCTGGCAGGCGATCCCGATCATCATGCTCATCACCTTCCTGATCGGCGCGATCATCGCGCAGCAGGGCTTTTTCCATTTTCGCAGGTTCGGCGCCGAGTCATATACGGTGGACATGGTCGGCATCCTGGTGCTGCGCGAGCTCGGCGTCCTGATCGTCGCCATCATGGTCGCCGGGCGCTCGGGCAGCGCCTATACCGCCGAGCTCGGCTCGATGAAGATGCGAGAGGAGATCGATGCGCTCTCGACCATGGGGCTCGATCCGGTCGACGTGCTGATCCTGCCGCGCGTGATGGCGCTCGTCATCGCGCTTCCCATCCTGGCCTTCATCGGGTCGATTGCCGCGCTCTATGGCGGCGGCCTGGTCGCGCAGTTCTACGGCGACATGGGGCCGGCGATCTATCTCGCCCGGCTGCACGAGGCGATCTCCGTCACCCATTTCAAGGTCGGCATCCTCAAGGCTCCGTTCATGGCGCTGGTGATCGGCATCGTCGCCTGCAGCGAGGGGCTGCGGGTGAAGGGCAGCGCCGAGTCGCTGGGCAAGCAGACGACGACATCGGTGGTGAAGTCGATCTTCCTCGTCATCGTGCTCGACGGCCTGTTTGCGATCTTCTTCGCTTCGATCGGAATGTGACGATGGCGGATACGTCGCAAGCGTTCGCGATCCACGTCCGCGATCTCGTGGTCGGCTTCGGCCGCCAGATCGTGCTCGATCATCTGTCGCTCGATGTCCGCCGGGGCGAGATCCTCGGGCTGGTTGGCGCGTCGGGCGGTGGCAAGTCGGTGCTCATGCGCACGATCATCGGCCTGATCCCACGCCAGGGCGGTGAGATCGACGTGATGGACCAGCCGATCGGCGCGACGCACGATCGCAGCACCCAGAGCGTCGCGAGCCAATGGGGCATCTTGTTTCAGCAGGGCGCGCTGTTCTCATCGCTGACGGTGCGGCAGAACATCCAGTTTCCGCTCCGCGAAAATCTCGACCTGTCACAGGAATTGATGGACGAGATCGCGACCGCAAAGCTCGAGATGGTGGGATTGTGGCCGCAGGATGGCGACAAATATCCGGCAGAACTATCCGGCGGCATGACCAAGCGCGTGGCGTTGGCGCGCGCGCTGGCACTGGACCCGCCGATCCTGTTCCTGGACGAGCCGACCTCGGGCCTCGATCCGATCGCGGCCGGCGATTTCGATGCGTTGATCAAGACCTTGCAGAAGACGTTGGGGCTCACCGTATTCATGGTCACCCATGATCTCGCCAGCCTTACGACCGTGTGCGATCGCGTCGCTGCGCTTGCGGACGGAAAGATCGTGGCCATCGGGCCGATGCGCGAGCTGCTTCGATCCGAGCATCCCTGGGTGCGCGCCTATTTCCACGGCAAGCGTTCCCAGATGCTGCAACCCCAGATGAGATGAGACATGGAAACCCGCGCTCCCTACGTCCTGACCGGTGCCTTCGTGATGGCGGCGATTCTTGCGGTCTTCGGCTTCATCTACTGGCTGAACAACACCGGCGGCATTGGGCCGCGCACGAGCTACCACGTGCAATTCCAGGGCCCCGTGCCGGGACTGCTGGTCGGTGCCGGTGTGCTCTTCGACGGCATCCGCGTCGGTGAGGTCACCGCGCTCGCGTTGGCGCCGGACAACCCGCGCTTCGTCAATGCGACGATCTCGGTGGCGTCAGCCACGCCGGTGCGTGCCGATACCAAGGTCGGCCTGGATTTCCAGGGCCTGACCGGCGTGCCAGTGGTGGCGCTGGAGGGCGGCATGATCGTCGCCAAGCCGGGCGAGATGCCGGTGCTGATCGCCGATGCCGGTGCCGGACAGAGCATGACGCAGGCGGCACGCGATGCGCTGCGCCGCGTGGATTCGGTGCTGGAAGAGAATTCCGGTCCGCTCAAGGACACGATCGCCAACTTCAAGACATTTTCTGACGGGCTTGCGCGCAATACCGGCAAGCTCGACGGCATCGTCGCAGGGCTGGAGAGGATGACGGGTGGCGCGACGCCGGTACAGAAGATCACCTTTGATCTTCGCGCGCCCCGGAATCTCGGGGCCGTCGGCAAGACCCTGTCGGAAGCGCTGGCAATCCCTGAACCGACCGCGGTGGCGATGTTGCAGACACAGCGAATGTTGTTTTCACCGGTCCAGGACTATCCCGGCTTTGCCGAGTTCCTGTGGGCCGACAGCATTCCCAAGCTCCTGCAGGCGAGGCTGATCGATAGCTTCGAGAACTACGACATCGCGCACGCCCCGTTGCGAACGAGCGATGTCGGTCAGGCGGACCAACAGCTTCTGATCGACGTCAGGCGCTTCCGGATATCGACCGACGGCGATCCGGTCGCCGAGATCGGCCTCTCGGCCAGGATCGTCGACAAGAACGGCAAGGTGGTTGCATCACGGCTTCTGGAGGCGACCGAGAAGCTCGACAAGATCGAGCCGGCTGCCGCGGTCGAGGCCTTCAACGCCGCGTTTGCCCGGATTGCAAAGGAGCTGATCGGCTGGACCGTGCAGTCGTTCTAGTCTTACTGCGCCAAAGACCATCATGGCAGGCGCTATTCCAGCGTCTTCAGATAGGACAGGAGATCGTGGATCTGGTCTGGATTGAGCTCGAAGGCCGGCATGTCGGCGTGGCCGGTATAGATGCCCTCTGCGAGCGCTTCTCCGAGCGTCTCAATCGGGTAGCGTCGATGCAATGTCCGGAATGGCGGGGCGATCTTCAGCGGGCTTTCCGACCTGCGATCGATTGCATGGCAGCGCGCGCAATTGGCGCGCGCGTAGGCCTCGCCGCGTTGCTCGGCCTTGGAGGCGGCGAGGGCTGGCGTTGCCAGGAGAAGCGCGATCAGGATTTGACGAAGCGCGGATTGCAGCATGGAAGGATTATTCTCGAAGAGCCCGCGCAGAGAATACGGACGCGACGCCTTGCAAAATTGATCTGGGTCAACTGCGTTTGTGACAAGGCAGTAAAATGCGATGCGCGCCAGACTCGGCCTAAGCCGAAGAGCGTGGCGCCTGGCTGGAGCGGTGGATGAAGTCTTCCCTGGTTGCAATCGAACCCAGCGGGCACTTCTGCAAGGAGTGCTCGATACGTGAGTTCAGCGTGTGCGCTTCGCTCGATGCGGCTGAGCTGAGGGAGTTCGAGCATCTGGGGCGCCGCGTGCATTTTACCGCCGGCGAGACGGTGTTTTCCGAAGAGGACATCACGACATCCTTCTACAACCTTCTCGAAGGCGTGATGAGGCTTTACAAGCTGTTGCCGGATGGGCGCCGGCAAATCGTCGGCTTCGCGCTGCCAGGCGACTTCCTGGGGATGAATGTCTCCGGTCGCCACAACTTTTCTGCGGACGCGATCGGCCCCGTGACGGTTTGCCAGTTTGCCAAGGCAGCGTTCGGACGTTTCATCGAGGACAGGTCGCATCTGCTTCGCCGCATCAACGAGCTGGCCGTGCGCGAGTTGAGCCAGGCTCGCGACCACATGGTTCTGCTCGGACGCCGTTCCGCGGAGGAGAAGGTCGCAACCTTTTTCCTGAGCTGGCGCGAGCGCCTGATACAGCTCAACGGGCGGTCGAACACGGTGCCATTGCCGATGAGCCGCCAGGACATCGCCGACTATCTCGGACTGACCATTGAAACGGTCAGCCGCACCTTCACCAAGCTCGAGCGCGTCGGTGTGATCGAGATCATCCATGGCGGTATCAGCCTGCTCGATCCGGCGCGCGCCGAGGCCTTGGCGGCAGCGTGAGAGACCCCCTTTCCATGGTGATCGCTGATTTTTGATCGCGATCAACGACGACGGTCGGCCGCCGCGCATAATGCCCAGGTTGATGAACTCGGGGGGAGGGGCACCATGCCGATCGATGCGCTGTTGATGACTATTGCCGTTGTGACCGTCTTCGTCGCCTTTGCGGCAGTGTTAGCGTGGGCGGACCGCCAAACGAGGCCCAACCGGCTCAAGTCGAACGAAACAGCCTTCAAACATTGAAGCGGCTGGGATCATAGCCGCGTTGGCATGGCCTGAAACGGAGTCGGGCGAGTCTCCATCTTGGCCCTGCGAGGTGAAGGCCCTCCATCGTCGCGTTATGGTTAATTCGCAACTCAGCATCAGGCCGATCGCGCTGATGCAGCTTATGGCTGCACATTCCGCGTGACGGGAACGGTCCCACTACCGGCCCTTGTCCAAAAGTGCATATATGTGGTTTCCGGTTGAAAAGCCCGGCAACGTTGACTACGCAGGAACTATAGTACCTCGCAGTCTTAGGAGTCCGGCGGCGTGCCTCAGGACAAGACCAGCGATCCCCGGCAGTCGTCGGGCAACAAGCTGTCGGTGCTGCGCAAGCATCCGATCTTCGCTGATCTGGAGCCGGATGCGCTCGATCAGCTCTGCCGTTATGCCAAGCATACGACCGTCAAGCGTGGCGCGACCATTGCGGCGAAGGGCGATCCCGGCAACAACCTCTTCGCGGTCATCTCCGGCACGGTGAAAATTTCCTCTTCTTCGCCTGATGGGCGCAATGCCATCCTCAATTTGATCGGTCCCGGAGAAATTTTTGGCGAGATCGCGGTGCTCGATGGTGCGCCACGGTCGGCGGACGCGACCGCCAATACCAATTGCGAGCTCTACATCATCGATCGTCGGGACTTTCTGCCCTTCGTGAAGAGCCAGCCGGAACTGGCGATGAAGTTCATCGAGCTGCTCTGCGGCCGGCTGCGCTGGACCAGCCAGCAGGTCGAGCAGGTGATCCTGCAGAACCTGCCGGGACGGCTCGCCAGCGCGCTGCTTGGCCTGACCGAGGAGCGCAAGCTCGACTCCGGCAGCGGAACCCTCGCGATCACCCAGCAGGAGATCAGCGAGATGGTCGGCATGACCCGCGAGAGCATCAACAAGCAGTTGCGAGCCTGGGCCGCACGGAGCTGGGTCCGCCTCGAGCATGGCGCCATCGTCGTGCTCGACATCGACGCGTTGCGCGAGCTTGCCGAAAGCGGTCTCGAAGGCGAATGACAAAGTTCGGTGTCAGCCGTCGATGATGGCGACGGCCCGCGTCCAGCCTGCCGAGGCGCGCTCGATCTTCACGGGGAAGCAGGAGACCGTGAATCCCGTCGACGGCAGCTTATCGAGATTGTGCAGTTTCTCGAGATGGCAATAACCGATGTGACGCCCGGCCTTGTGGCCTTCCCAGATCAGCCTCGCATCCTTGGTCTCCGCGTATTTCTTCGCGGTATGGACGAACGGCGCGTCCCAGCTCCAGCCGTCGGTGCCGGTCAGACGCACGCCACGCTCGAGCAGACACATCGTGGCCTCATAACCCATGCCGCAGCCTGAATTGACGTAGTCGGCGCGTCCGAATTTCGCGCCGGCGCTGGTGTTGACGACGACGATCTCCAGCGGCGACAGCGTGTGCCCGATACGCTCGAGCTCCTTCTCCACGTCGTCGGCGGTGGCCACATAGCCGTCCGGCAGGTGACGGAAGTCGAGCTTGACGCCAGGCTGCAGGCACCATTCCAGTGGCACCTCGTCGATGGTCCAGGCGCGCTCGCCGCGGTTCATGGTGGGATGGAAGTGCCAGGGCGCATCGAGATGCGTGCCATTATGGGTCGACAGCGACACCTGCTCGACCGCCCAACCCTGGCCATCAGGGAGATCTTCCGCTTTCAGCCCGTCGAAGAATTGCAGCATGCGCGGCAGGCCCTGCTGATGATCGATGTATTGGATCGTCGGATGGTTGCCGGGTGGGTCGGCCGGCACGTCATTCTGCAGCGGCACCGAGATGTCGATCAGCTTTCGCGGCATGGATGTTTCCTCAAGATGTCCCGTTCTGTTGCGGAGCATCTTGAAGTGGCTGATCGATCGATGCAACTCCTGCATTGATCGATGCCGGATTTGGCTTGGACTCAGAATGCCGCCCGTCCTAGGGACGACATTGGCGACATGCGCACAGGGATGGGGTTGGCCGTCCCGTCCGAGCCCCCAAGCCGCAAGCAATAGCGGTCGAGCGTAAATCGAGAGGAACGTCCATGGATACAACGAGCATCGTCTATCTCGTATCCGGCATTGGCCGACGGCGAGCCGCGATTGCGGGGAGGCCGGCACTTGCCGCGCAAGTCCCCGCCGCTATTCTCCATGCGACAACGCCGAGGACTTCGCGCCGGAGATCATGAAGCTGCAGAATCCACCGGACTCCGTCGCACAATGCTACGAAGGTGGTGCGTTTGTGACGCTTGACTTCACACCTGAACAGGAGCGCCTTAAGGCGGCCCGCAGCACCTGCGCAACGACGACATAATCAATTGAGGAGGAAAGATCAGATG
>NZ_JBANBJ010000142.1:0-7921 GCF_059803515.1 Bradyrhizobium sp. UFLA05-125 | reverse complement strand
CAGTTCTTGACCCTTGTACAAGGTGACGGGCTTGTCCGAGAGATTGTAGATGGGGCAGAATAGGTAGCCGGCGTAGCCTGGGTCGACCTGCGGTCCTCCGACCCACAATAACCCCGCATAGGCATGTTTCACCCGAATGTTCCACCGCGCGATCATGAAGCGCGGTAGCCGTATCCTTTCGCCGGTCTTGATGACCGCTACCTCGAAGGGCTGGATCGTGATGTGGCTCTCCAGCGGGAGGTAGCGGCCCGACATGAAGTATTCCTCACCCACCGTGAGCTCGTAGCCGGCCGGCTTGAGGAGCTCCTTCTTAAATGGCTCGATCATGCGGTGATTCTGGGCGAAGTAGGTGATCTGGTCGCTCAGAAGAATGCCCGGTGAGCCCTGAATCGGATCCACCTCCAATACGGGGTATTTCATGAGTTCGGCGAGTTCGTCGGCCCGTTTTTTCGCGAGATCTGGCACTATCCCCCCGTTTGATTGGAATCGCTGAAGCGGTATACTACGCGATGGTTATCAGGAGAATATGGACGCGGTGATTGGACGAACTTCCGTCACGATGGATGTGATCGAGGAACGTGCCCCGTCTGGCCAAGGCGTCTATCATCAACTGACCCCGACGACGTGGCGGAGAGCGACCACGTTGATCGAGCGCTTTGGCGTGGACGAAGCTCTAGCGGAACTCGACAGGCGTGCTGAAAGTTGCGTGGATCGCCGGGACGTGCCTTCGGCAGTCCGCTGGCGCAACATAATGGCAGCCATTCACACGATAAGTTCGGCCAGTGCGTACGGGGCCAGTTGAACTAGCCTAGCGAGGCCTGACCCACCATTCCAAGGAGTATCCTGAGCCGCTCTCCTCGAAGATCGGCACTAGTGCTTTGCAGATGGCGTGAACGTCCTTCTCGAATTGCCAAGGCGGATTGCAGGTGATCATACCGCTTCCGATCAGTCATTCTTGGCACTTTCCGTATGCTAGGAATTCGACGCAGAACGTCGGGACCGAGTAGTTTTCTGAAGTTGCCGATCTGACTGGCCCCTTGATTGGATACCAGAGAGCGTACGTGCCGGTCGGCCACTTACGAAAGCCTGAATTGAGGGCCTCGGCCGCGAGCGCGAGCTCGTCCGACTATTCGAACGGAGGGGCCAGAAAAAGAGATCGCGCCTTTCCTTAGACTAGGTGGAACGAATGCGTGCACCGCAGCGACCCCATCCCGCCGGTGGATCGCGACGCGGCCGTCGCCCTTCACAAAATCTTTTAGCCGTGCGGCTGGCCCCGCTTCCGACTCGCAGGCGATCAAACGGTCCTCGCCACAAAGCACATGACGAATGATCGCTGGCAAACCCGGATAATGTTTGAGGCGGTCCGGATTGAAGTGCTCGACGATGCCGAGATATCGCTGTAAGGCTCGCGTCCGTTTTGGATTGACGAGCCGAATTCCGCGATCGGCTTCGCCCGTTCGCACCCTCCGGTAACTCAAGATCGTAAAGGCCCGACCCGGCATGGATGTCGACGACGCAGATCGGCTTGGTTTCAACTGAAGGTGGTCGATCAGCGCGTAGAGTAGGGCTTGTTTGAAGATCTCGGAATGATTGCCTGCGTGAATCTCGTGACGATAATTCATGACGCTGCTAACTTCGTCCTTAAGTAGGTTGGGCCGACCGTCTATCGAACTCAGAGGAGTTTGACCCGGCGGAGCCGCGTCGGCGACCTACGAATGGTTGGGGGCTAAAGCTCCTTCGTGCCGCGCTTGTCACCAGCTACTTAAGCTCCATGCCATGCAGGTCAGCGAGACGCCCGCAGAGCGGCGGACGCGATGTCGAGCACGCGGGATGACCGCGAGGATAGGAGCAGAAAGCCAAAAAGAGCAAGTATCGCTCCCGGCGCGCTCCGGAAGCAAAGAATCAGTTCGTTCCGCGCTTTCAACTGATTTCTTCTCGTGCCTCGGGCTTTTTTCGGCCGCTCGCGTTGGCAAACTCCGCAGCAGAGCCTCGACGTCATCCGCACGTTGCGCAGGAGGGTGGCGCCGACGTATGAGACCACGGTTGCGCCGCTGATGCCGCAACATAGCCAGAAATAGTGTTGCTTCCTGCATGAGGATCTTCAATGTCGCCTCCCAGCGATAAACAGTCACAAAGGTCGGACGAGACCGACCCGCCGACTTTTCTGGCGGAGGTTGATTTCGCCGATAGCGAAGATGTAGCCGAAACTCGCTCGGCTAGATACCGAGGACCGGGTAAGGATATTGATCCGTTTCCGGATATTCCGAGAGCGTTATTGTCGTCCGAACATGTCAAGGCCTACGTCAGACAGGCCGGTATGATCCACCCATTCGCGGCGGGTCATCTCAAGTCCGCCTCCTACGAGGTGAGCGCCGGTGGCCGTTTCATCTACTGGGACGAAGATGGACAGAAGATAACGAGGCCTGTTGCGAAGGACGGCACGATTACGCTTCCGCCCAACTCCATCAGCTTCGTTCAGATCGGTATCACCTTCCGCCTGCCCCAGTACATTGCGGTCCGATTCAACCTACGCATCACCCATGTTCACCGCGGCCTCCTTCTTGGTACCGGACCGTTAGTCGATCCTGGATTCCATGGCAAACTGCTCATACCTCTCCATAATCTGACCTCGGATGAATACACGATACGCGGTGACGAAGGCTTGATATGGATGGAGTTCACAAAGACCTCGCACAAGGCCAAAGAAGGTGTGGTCTCGAATCCGGTCGTGGAGAAGTTCGAAGAGACCGAGGCGCGCAAGAGCGACCAGCCGCCTGAGTATTATTTTGATCGCGCAAGCAAGAATCGACCGATTAGAAGTTCGATTCCTGGGGTCGTCGCCGAAGCCCGCTCGCAAGCTAAAGAGGCGGTCGACGCAGCATCCAGAGCCGAGCGGACGAACAGGATCTTCGTAGGAGGCGGCTTGCTGGCTGTCGCTGGTCTGGTCATCGGCTTGTTCTCATTTTTCCAGGCAATAAAAGCGAATGTGATTGCTGCGTACATTCTCGCCTCAAGTGTATCCGCGGTGGCGACGCAAGCGGGAGCCGATGCCAAGAAAGCGCAGGACGACGTAAAGGACCTTCGTACCGCCGTCGACGCCGTTGGTACGAAAGGATCTGCGGAAGAGCTTCAGCGAGTGCGTAGCCAGCTCGAGGACACCAGAGTTGAAGTACAAGTCCTGCGGCGAGAGATTGATCGTCTCATTCAACGAAGCGGGGCCGAAACTAAGGGGGGCCTCAAAATAATCATTGAACGCTTGGTACAGCCCTGGCTGCGGCGAGCCCGATTCATACCCGCCGTGTTTCAGCGGAATGTCGCGGTGAGGCCGCTTTGAGCCAAGCGCGGTGTGCCGAGGACACCGAAAGCGAAACGATTCTCCTCAACGAGGCTGGAAGGACTTGGAAGGGGGCGAGTTTCTCATGACCGAGCATGCAGACTCGAGCCATGGTGTTGCCGCTGAAGAAGGGAGACGCCGCCGCCTTCGAGAATGCGCGCCCTGTGCGTGGCGTCCACGGGGACCACCAATTAAATTCAACCACGGCGTCGGCAAGCTCTACCAAGGCAAGCGGCACACGGTCGGCATGATCTTCCACGACGTAACCTAAGTGGGGCGAAGCAGTCTGGTCTGACCTCTGGGAAGATCGGACTGTTCATTTGCTCTTTGCAACCTTGTCGTCTTTGACGCCCATGCGACCGTACAGAAGATGTCGATTGACGCCATCATTAGACTGCTAACGAAATTGAAGGAGTGGAACGGAAAAGACTAGGTAGCTTGCCCGCTCTCGATGCTGACGCTCAGATTGGTTTGACGCATGTCGTAACGATCAAACTAAAGAAGATGCTACGTTAAGTAGAACGCTAATCCAGTCAAATGGCAAAAAAATCTCGGTTTTCGGCGAAGGAAGGTTTCCGAAAACCCTCTTCGCCTCCTCCCGGCTCAAATGGCCCCACAGCTCTGCTTGAAAGATCGAACGAAGATCGCTTTGCTGCGGTGCGCAAGACCCGATCTGGTCGACGTGCCGATGAGCAGGTTTAGGTGCCTGCTTTTTGGTGCCCCCAGTTTCGCCGTAAGACTGCGAACTGTTCGACTATTGCGCTGTAAAGATGCGTCCATCCGCAGCAATCGCAGGAATGGTGCACTGAATTCGAATAAGCATGTGCTCACTGGTCGATTCGCACAGGGGTGGCGACTAAGCACACCTACGCTGTGCCCCAGAATGATCCATGCGCAATCATGCCCTTGTCTGCGCTGGCCTGCTGGTGAAGTGCAAGTTTGCGACAATCAGGGTACTAGCGGCAATTACAATCCTAACAATGGCTCATTTGGCGATCGGTCAGCGCGCTACTGAATGAGGTCGCCTGGATGGCAAAGTCAACGCGCAACACCGGCAAGCCCTGGAGGTCCCAAGACGTTGAGCGGGTTCAAGGAGCTGGCGAAGTGGAGCGCGCCTACTCGCGTAATTGCTCGGCGGACGGAGGTCGTTGTCTGCGGAAATGTCTGATCTGAAGGAGTTTCCCTCAGCCCTACCAACCAAAGCGCCTACAATCGTAGAAAGTATTTGGGCGCGCTGGCATTTCGGCTCGCTCCTTTGCAGTATGAATTGCGGATTGCGCCTCGGCAGGACAACCTGTGAGCCAAGTTTGGCTACGAGACCGATGAGGTTGTAATTCGAGTTGATTGATACAGGACCGAAAGGCGATGCGCACCTTCTGCGTTTAAGGTCTTCGTCCAAGCGGGGCGACATTTCTCCTTCGTTCTGAGCGGCGAGTTTGTTGCCCTCGTTGCATCGACCGCCGGCCTTGGTTAGCTGCGCGACGCCGACATCTCAATTACGGAGCTCTACAACCTGAGCGGGGGACATGTTATAGTTGCCGAACCCCACAAAGCATCCTATAGTTTGCCGCATTGATAACGACAGTGCGTGTAATTTCTTATCGGTTTTTTTATCGTCAGGCAAAGGCGGAGCGATGATGGCCAGCAGCCGTTAGTGCGGAACCAAGCGAACGATCACGAAGAAACTAGTCTGATTGAGCCAAGCGCAGTGACGCGGACCCGCGCGTGAGTTCGGAATCGAACGTAGCGAGATCAGCGGAGTACAGTTTTCTATCTGCACGCTTTTCAGAACACTCAACTATTTCGCAGATGCCGCCCATCAAGGAAAGGGATGTTGATCATGCCCTGCAGCCGATCATCTGCCGCACAGCTCGCAAGCGCGACTGGCGGGATCTCGTTGATGCTTTCCGCGGCGTCGTTGGCTCAAACAACCGCCCCGGCTGCATCTCCAGTCCAAGCGCTCGGCCTCGAATGTAACGCCACGCGGATATTGGATCCCTTCAATGGCAAGTTGGCTGGCCCGGTTCTGCCCCCGGAAGTCCTAGCGAGCGCCATCGCAAACAAAGACAGCATCTTAAAGTCGGGCCTCCCTTGTCAGGAGAACGTGGGTACGGGTGCGCAAGGTGATCCCGCTGGAATTGAAGCTTCCGGTCTGGAAAACCTGCAACGAGGCTTCGATTTTTATTCGTGGCGCACTTTTATCGCACTGAATTCGCCGGCCGATGGAACGACACCTATCGAGAAAGCGCAGGCGGACACGCCGACGAAATGGGAGGATATGAACAACTTCAAGCAGCTGCTTGACGTCATGCTTCCGGCTGACCTGCAACCCCCGATATGGCCGGCCGACACGGAGGGGATGAAGGCCGAGCGCGAGAGGTTGATGCCAAAGGCATGTCGCGATCTTTTCGACGATAGGCCCGATCTGATAAAGGATGCGCCCAATCGAATGATCGTGAAGATGATCGAGGAGAGTTTCAACGAGCCATTCAAGACCGGCCCATTGATTGATCAGCAGGGGCATTACGCCATTTTCGACATCCTGATGAATCGGCAGATGTTCGAATACATCACGGTGAATCATCTGAATACAAAAGCCGGCCAAGCCGCGAATGCTGACCTGGCGGTCGACTTTCCACCGGGCCAGAATGCCGGCGCCGCGTTTGGCTCATTTATGCTCAAGGTGTCCTGGAAAATTCTAACGCCCGAGGAAATCGCGGCGAAGACGTTTCACATGAGAAGGGCGCTCGTCCTGATGCCTCCGGGCGAGAAAAGACCGTGTCTGGACATGACCCTCGGTCTGATCGGCTTCCATGCGGTCCACAAGACCGTAGCTCGTCCGCAGTGGATCTGGACGTCCTTCGAGCATGTGAACAACGTGCCGGACAGGACCGAAGTCACGGCGAACAAGCTGGGTGGTCCGTACAATTTCTTCAGTGTCCAATGCAAGGCGAACTGCCCGGCTGAGAACGCGACACCGCCCTTTCCATGGGATCCCGACCCGGCGCTGGAGCTGCGCTTCAGAAATGACGATTCATTCAAGAGTCAGATCGTTCGTGAGACGCCGTTGACCGATGCGGCCAAGAACATGAACGCGGTTTTTCACAGCATGCTTCCGGCCAACAGCGTCTGGCAGAATTACGTGCTGCTCAGCACGCAATGGCCCACCGCGTTTCTGACTCGCTGCACGGCTGCACTCGCAAAATCCGGGCGCTCCGGCTCCTGGGACCGATTTTGTCAAGCAATCCGACATGACCTGTTCGCCCGCGCCGACTTACCTCGCAAATTCGACGCTGGAGACGTACAGCCAGGCAGAGAAGAAGCCGGACAGCAAGGCAGACAGCCTGGCCGACCTCCGGGATTCTCCGTTGGTCCCGCTTGCCACGTCCAGCTGCATCGCCTGTCATAGCAACGCCGTGGGCTTCCAGAGAACTGGATCGAATCGCGAGGCCGGCAGGCCGAACCTGAACCAGTCGGATTTCACGTTCATGCTGGAAAAGGCGCAGTAAGCTGATGGGGCCATCGACGCTATCAGTTGGACTCTAATGGCGGGGAGCACCATGGGCATACTACCAAAGGATCGTCACAACGAACGGCCAGGCGCGCCGCCCTCGGAACACGGTGGACCATTTTCACGTCGCGCCATGCTCGCCGGCACGGTGGCGACGACTGCCGTAGCAGCCGCAACTCCCATTTCCGGTTCGGCCTATGCCGCAGGACCGGACGTGAGTTCGCGGCAGGACATGATGGCTTTTCTGTTGCTTTCCGAAGCACTCACCGGCGTCAACAAACAACTTCTCGCTCCCGAATTGGACTTCAATAGCAATGATATATTGAGTTCAGATCCCGGCAGTGATCCGATCAATATCAAGAATGATTATTTCAGGTGGATCAACGCAAAGGACTCGACGCAGTCGTTCGCCACATTGTTGAAGTTCGTAAAGGACAATTCCCGTTCGTCGCCGAACGACATCATCGCCTTCGTGAACAAGGGCAACGACGATATTAAGTTCTTGGCCCGGAGCATTATCCTGCTGTGGTATCTTGGCTCATGGTACGAGCCGAAGGCGCTGCAAGAGCAAGCCACCGCAGCCAAGCCCGTCGGCGTTTCCTCAGAAGTCGTCTCCGCGAAAGCATACTCGCAGGGGCTGGTTTGGCAAATCGCGGGGGCTCACCCGATGGGCTACAGCAATTTGCAATTCGGATACTGGTCGCGCGATCCTCGCGATCTCAATGATCAAAAGCCCCTTTTACCCATCCCAAAGAATCCTTGAGGGAGGGATCTATGCCAGACACTTGCATTGAGTGCGATATCGCGATCGTCGGCTCGGGATTTGCCGGATCGTTGATCGCAAAGGAATTGAGTCAGAAGCCCATCAACGGGGAGCGTCTCAAGATCGTTATTCTTGAGGCCGGTCCCGGTGTTCAGCCGAATATCAACGCCTATATGAAGAGTTATTACAACGCCAGCATCAAAGTTCCGGAAAGTGCTTACCCTCCAGCAGTGGTCGATTCGAACCAGCCGATTGATCCAGCGACGGGCAAGCCGATTGATCCTGCGAGTTCGAAGGCCACGCTGATTAACCC
>NZ_JBANBJ010000141.1:0-8122 GCF_059803515.1 Bradyrhizobium sp. UFLA05-125 | reverse complement strand
ATCGCGTTCAGGCTGGCTCATGAAGCTCACGACGGAACGATCCCTTCTCCGACCCGGAAGCCGCAGCGCGCAAGCTCGTCGAGATCGCCACTAGCATCGAGCCCGTGCAAGACGGCCGAATCCATATCGAGAAGATCAACGCACCATTCCTCTACACGCTGAAGGCCACCGACCCGGAGTTCGGTGCCAGCATCAAGCATGCGGTCGAGCGCGGCTTGCTCGAGCTGCACGAGAGCGGGACCTATGTGCGGTTCTTGAAGGCTGCGGCCGCCAACTGAGGCGACCCTCACTGCGTAGAAAGGCTCGTGGCAACTGCAACCAAACTCAGCAAGCGTTACCCGCGCCTCCGCCCGGCCGAATGGAAAGCCAAGAAGACGAAAACGCTCAACAGCGCAGCCCAGATCAAGAAGTGTTCAGCAATCATGCCCGCCCCTCTGTTGGCAAATTTGGGAAAGCATGAAACGGGCCAACCATCTGGCCAGCGGTCCTTTAACAATGCGAAGGAAGCCCGCCATTCGCGACGGGCTGAAGGCTAGGGAGGAAACGCGCCCATGAAGACGCGGCAAAAGCCTACGATGAATCGAGCCGATATTGTGTATCGCGATTGACACTGTGGACAACAAAGCGCTGCTGTCAGCTACCGACATACTGCGCAGAGACACGCAACCGTGCGCGTCCTTAACGTTCATCACTTACGTAAATTTCGGATTCATGTTGTCGCGCAACTGCAATTCCAGGAACGTCTCTCGCAGCCGAGTGGAATGGTCTGATGCTCGACCTGCGTACCCGCACGGTTAGGGGCCGACCGTCGAGAGATGGCGGCCCCGCCGGGGCTGGAGGTTTGATCTGGGACCAATCGAGGCTGGGGCCCCCTTTCGAGGATCCGATGGGCGCAAGCTCGTCTCGCTGCGTGATACCGGCGAGTACATCGCCAAGCTCCCCAAGGCTGTGCATGACGCGACCGAATGCCAAGCCGCCATGGAGGCGCTGACTGGTGGCCGAGAGTGGCGGCCCGACGATGTTCGCCAGGATCGGTGTCATGTGCGCGCTGAACAGATGGAAGCCAGGCCCGGAGGTTCCCGTCGCACCGCAAGCGAATGAAGGCCTATCGACTCGTGAGGTGAATGCGCGGCCTCAATTCAGCTTCCGACGAAGCTTCCTGTTGATCTCCCGCAGGTCGCCAGCGTAGCGCGTCGAATGCCGAGAATGCAGACGCTAAGTTCGAGGCCGACTTGCTGCAAGGCTTACTTTTTGAGAATGCCGACATCGGTGTTGCCCAAGTTCTTCATGGCGCGATTGGCGGCGGGCGTATCCACCGCGTTGTCATGCGAGGTTGGAGCCGGAGTAACTGAGGATGCATCCACGTCGTCGCCGGTGGCTGTGTGGCTGAGCGCGTTGCCCACATTGGGACCGGAGGAGCCCGCATTGCCGCTTATGGTGTGCCCGCTCGATAGGGTGCCACCCGCATAACCTGTGGACCCGGTGGCCGCAGCTCCACTCGCCGCCGAGCTGCCACTGCTCGATCCTCCCCCACTCTGGGCCAAGGCGAGAGAAGAGCCGCCTACGAGTAAGATCAAGATTACGACGATATGGTTCATAGAGGGTCCTCGACGTGAATAGCCGCTCAATGAGTTGCACGTCCGATAGTTCCGCAGGGCCTACCACTCTCTCAGCCACCATGTTGACGGCCAACGAGAACCGACGCGCTCTCTCGGTTATTGAAGGTCCTCTCCGTGCGCCGCGTTCGCAATGGCCGGACGGAGATTTCAATTGACGGCCGCGCCGACATGACGATGATGGCCCGTTACGTAACGGAGGGAGATCGTCATGGGTCTCAACAATCCCGAGCGACAGGCACGATGGCGCACCAAACGGAAGGAGGAAATCGAACGGCTGCGCAACGTTGTCGCCGAACAGTCCAAGCAATTGGCCGAGGCGCGAAGGGAAATCGAGATTGCCGCCCTTCAGGAAGAGAACGCGACATTGAAGATTGCGCTCGCTGATGAGCGCAAACAGCATGCAGCAACCAAGGCCATGGCGGCCAAGCCCGCGCCGCCGCCGATTGATTCCGACGAGGTGGCCCGCCTCAAGGAGACGAACCGCAACCTGCGGCTCGCGCTGCAAGAAATGAAGAAATGGTATGAGGGGGAAAGCCGCCGGAAGGGCATCATGACGTTCGTGACTTACGGCAAGCTCATGAAATGCTTGCATCCCGACAGCCGGCCAAGCGACGCGGAGAGACGTGAGGCATGCGCGCTGCTCGGTCAATGGAAACAGGACGGGGATAGAGCGCGACGCCGAGCCCCGAAGGCTAGCGTATGATCTGCGGCTGTCCGATCCTCATTGGCCCCTCGTCGATAATACCGTCGGAGTGAGGTCGAGCCTGCTTCGCACCCAAAAAGCGGACAACTGGTAGGCAATCAAAGCGCGACTAGGCGGTAGCTTACTTCCAATCCCAGCTGAACTTGCCCTAAGCGCAATAAGATAGTCATTGCCGCAAAGCCATAATGACCAAGGCCAGGATACCCAGAGCCGAGATCAAAAGCGCGACCGCTGCCGGGAGCGGTGAACGTGGCATATCGGGATACTGGGCGCTGAGCGTGCGAATGTTCTGCCGGTATTCGAATGTGGCGGCCAGCAGCGCCACCAGCCCGATGCAGACCATTATCGTGGCAAATTCGTGCGGCCCTACGAGCTGGCCGCTTTGCCTGTCTCCAGTTGCGATTCGATGGAAATTGTAGATGGCGAAACCGAACGTGATCAGCGAGGTCCCCGTCCGCACCCATGCTAGCATGGTTCGTTGATAGGCAAGACGGGTGCGGTCGTAGGCCAGTATTGTCGAACGATCGAGCCTCGGCGCACTCTGTTCAGAGTGGTCGGCCACCAGCGCGCCTCCTCTCCTCCGAGTTGAGCACCCATCGAGCCATTCTGTTTGCCAATCCGCGGAGCAGGAAATAGGTCGGCAGAGCCAGCGTGGCAGCAACGATCAGCGCTTGACCCGGGTAGATCCAGCGAAAGACGACAATCTCGTAGATAAGATCGATGATCACCGCCGCAGCAAAGAGGCGGCCCACGTCCTTCCAGCCCTGCCGTATCAGTTCGCGCCGATGAACCGAATCGATCGTGACGGTCCATCCGTAAGCGGGACTGCCTTCTCGTGCATCCCGTAACCCGGCGCGGATCGCGAGGAAAGCAGCCGCGATCGGTTGAATGACGATGCGAAATGCCAGTGGGCCGTGTTCACGGCCAATCAGCATATCCCAGTCCCGGGCCAACAGTTCTTCCATCACGTCCACTCTACCGGCCAACTGAGGATTCAAACCAAAGCCGTGATCGTCGATGGCCCTCAGGAAAAACCCTCAGCGGGTAGCCTTCTGCTGAGGCGATGGACGCATCCTGCCCTCCGATTTCGAGGGCAGGACTCTGGCGCGCTGTTGTTGCGCTGTTCACGCAGCTGCCGTTTCCGGCGGCACCATACAATAGGCCATCGGATGCGAATCGGACATCGCATGGGCGACACCCAGCTTTCCGTCGGTCTCCCAGACCATGAAGCCGCGCTCGCCCTCTTTCCGGTTGGGTGGCAGACCAAGGTTTTGCAGCGTCTCTTCGATGCTGTTGTACGTCACGCCGATTTTCATGATTTGGCGGGCTTCGTCCGCCGTAGCCACCTTGCGGCCGAACTGCTCGGACAGTTTCACAACCGCCTCGATCTGCTGCACTGTAGTGATGCGTTGCCGCTTCGCGTTCCAGAGGTTGTCCTCGTTGCCGACCCGACAGTGTTGACCGAGGATGATTCCCAACGGTTGGACGACGGCGTTCATCCGCATGCCCGCCCACATCGTCGCGGTCGCGCCCTGGGGTGTGCGGCGGATGAATTCCATCCAATCGAATGGGTTGTAGCCGCAGCCGCCGCCGCCGTAGGTCGTAATGGCGATATTCAGCGGGCCCATGTAAGCGCCGTGGCGTATCAGCCGCTCGACGATCTCGAGCTGATGCACGTGAGCCAGCGGGAATTGCGGCTGGATGCCGTTTTTCTTCAGGCGCTTCAGATGCTCGAGGTAGAAGGCGGGGCCGGCATCCGTGTACATGCCTGCCCAGGCGGCAAGCACCTTCGGGTCTTCCAGATGCGTTCCCCTGATATCATCCGCAGTCCACATTTGCGTGAGGTCCATCATGCAGGTGCCGATGGCCACCGTGACGCACTCAGGCGTGGGCTTCAGCTCCGCGAGCATGTGCCGCGTATCGTAGCTCAGCCACTCGGCCTTCTTGCCCTCGCCCTTGGGCGCGAACGAGATCGAGCCGCCGACCTGGATAATCATTTTGGGCACGGCTTTCTTCACGCGGTCGAGCAGATGGCAGAAGTGGTCGAAGTCGGAGGACAGGTGCCCTGTCGCCGGGTTGCGCACGTGGAAGTGCAGGACGGTGGCGCCTGCGTTGTAGCAGTCTACCGCCGCCTGGACCTGCTCGTCCCAGGTGACGGCAATGTCCGCCGCATCGCCGGGCAGCCACGCGGGTCCGTACGGTGCTGCCGTGATGACGAGCGGGGCCATGTTCTCGGGGAAAAGAGAACCGTCAGTAAAGTACATGGTTCACTCCTTTCATTGATAAAGCATGATCTTTTGCGTTGAGTTCTGATTTCCGACTATTCCGGCTCGGGCGGAGGAAATGCCGTTGAGTCCGCCTGCCAGACGGCGAAGCGATTTCCCTGCGGGTCAGCGAGGACGGCATACCACCCGGTTCTGGGCACCGCCGTTTTCGGGCGCAGAATGCGCGCACCCATGCGTTCGGCCTGGGCAACTGCCGCATCCACCGAGGCGACAGTCACGTAATTCAGCCAGGATGGGGGGCCGTCGGCGGCGCGAAACGTCAAGCCTCCGCAGCAACCGTTGCCGTTCGGTTCAGTTTGAATTCGCCAATAGTCAATGCCTGGCGCCTTCTCAATTTCCCAACCGAAGAGACTTGCATAGAACTGCGCGAGTTTTGCAGGGTCCTCGCCGTAAATTTCAATGTGGGTCACGAGCGCTGTCATGCTTCGGGTCCCTGAATTTCGTGTAACATTTCGTCCCACGTAATAGCCGCCGCTGAGGCAAAAAACGTGCTCAACTTGCCCTTGGGAATACCTGTGCCTTGGCCTCCGGACGAACTCACGACGCTAGTTGAGTGACGTCGGTGGACACTTGATCAAGATCAACGATCAGCTGCTTGTTATTTTGCGACACTGAACCGCGAAATTGCGGGAGACACATCCAGGCCGGGGTCGCAAATGGAGGGGCAGCAGCGTATCGGAGTTCTGGTCGAACTCCCCCAGGTCTTACGGGAGCTGGGGAAAAATCCCGCAACTGTCATCGCAGGCGCCGGCGTCGATCCAGACTTGCTGCGCGACCCTGAAAACTCGATCTCATTCGTCGAACTTGGCAGGCTTTTTGAGGCTTGCGTAGCCGCGACAAGCTGTGAACATTTTGGACTCCTCGTTGGACAACGGTCAGGGACCGCCTGTCTTGGCCGAGTCGGGCGGCTTATGCAGACCGCGCCGACACTCAAGGACGCGATCCTGGACCTATGCACCAATCAGCGACGCTATGTGCGCGGCGCCGTTACTTATCTAGTCGTCCAGAACGAAGTCGCGTTCTGGGGGTACGCCGTCCATTATCCTAGCGTGCAGGCAATCGAGCAGATCAGTGACGGAGCGATCGCCGTAGGGTTTAACCTGATGAGAGAACTCGTGGGCGCGGTGCCCGAGGAAGTTCTGACCTCTCGTCGAGCCCCCAGCAATATTGAGCCCTATCGCCGCTTCTTTGGCTCCGCTCCGCGGTTCGATGCAGAACAGCATGCCTTGGTCTTTTCTACAAATCTGCTCACTCATCCTGTTAGCGGCGCAGATCGCGAGGCCCGCCGGATACTGGAAAAGTCGGTTGCCGCTTATTGGGCCGTCGAACAACCAAGCATGACGCACACAGTAATCCGCATGCTCCGTGCTCGCGTGATTTTTCCTGATACCTCGTTGGAAACGATAGCAAATGAGTTGGCTATGCTACCCCGCACGCTGAATCGCCGCTTGCAAGCGGAGGGCAAGAGCTTCCGTGAACTGATCAACGAGGCACGCTTCGAAGTTGCCCGCCAATTGCTCGCAGGCACAAGGATGGGGATCACCGATATCGCTCTCGCGCTCGGCTACGCCGATCCGAGCGGCTTTACGCATGCGTTTGAGAGGTGGTCGGGCGTAGCTCCGAGCGAATGGCGCGGCCCAAATCGCCGCGACTGACATACGTAGGAGTCGATGACAGCGTTGTGAGCCCCAGTGTCGTAAAATAACAAGCGCCTTGACCCAGAGGACATATACGGTCATCTCGGCGTCGCGCTTTGATCGCTGGCTATTTTGCTTCAATTGCAAGGAGGGCGTCGCATGTTTGTGGCAAGCGGCTTCTCTTGGCGTCTCGGGCAAAAACATCGTCCCTCCTTGGCGTCGTTTGAAGGGCGCGTCATGCAACGGCGTACGTTCATCAAGCATCTTGGCGGGGCGGCAGCATATTGCTCACTTTCGCATTCCGCGTTTGCAAAATCATCGCCGATACCGATTGTCGGGTTCCTTAGCGCAACAACGCGAGAGCCAGAGGTATGTTTCGCCGCGCTTCGACGAGGACTGAATGAAACCGGTTTTCACGAAGGACAAACCGTGGCACTCGATTATCAATGGGCTGAGGACAATTACGATCGATTGCCGACAATAGCCGCCGAGCTATCTCAACATGCCGGGGTAATTGTTTCAGCCAATTATCCAGCCACAGTTGCAGCCAAAAACGCCACTAAAATCATTCCGATTGTTTTCCTCACCGCCGTCGATCCAATCACGTCCGGCCTTGTCGAAAGCCTCAACCGACCGCGCGGCAACGCGACCGGAATACATATCTTGAACGGTTTGCTAGAAGCAAAGCGGTTGGAAATCCTGCACCAGCAAGTCATTTCGGGTTCCGCACCGATTGGAGTGCTGGTGAACCCAAAATTTCCCGAGGTGCAGCGTCAAATCTCGGATATCCTTGCGGCTTCTCGTACACTGAAAATCTCTACACTAATCGTGCAGGTCAGCAACAAGAGCGATCTTCGTGGAGCTTTTGAAACGCTCGCTGGGCAGAACGCCAGAGGCCTCGTCGTAACCACCGACCCGTTTTTGTATACCCATCGCAAGAGCATCGTGGACTTGGCCGAGCATCATCGTATTCCCGCAATCTATCCATTCGCTGATTTTGTCCAAGTTGGCGGATTGATGAGTTATGGAACTGACCTGTCAGCGGCGTATTACTTGCTCGGCGGCTACGCTGGACGGATACTTAGGGGTGAGAAGGTCGAGGACCTGCCGGTCCAGCAATCCACGAAAGTCACCCTAACCATTAACGTCAAGACCACGACGACGCTCGGGATCAACTTCGCCGAGCCTCTGCTGGCGCGTGCCGACGAGATCATAGAATAGGGGCGCCGCGAATGTCGCCTCTTGCGACCTCGGGCAATGTCCGCTCTTCCGCTGCTGTTGGGGGTGAGCGGACATTAGTCCGGCCAAGCCGCTTACTGAGTACACGCCTAGCACTCAGGTGCCTCGCGGAAAATGATGTAGAAGACGTGCCACTGTAACCGGTACCGGTACCTGATCGCATTCAATCCCGGCTAAGCCCCCCCAGGTCCCCCACCCCCTTCAGTGATAGCTGTCCACCGCGAGGGCAGCCAGAGCCGTTAGGCGGAACGTGTGCTCTACGCGATCGGTGCGGGACTTCTAGCGCCCTGCGTGATCGGCGCGCTGACCGACCAATCTGATTAGCGTCGTCGTGTGGCAATGCTGCCGCCGCCTCGAAATCCCCGGTGAACTCCCGAAGTCACGCTGGTAGGTCAAGGCTGTCCACAGTCCGTCACGTGACCAGCAGGATCCACGGAGTTCCGATTATAAGAAACACGGCAAGGAAGAAGAGTGTCACGAGCAAGCCAAGCCGATAGAGTTCCGGCTGTGTAAGGTAGCCACTGCTTACGAAGACGACGTTCTGGCTGCCGCCCTGGGGCGTAATTGTGCAAGTTCACTAATTCGGTGATCGAATGGTTTGGGTCTGGGCCTCGGCAAATCCCTTTGGTGTCTTGCCGC
>NZ_JBANBJ010000140.1:0-8353 GCF_059803515.1 Bradyrhizobium sp. UFLA05-125 | reverse complement strand
GTTCGAGACGACGAAAACCAGCGCCGCACTTAGAACAAGTCACGTCGCTTTTTTTCATGTGCGTGTCTCACGCTCCAAGTTGTCACGATTCTTTAACACGCGTCTGGTTGTCACGCGAACTGATTTTCAGTCCTCTGTTGTTCGGTCCATGGCCAGTTATGCCCGTAAAGAGCCCGTCCGCGTGCGCAAAGCTCGATGCGGGGCGCGGGACAGCAGCAATCCTGCATGACCGCGCCAAAAAACGCGTGATACCAGTGCAGAAGCGAGTCTAATATTCCTGCGAGAAGCTGGCGGCAGCGTTCGAAGCACGACACTTGTTACCACTCGCTACCTACGAAAATCTCCACCTCTTGACGGATACGCGCAAGGAGGGCGCATCGCGTTGTAGGTTGCCGCTGGCACGCAACGTACAAATCTTACTCTTCAAAGAGCGGGCCGATTGTTCCAGTATTGGGGCGATTTTCGCTACGCGGCTCACGAAGCCAGTAGACACGGCACGCTCGCTGCAGTTCCGTGGATGCCGCCTAGGAGATGGGCTTCAGCGGCGCATTTTTGTGCCGACGCCTCCCATTTGGGACATGCGCTACTGCTTGAATGAAGCAATTGGAAGTCATGCCTTGCGAAAGTGGATATTTGAGTAGCTGGAGATTGCGATGTGTGTGTCGATGGTTGCCGGCTTCCGTCGTCGTCATTTCCTCCTTGCGATACTCTGGGCTGCGTTCTTGCTTTCGTTGCGGCGACGAGCAATTCGCGCCCCCTAATAAAAGGCCCCTACCCCGATTGGGTGCCTCCCGGCTCTATAAGCGCCGGTACCGACGACATAGGATCGCGGCGAGCCATTGGCTTCGCTGCGAAATTGATACCCGAACGAAACATGAATCAAGCCGACCTTCAGCGAGCGCAACCTCGCAAGGCCGAACGTTGAGCGAACTCTGGATTCGAAGCCATGACGACAGTTTTCGTAGCGTATGCCTCTGGGAACGACTTCCATTCCAACCTCATCAAGAAGGCTTGCGAAGCTGCGAGCACGCCCGATCGTCGGGTCATCCCTTGGTGCGATCTTGACACTTCGGGTTCGCCGATCGCGCGCTCCGTCGAAAGTTGGGTCGAGGACGCCGACTCGTTCGTAGCCGACGTCTCCAAGGTTAACCACAACGTGACCTACGAACTGGGGTTCGCAATAGGTCTCGGGCTGCCGACAAGACTGATCCGTTCGACCCATGAAAACTTCCAGCCGGTCCGCGATATCGGACTCATCGACACGCTCTGCTACGACGGGTACGACTACGAACGACCGCTGACCAAGATACTCGGCAAAGCCGATGAAACTTCGCGCTGGGGCGACGTAGCCAAGCATAAGGATCAGCCGCTTTTCATCCTGCAACCATCGACCCCGACCGACTCAAGCCAGCGGACGACGAGCGCCGTCAAGAAGATCGCGCGCATCAAGTTCAGGAATTCCAATCCGGCGGAGATTAGCCGGCTAAACGCCAGCGAAGCGTATGAGAACGTCGTGAGTTCGTTTGGCGTGATCGCATTCTGGATGGACGGCACGTCGGACGAGGCGATGCGCAACAACCAGCGAGCCGTGTTCATCTACGGCGTCGCCCAAGGGCGCGGGATCCCTGCTCTTCTCATCGCGCACGAATCCCTGTCGTTGCCGCTCGATCTCCAGGATAAAGCCGACCGGTGGTGGAAGCTCGAAGACATCGACAATCTGATCGCCGCGTTCAGAACGACCGTCGCGGACGCGCAGAACGAGTTCGTGACCGTGAAACAGCAGACTGAGGGCCTGCTGGAACGCCTCAGCTGTGGAGATCCGGTTGCCGAAAACGAAGCGGCGGCGCTCGCAGATCACTTTCTGGAGACCGACGCCTATCGCCGGACGCTCGGAGGAGAAGCCAATGTCTTGGTCGGCCGCAAGGGAAGCGGTAAGACGGCGGTCTTTCTGCAGGTCCGCGATCGCACGCGGGCCAGGAAAGAAAATATCGTCATTGACCTGATTCCAGACGGGCATCAGCTGGTCAAGATGAAGGAATTCATTCTCGACAAACTGAGCCGCGGGACCCGGAAGGAGGTCATCGCGGCGTTCTGGGAATACGTCCTCTGGCTCGAGATCGCCTACAAGCTCCTCGAAAAGGACCAGGTCAGAGCTCTCAGAGATCCGCGATTGCTCCCCGGCTACACCAAGCTGAAGTATCTTTTCGAGTCACGGGTCGACACCGGGGTCGGTGATTTCTCCGAGCGTCTCAAGCGCCTGTCCCAGAACGTGATCGACCGTTTCGGGAAAAGCAGCATCGTCAATGACGACCTCCAGCAGATCGACTCGAGCAAGGTGCTGGAAGCGATCTACGGGCAGGACGTGCGGCTGCTGCGCGAAGAGGTTTTGGGGTACCTGAGGCTGAAAGGCGTAGTGTTCTTCCTGTTCGACAACCTCGATCGCTTCTGGACGCCGGGCGGCTTCACCGATGACGACGCGCTGATCGTCATCGGTCTGGCGGAATCGATGCAGGAAATCGCACGGAAATTCAGCCGTCAGAAGCTGGATTTCTCCTGGGCCATCTTCGTTCGCAGCGACGTGTACGAATTTCTAGTCCGCGGAATGGCCGATTACGGCAAGCTCGCAGTGCAAAGCCTGGAATGGACGGATCGAGCCTTGATGAAGACGCTATTCGAAGAGCGACTTCGATCGAGCGCGGCGCACATCACCGGGGATTGGTCGACGATCTGGTCACGGGCGTCGGTCGCAACCGTCAAGGGAAAGCCGGTGCTGGATTTCCTGATCGACGGGAGCTTAATGCGCCCCCGGTACCTCATCCGACTGTTCGAGACCGCGCGGCGGCGTGCCTTGACGTTCGGCCGCGACCGGATCGAGGAGGAAGACTATTGCCAGGCGTTGACCGAACTTGGCTGGCAGGTCCTGGAAGACTTAGATCGCGAGATATCTGATCTTGTCATTCACGGCGCAAGCCTTCTTTTCGAGATCGTGCAGCAAAAGAACGGACTAACGCGCGGAAAGATCAAATATATCGCTGGCAAGAAGATCCAGAATACCGATGACATCGTCAAACTCATCGACGTTATGCTCTGGAACGGAAGCCTGGGCGTGCTCGATAACGGGGCACCGCGATATATCTTCGACGTGGGTTACAAGCGGCAGTACCTCGCCTCTCTCATCCGGGACAACGACAACGCAGAATTCGTACTTCATCCTACACTCGTGGCCACGGGCGGCTAGGAACGCTTCCGCGGTAGGTGCCTCCCGTGGCCAAGAAGGTTAAGGCCGCAGCTTGTACTGGCCTGAGAGCCAACCACGGCACGAAATAGCTCTTCGGCAACGTTTGACACCCGCGTTCAATCCGGTGGCCGAGCCACGAAGGCCCACCAAATTGGTGGACGAGCCGGCGCCTGGACGTCGCCCGCCGGTACCGGTTCACGCTCAACGGACCGTCGCGTCTTCTGTTGGCTTCCGCCTGATCCGGCAAAGGGGGCGCCTTCTGGATCAGGCGGGGCGGCCTCGGAGCGGGAATCCGCGCAAGTCGCCGTTACGGAGACGACGGACTGTCGCACTCGGCCCGCTCGCGATCGGAAGTGCGTGCATGCCACTTGTCATGCAAATACTCATTGAGTCACACTCCACCTTTTGAGGAGGTGATTTTAGTGGACGCGTTCGTCTTCCTGAAGGGATTGCCTGCCGTCCTCGGCATCGCCGGCTTCTTCGTCTACCTCTGGGCGGGGCAGTACCGCATCGGCGGCGATCTGATGAAGGGCGTGATCGAGAAGCTACGGGCCGCGCCCAACGTCGAAATCAAGGACTACGCGTCCCTCACACCGGCACGCATCGGGCAATTGATCGAGCGCGACACGACGGTGCGTAGCGCGGTGAACGATCAGGACGTCCGGCTGATCCGTCTCATCGTCATCCTGCACAACGCCGTGACGGTCATCGTTCTCCTCGTTTGTGCGGCCCTCGTCGGCCTGGGCATATGGCTCATCGCCCGACCTGAGCCCCTCTCGATCGTGCCGAGGCCTCCCGTCGCGGCCCGAGGCGGAGCCGATCTGGCCTTGACTGACCTCGATACGGTCAAGATCGAGTGGGACGCCAAGGGTGCGACCGAAAGCGTCAGCGTCTTCCTCGAAAACGTGGATACCAGCAGTCGGACCGCCAAGAAGGCGGTATTGGCCGACGTTCGAAACGTCACTTTCAGCGCCGAGGAACTCCACGACGTTGCGAACAACCGGAAATATCGAGGAAAGAATCGCTTGCGGACGGTTGTCGAGTGGAGCGGTCAGGCCGTGCGATCCGACGTCGCCGAAATCTTCGTCGGCATAAAATACAGGCTGATGATCGGAGGAACTCTGATCACACCTCAGGGCAGCCGCTCGATCAACACTCTGGTGGCTACCGTCGACGACAGCACCGAGCAGATGCCGCGGGACTACTGCTTTGCCGTCGACTTCGCCGGCTGGAGCCGGTCGGGCTCGGCGCTGATCGCTCCGCTGAAGTCGTGCAACTCCAAGTCGGAGGTCGCCTTGCCGTTCCTTCAACAGGTCGAATGGAACCGCCAACCCGGTCTCGTCCTGAACGAGCCGCTGCCGGACCGCCCCATTGCCCGACTATGTATTGCGGCCCCGCAGCGTCCCGACAACGATTGCTGATGGTCGCTACCCCGCAGCCTTCCTCTTTTGGAGATAGCTCATGATTCAAGTCGATCGCGAAAACCTCAAGAAATGGGCATTGGCCATCGTTACCGAGGTCGAACCTGGCGACGCGTTCGTCGTGGAGGACGGATTCGACGCTATGGTGGAGGAGTGGCATCGAGCGGACGCGCAGGACGAGGGACGCTTCATCGGTGGTCCGGAAATCGCGACGTTCGCGGCAATGGTCGCTCCTTTCCTTCTGGCGTTCTTCGGGGACGTGGCCAAGGACGTGGTCAAGGACAGGGCGAAGACGGCGGTCGGCTCGCTCCTCGATCGGCTTCTCGATCGTCGCGCCACGAAAGACGATGTGGAAACGCTCCGCAAGGACATCACCGCCGCGATCAACAAGAGCCGCTTCTCATCCGCCGAAAAGGCGAAACTGGAAGCCGGCTTCGCGAAACTGTTCGCCAAGGTCGGGCCGAAGAAATGAAAGCCGTGCATCCGGCGCGGTTGCTGTCTCGCTTCGGCATTTCGGACTGGGCCGCCGCCGTGGCGATCGCCATCACCATCGGCATGCAATATCTCTTCCTCGCGAAGTTGTGGGAGGGCTATCCTATACGATGGATGGGCGACCTCATCCATCGCAACGTTGTGCTGTCCATGATCGGCCTCACCGTCGCCGGTGCGATCACGATCGCGGCCGCATCGCTGAGGCGATGGCGTCGCGGGGAAAGTGCGGCTGCGAAGCTTGAGCGACCGGCCACGAATCCCTCGTTCGACGAAATCCGTTCGGTATTGCTTGGCATCGCAGGCCGCTCGACGCTGCCCACGCCGCCGGCCCTGCTCTACACGCCGAAGAATGCCGACGCGTTGGAAGCGAGGGAACGCGGCAAGCCGACCGGCGATGTCGTCGTCGTCGGCCTCGACCAGCGAGCACGTCAGCGCGATCGGCCGAACGCGTTCGAAGCGATGCTGGGGCACGAGGTCTCTCACCTGGAGCTCGCCGAGACGCGGCTCGAAATCCGCGCCCGGCGCGCCATCGTGCTGCACTTTCGAATCCTGGCGTGGAGCATCGCGATATTCTGCCTCGTCCTAGGCTTCATAGACCGTCGGGGCTTCGGCAGCCGACCCGCCTACGGTGGGTTCGTCCCGGTCTTCGATGGCACGATCTACGCGGGGCTCTCCTCGCAATTCGCGGTGCTGCTCCTCTCCTCCGCCATCGTGTTCGTCTATTCGTATTTCTTCGTGGTGCGACGCGAACACATACACGACTTCCGCGGCTCCCAGCTTGCGGGCACAGATGCGCTGGCCGATATTTTCGCCGACCGAAGGCCGGCGAGATTCCCGCCATTCGATCGTCTGGCCGACTTCTTCAGGCTGCATCCGAACCCGTCGGCCCGAGCGCGAGTGATCCGGAGCCGTGATCTGATTCTGCTTTCGGCGGTCCTGTATCCGCTGGTCGTCTCGGGCTTGCAGCCGCTGACATTACTGCTCGCGGCCGGTTGGCGGGACTTCTTCGGCATATCGAGAGAGGTCTGGAACGTCGGGTTGACCTTCGCTTCCGGAGTTTTTCTGTACACGGTCTTGCGGGCCGACCTCGCAAGGCTGGGACTGGGTCTGCTTCTGGACGCGAGGCGATACGCCCTGCTCGTCCCGCTCTACGCGCTGGTTGCAGGTCTAGCGACGCAAGTTCCGCGCATCGTGCTGGAGATCCTGTTCGGCATCCGCCGCGAGTTCTCGTTCGGCCAGATCGCAGAACGGATCTGGACCGGGACGCTGTCGGGGGGCGGCCGGATCGCGCTCATGACGACGGCGATATTGGCTCTGCTCGCCTGGCTCAACGCGATCCGGATCGCCGCCGTCGGAGAAGAGAACGCCGGCAGGTGGAGCGGCGCCGACGTTTCGATCTCGGCCGTTCTGGTCGTCGGCGCGTTCACGATCGCGAGCCTCTCGACCCCTTCGTTCATGATGGACGTGCTGATCTTGTGCCTCCCCGTCGTGTTCATCTACGCGACGTGGTTCGCCCTCGCCTGCCGATGTCGGGAGTGCGGCCGCCGGCGCCTTTCCGCGCTTCGGGCGTCGACCCGTTGCAGTTGCGGCCACGACCAGTTGGCGCTGCCGAAACGCTGGACGCGGCAGCCGTTCGAAATCCAGATCCTAAGACCGAACTAGACGGTCCTTACTCGAGCGAGGTGGGTCGAAACTGGTCGGCCTCGGTAAAACTGAACGCGCTCTCTTCGAGGGCCACGCCGAATTGCCACGCGATCTTCTGCGGGAGTGCCTTTCGCCAGTACAAGCTCTGCTCATGAAGGGAATGCGAATCCCCTTCCAAATGCTTCTTCGGACAGCCGCCCCAACAGATCGGTAGGAACGAGCAACGGCTGCAGTTCGGCTGGAGCGTCGGGTCGAAGGCGGTCCACCAGTCCGCATCGCGGCCGGGCGTCATCTTGTCGTCCGCGCCGCGCAGCGCGACGGGACGGTTCTTCTCGCCGACCTGGAGCCCGCACCGGTAGTGGTGTCCGTCGGCGCCGACGACGATGGAGTCGTCGGCGAGCGCCGCGCATACAGAGGTCCTGGGCAACGGATAGAGCGAACGGGTCGTCGTCTCGTCCAACGTCGCCTCATCCGGAACCAGGTGGCGAGCCCTCTCGCGCAGTCTCTCGAACTCTTCCTCGGGAAGCTTGGTGCGGCTCAGAAAGCCGGCGCGTTCGGAAAAGTCGGATATTCGGGCGAGTTGGAAGATGCACGGAAACGGGCGATCGAACCAACCACGATCTCGGCAAAAGCCGATGAATCCCTCCAGATCGCCTTGGTTTCCGTGATCGGCGTTGAACCTCAGGTCGACCCGTACGACGTCGAGCAATCGATCGACGACGGCGACCGCCTGCTCGAACGAGGAAGTGCCCGGATCTGGTGCCCTGCCCTTTCGATATCGCCTTCGCTTGTCATGATTCGCCTTGAGCCCGTCGAAGGAGATTTGCGCCTGCCGGATGCGGTGTCGGCGGACGAAACCGGCGACATCATCGGGCCAACAGGTCCCGTTCGAGATCACGGACGCGGAATAGCTGACGCCCATCTTCTCGCAAAGCGCCTGAAGCGCGAGGGAGGCCGCGTCGATGAAATCGATGTTGAGAAGAGGCTCGCCGCCGTACCAGTCGACGTGGAGGCTGTCTTTTCCCGACGCCGCCAAACGCTCCCGGGTCCAACCGACGATCGCAAGCACGTCGCCTTCGTCGAGGGAGTCGCGGGATCTCGCCTCATAGCAGTAGTAGCATCCGAGGTTGCAGTCCTGCGTCGTCGTCAGGGTGAGAACCATCGGGGTCCGGCCGCGCGCCGCTCGATAGCGCTCTCGGATCGTGCCGAGCTCGTCGAAGCTCTGTTCGATCAGAAAACCGCCGCGACGGAGCGTGGCGGCCAGCGTCCGCGGGATGACTCGCGCCGGAATGCCGCGCGGCGGACCGCAAAGCAGGCGTGCAAGATCGGCCGCGTCGCCGCCCGCCACCCGGATTGAGGCGCCGCTGCACGCGTTGTACAGCACGCTGTCCTCGCCGATCGGAACGCAGAAATTGTAGCGCGACGATCGGAAGCGGGGCCGCGCCGTCACTTGTCGATGTCGATGATGGCGAGACACATATTAGTGCCGTAGCCGCAAAGCCGGGCTCCGACGCGGCCCGCCTTCTTGAGGTCCGGCGTGATAGTCTCGACTTGGACC
>NZ_JBANBJ010000013.1:0-150584 GCF_059803515.1 Bradyrhizobium sp. UFLA05-125 | reverse complement strand
CTTCTTAATGAGCAAGATTGATCCCACCGCGCGCGTGGAAGACGGCGCCGTGATCGGCGAGGGCACAGAGATCGGGCCCTACTGCATCATCGGTCCGAACGTCGCGATCGGCAGAAATTGCAAGCTGATCGGGCATGTGCACATCACGGCGCGGACCACCATCGGCGACGATTGCACGATCTACCCGTTCGCATCGCTCGGCACACCGCCGCAATCACTCAGCTATCGCGGTGAGCTGACGAAGCTACAGATCGGCTCGGGCTGCACCATCCGCGAATCCGTGACCATGAATGCCGGCACTGTCGCCGGCGGCGGCGTCACAGAGGTCGGCGACCGCGGCTATTTCATGAACTGCAGCCATGTCGGGCACGACTGCCATGTCGGGAACGACGTGATCTTCGCGACCTCGGCGACGCTCGGGGGGCACTGTGAGATCGGCGACTTCGTCTTCATCGGCGGGTTATCCGCGGTGCACCAATTCACGCGCATCGGGTCGCAGGTGATGGTCGGTGGCGTTTGTGGCGTGCGCGACGACATCATCCCGTTCGGGCTCGTCAACGGCCAGTATGCGGTGCTCGAAGGCCTCAACATCATCGGCATGAAGCGGCGCAAGTTTACCAAGCAGCGGCTCGCGAGCGTGCGCGCATTCTACCAAAAGCTGTTCCACGGCCCTGGCATTTTCGCCGAACGGCTCGCTTCGGTGCAGCCGCTTGCGGCCGAGGATCCCGCCATCGCCGAAATCCTCGACTTCATCGGCAAGGGCAAGCATCGCCCGCTCTGCCTTCCCGCGATCGGGCAGTAAGCACGGGGATGGCCGCGAGCATGACATCGGCGGCTCCAGAGATTTCGTCACCGGTCGGCGTCATCGCTGGCGGCGGCGCCATGCCGTTTGCAGTTGCAGAGTCGCTCGCCGCGCGTGGTCTCGCGCCGGTGCTGTTTCCGCTGCGCGGCGCCTGCGATCCGGTCCAAGTGGAAAAATTCCGACATCGCTGGATCTCGGTCGGCCAGCTCGGCCGCGCCATGCGGCTGTTTCGCGAAGAGGGCTGCCGCGACCTGATTTTCATCGGCACCTTGATGCGGCCCTCGCTGTCGGAAGTGCGCTTCGATCTCAAGACGCTCCGGCTTCTCGGCCACGTCGTCCGCGCGTTTCGCGGCGGCGACGACCATCTGCTCTCCGGCGTCGGCCGCATGCTCGAGCAGGACGGCTTTCGCATGGTCGGGATCAAGGACGTCGCACCAGATCTGTTGATGCCCGAGGGCTGCATCACCCGCGCTTGGCCGGCCGACAACGCCAGGGGCGACATCGAGCGCGGCCGCGCGGTGCTGGCCGCGCTGAGCCCGTTCGATATCGGCCAGGCCGTCGTCGTGATCGACGGGCATGTGGTCGCGGTCGAGGACATCGAGGGCACTGACGGGCTGCTCCAGCGCGTGGCGCGGCTGCGCAGCGAGGGCCGCATCCGCGCGGCGCGCGGGCGCGGCGTACTGGTCAAGGCACCGAAGAGCGGACAGGATTTGCGCTTCGACCTGCCGACCATCGGCCCGCGTACCGTTGAAGGTGTCGCCAGCGCTGGCCTTTCGGGCATCGCCGTAATCGCGGGCAACACCATCGCGGCCGAGCCGCAGGCGATGATTGAGCGCGCCGACGCCAACTATCTCTTCGTCATCGGCTTGCAAGCGTGATGCCGGGGCGCGATCCAAAGCGGAAAATCTTTCTGATCGCCACGGAGGAATCCGGCGACCGCTTGGGAGCTGCGCTGATGAAGGTGCTGCGCCAGCGGCTCGGCGATGGCGTTCAGTTCGAAGGCGTTGGCGGCCGCACGATGGCGCGCGAGGGGCTGGTCTCACTCTTTCCGATCGAGGAGCTCTCGATCGTCGGCTTTGCCGCTGTCGTGCAGCAACTGCCAAAAATCCTGCGGCTGATCCGCAAGACCACGGATGCCGTGACGGATGCTGCGCCCGACGCGCTCGTCATCATCGACAGTCCCGACTTCACCCACCGTGTTGCCCGCCGTGTCCGGGCGCGCAATCCGGCGATTCCGATCGTCGACTACGTCTCGCCCTCGGTCTGGGCCTGGCGACCGGGCAGGGCGCGGGCCATGCTGTCGTATGTCGATCACGTGCTGGGCCTGCTGCCGTTCGAGCCCGAGGAATATCGCAAGCTGCGCGGGCCGCCGTGCAGCTATGTCGGCCATCCCCTGATCGAGCAATTGTCGTCGCTGCGGCCGAATGCGGAGGAGCAGGAGCGCCGCGATGGCGAGCCGCCGGTGCTGCTGGTCTTGCCCGGCAGCCGCCGCAGCGAGATCAGGCACCATCTCGAGGTGTTCGGCGCCACGCTCGGCCGGTTGCAGGCTTTGGGCCAGCGTTTCGAATTGGTGCTGCCGACCATGTCGCATCTCGAACCAACGGTGCGTGAGGGCATCGCGAGCTGGCCGGTCAAGCCGCAGATCGTGGTCGGCGAAGGCGAGCGGCGTGCCGCATTCCGGATCGGGCGGGCCGCGCTGGCGAAATCCGGCACGGTGACGCTGGAGCTTGCGCTGTCGGGCATTCCCATGGTGACGGCCTATCGCGTCGGCGCGATCGAGGCCTTTATCCTGCGCCGCGCCATCCGCGTCCCTTCCGTGATCCTCGCCAATCTCGTGATCGGCAGGGAGGTGATCCCCGAGTTCCTGCAGGAGGACTGCACACCGGAAAAGCTCGCAGACGCCTTGACCGAGGTGCTGACGGATACGCCATCGCGGCAGCAACAGGTCGAGGCCTTTGCCCGGCTCGACACGATCATGTCGACCGGCAACAAGTCGCCGAGCGTGCTTGCCGCCGATATCGTGCTCGCGACGATGCGGAAGGGCGTTCGGGGAAACTAGTCTAGCGGCGATCACAAACAAAAACGGCGCCATCCATGATGGCGCCGTTTCGTTTGGCCTTGAAGCCGACCTTACTTCCGCTGGTCGATCGGTTGGTAGTCGCGCCTGGTGAGCCCGGTGTAGAGCTGGCGCGGGCGGCCGATCTTCTGCTGCGGATCCTCGATCATCTCGCTCCACTGGCTGATCCAGCCGACGGTGCGCGCGACCGCGAACAGCACGGTGAACATCGAGACCGGGAAACCCATCGCCTTCAGCGTGATGCCCGAATAGAAGTCGACGTTCGGGTAGAGCTTGCGGTCGATGAAGTACTGGTCGCTGAGCGCGATCTTCTCCAGCTCCAGCGCCACCTTCAGCATCGGATCGTCGCCATGGCCGGTCTCCTTGAGCACGGCGTGACACATCTTCTGCATGATCTTGGCGCGCGGATCGTAGTTCTTGTAGACGCGGTGGCCGAAGCCCATCAGGCGGACTTCGCTGTTCTTGTCCTTCACCTTGGCGATGAACTCGGGAATCTTGTCGACCGTGCCGATCTCGGCGAGCATCGCAAGCGCGGCTTCGTTGGCGCCGCCATGGGCCGGACCCCAGAGACAGGCGATGCCCGCTGCGATGCAGGCGAACGGATTGGCGCCGGAGGAGCCGGCGATGCGCACCGTCGAGGTCGAGGCGTTCTGCTCATGGTCCGCGTGCAGTATGAAGATCTTCTCCAGTGCATCCGCGAGCACCGGATTGACCTTGTACTCCTCGCACGGCACGGCGAAGCACATGTTCAGGAAGTTCTCGGCGAACTTCAGCGAGTTCTTCGGATACACGAACGGCTGGCCGACCGAATATTTGTAGGCCATGGCGGCGAGCGTCGGGATCTTCGCGATCATGCGCATGGAGGCGATCATGCGCTGCTTCGGATCGGTGATGTCCGTGGAGTCGTGATAGAACGCGGCGAGCGCGCCGACGGAGGCCACCATCACCGCCATCGGATGAGCGTCGCGGCGGAAGCCCTGGAAGAAGCGGGCCATCTGCTCGTGCACCATCGTGTGGTGCGTGACGCGGTAGTCGAAATCCTTCTTCTGGGCCGCCGTCGGCAGCTCCCCGTAGAGCAGAAGGTAGCAGGTCTCCAGGAAGTCGCCGTGCTCGGCGAGCTGCTCGATCGGATAGCCGCGGTATTCGAGCACGCCGGCGTCGCCATCGATATAAGTGATCTTGGACTGGCAGCTCGCGGTCGAGGTGAAGCCCGGATCGTAGGTGAAGAGGCCGGATTGGCCGTAGAGCTTGCCGATGTCGACGACGTCAGGCCCGACGCTGCCGCTCAGGATCGGGAGATCGTAATTCTTGTTTCCGACCGTCAGCGTTGCTGTTTTTGTGGATTTTGCGTCCATCGTAAGTCCCCGATGAATTGTGAAACGGGCCGGACCTGATCGTCCCCCATCAGATGGCGGGGCAAGCCGGATATTCCAGAAGCTACGGGTGAGATGGGTATATTATTGCTGTGTGCGCTGCAAGATGGGCACCGCACAGGACTTACGTCGTAGATTGATCCTTCAGCCGGCCCAGGCTTTCCTGGCGTCCCAGGACGTCCAAAACCTCGAAAATACCGGGCGAGGTGGACCGTCCCGTCAGCGCCGCTCGCAATGGCTGGGCGACCGCACCGAGCTTGAGATTGTTTTCCTCGGCAAAGGCGCGCAGCGCGGCCTCCGCGGTGGCCGCGCTCCAGCTCTCGACATTCTCCAGCGCGGAATGAAGCTGGCCGATCAGCGCCCGGTTCTCTGCCGTCAGCAGCGCTGCTGCCTTGGGATCGAGCTCCAGCGGCCGGTCGGCGAAGATGAAATAGGCGCCGTCGATCAGCTCGATCAGCGTCTTGGCGCGCTCTTTCAGGCTCGGCATGGCCTTCAGAAGCTGCGCGCGCGTGGCATCGTTCAGCTTGGCCTTGAGCTCGGCTCGTCCCGGAATGTGGTCGAGCACGTCCTCGAACATCTTCACGAGTGATTGATCGTCCGCGTTACGGATGTAGTGGCCGTTGAGGTTCTCGAGCTTGGCAAAGTCGAAACGTGCGGCGGCGCGGCCGACGCTGGCGAGGTCGAACGCCGCGATCATCTCCTCGGTCGAGAAGATCTCCTGGTCGCCATGACTCCAGCCGAGCCGGACGAGGTAATTGCGTAGCGCGGCAGGCAGATAGCCCATGGCGCGGTAGGCGTCGACGCCGAGCGCGCCGTGCCGCTTGGACAGCTTCGAGCCGTCCGGGCCGTGGATCAGCGGGATGTGCGACATGCTCGGCAGCGTCCAGCCCATCGCATCGTAGATCTGCTTCTGGCGCGCGGCATTGATGAGATGATCGTCGCCGCGGATCACATGGGTGACGCCCATGTCGTGGTCGTCGACTACCACCGCGAGCATGTAGGTCGGCGTACCATCGCCGCGGAGCAGAACGAGGTCATCGAGGTTCTCGTTCTGCCAGACCACGCGGCCCTGCACCTGGTCCTCGATCACGGTCTCGCCGGTCTGCGGCGCGCGCAGCCGGATCGTCGGCTTGAGGTTGGTTGGCGCGGTTGCCGGATCGCGGTCGCGCCACATGCCGTCATAGAGGCGGGTGCGGCCCTCGGCGCGCGCCTTCTCGCGCATTGCGGCGAGCTCCTCGGCCGTTGCGTAGCAGTGATAGGCCTTGCCGTCGGCGAGCAGCTGCTCGGCCACCTCGCGGTGGCGAGCGGCGCGGCTGAACTGGTAGATCACCTCGCCGTCCCAGCCGAGCTCAAGCCACTTCAGTCCGTCGAGGATGGCGCCGATCGCCGCCTCGGTGGAGCGCTCGCGGTCGGTATCCTCGATCCGGAGCAGCATCTTGCCGCCGTGCTTCTTTGCGTAGAGCCAGTTGAACAGCGCCGTGCGGGCGCCCCCGATATGGAGGAAGCCGGTCGGCGAGGGGGCGAAGCGCGTGACGACGGTATCGGTCATGAGTGGAACGGCCTATGCATTGGAGGCGGTGGTGTATAGCAGGAACGGTGCATAACTAAAGCCTGCCGGCGGACCGCTTCCGACCGGGCTGAGGGCTTGGCTCAGCCTCCCGAAACTGGCAGAAGGACCGCTGATTTCCCTACAGGATTTTCGGAATGACGACAGAACCGGTGGCAACTGAGGCGGGGCGCGATTTCATTCGTGACATCGTCCAGGCCGATATCGATGCGGGCAGGTACAAGGAGGTCGTGACCCGGTTCCCGCCGGAGCCGAATGGGTACCTGCACATCGGCCATGCCAAGTCGATTGCGCTCAATTTCGGCATCGCCGAGGAATTTCGCGGCCGCTGCCACTTACGCTTCGACGACACCAATCCGGTCAAGGAGGAGCAGGAGTATATCGATTCCATCCAGGCCGACGTGCACTGGCTCGGCTTCGACTGGGGCAAGAACCTGTTCTACGCCTCGGATTACTTTGACCGCCTCTACGAATGGGCGGAGAAGCTGATCCGCGACGGGCTCGCTTATGTCGACGACCAGACCCAGGACGAGATCCGGCTTACGCGTGGCACGCTAACCGATCCGGGAAAGAACTCGCCATTCCGCGACCGCACGGTCGAGGAGAACCTCGACCTGTTCCGCCGCATGAAGGCCGGCGAATTCCCGAATGGCGCGCGCGTGCTGCGGGCGAAGATCGACATGGCTTCGCCGAACATCAACCTGCGCGATCCCGTGATGTACCGCATCCTGCATGCGCATCACCCACGGACCGGCGACAAGTGGTGCATCTATCCGAGCTACGACTACGCGCACGGCCAGTCGGATGCGATCGAAAGCATCACCCACTCGATCTGCACGCTGGAATTCGAGGACCACCGTCCGCTTTACGACTGGTTCATCGAAAAGCTGCCGGTGCCCTCGGAGCCGCATCAGTACGAATTCGCGCGGCTGAACCTGACCTACACGGTGTTATCGAAGCGCGTGCTCACCCAGCTCGTGCGCGACGGCCACGTCGCGGGCTGGGACGATCCGCGCATGCCGACCATGGCGGGCCTGCGCCGCCGCGGCGTGCCGCCGGCCGCACTTCGCGAATTCGTCAAGCGCATCGGTGTGGCGAAAGCCAACAGCGTGGTCGACGTCGGCATGCTCGAATTCTGCATCCGCGAGGAATTGAACCGCACGTCGCAGCGGCGCATGGCGGTGCTGCGGCCGCTCAAGGTCGTGATCGAGAACTACCCGGAAGGGCAGGTCGAGGAGCTCGAGGCGATCAACCATCCGGACGATCAGTCGGCCGGCACGCGCAAGATCGCGTTCTCCCGCGAGATCTATATCGAGCGCGACGACTTCATGGAAAATCCGCCGAAGAAGTTTTTCCGCCTGTCGCCGGGCAACGAGGTGCGGCTGCGCTACGCCTATTTCATCAAGTGCACTGACGTGATCAAGAACGACGCCGGCGAAGTGGTCGAGCTCCGCTGCACCTATGATCCCCTGACCAAGGGCGGCAACGCGCCCGATGGCCGCAAGGTCAAGGCGACCATGCACTGGCTGCCAGCGGCGCAGTCCGTACCCGCCGAGATCCGCGTCTATAACCAGCTGTTCTCGAACCCGAGCCCGAACGCGGCCAATTTTGCCGCCGATCTAAACCCGCAGTCGCTGGAGATCCTTCCCGACGCGCGGATCGAGGTGTCGGTTGCCGAGAGCAATGCGACCGAGCCGATGCAGTTCGAGCGGCAGGGCTACTTCGTGCGCGACAAGGATTCGACGCCGGGCAAGCCGGTGTTTTCGCGGACGATCGGATTGCGCGACACGTTTGCGAAGGAAGTCGCCAAAGGCTGAAAAGGGCTGAGCTGCCGCATGCCAGATGACGCCGACGCCATCGTTTCCGCCATCATCGCGAAATGGTCCGCCGGCTTCGCAAGGCTGGATGCGCCGGCACTGTCGTCGCTGTATTCGAGGAACGCGTTCTTCTTTGGCTCCAACCCAAAGTTCTATCGGGGCAGGGATGGTGTTGCCGATTATTTCAACGGCTTGCCGCGCTGGCATTCGCCAAATGCGACCTTTTCCGAAGTGCGGGCGGCGCAGGTCGGGCCGGACCTGATCAACATGGCCGCGATTGTCTCCTTTGACCTTGCCGGGGAACGCCCGGAGCTTTCGGTCAAGATGAGCTGGGTCATCATTCGTGAGGACGGTGACTGGAAAATCGTCAATCACCACGCCTCGTCGCGCGCGCCGCTGATCTGACAAGCGTGCCGTGCACGGCATCGTCATTTCGACGAGAGAAACGAACCTGCCTCTTCCGGCGTTGTGTGGGTCCAACGAGGATCCCACCATGCAAGAGATCGCAGAGCACATGGAAGTGATCGGCGCCGACGGCGTTCATATCGGTACCGTCGACCGCGTCGAGGGCAACCGCATCAAGCTGACCAGGAAGGACAGCGGAGAGGGCAGCCACAAGGGCCATCATCATTTCATCGACAAGGGCCTCGTTGCCGATATCGAGGGCAACAAGGTCCGGCTCTCGGCCAAGGCGGCGGTGGCGGTGACGATGGAAGAGGAAAAGTAGCGGCCCCTCGGCCGGTTCCCTTTCTGTTCCGCTATTCGCATCCCCACACCTTCCGGTAGCCTCCGCACCCGTCGCGTATTGTAAGGTGCAGGAATGGCGGAGCCTCCCCGGCCACACCGCTCGCAAGGGATCGCCGGGACATGGCCAACGGGCCGTGCCTTTCCGGCCGGCGGACTTGTGCCAGCAGGCTTTGGCGCGTGGTCGTCACTGGCCGAGACGTTGCGCGGATGGGCGAGCGCGGAAGCTGGCGCCGGTCGGCTGCTGCCGTGGGTGCCCGTGGCCTTCGGGAGCGGGATTGCACTCTATTTTGCTGCCGACCACGAACCTGTGCTCTTGGTCGCCGCGATCACGGCGCTGGTGCTCATGGCAGGTAGCCTGCTGTTGCGGCGGAGCCGGTTGTTCGCGCCCGCCATCATGATCGCCGCGATCGCCGCAGGCTTTGCGACGGCGACCTGGAAGACGGCGCGCATCGCGCACACAGTGCTGGCCAAGCCGCTCTATTCGGTGGCGCTGTCCGGCTTCGTCGAGACGCGCGATATTCGCGAGCGGACCGACCGCTTCGTGCTGCGGGTGACTACGATGGAGGCGCCGCGCGGCGACATCCAGCTCGAGCGCGTGCGGCTGTCTGTGCGCAAGGGCACAGCGCCGGAGGTCGGCAGCTTCGTGCAACTCAAGGCGCGGCTGATGCCGCCGCTCGCGCCGCTGCGTCCCGGCAGCTATGATTTCGCTCGCGACATGTTTTTTCAGGGCATCGGCGCGTCCGGCTTTGCGATGGGGGCGATCACGGTTGCCGCGGCACCGGAGACCGGAGGCTTGCGGCTGCGCTATGCCGCGATCATGCAGGGCCTGCGCGATGCAATCGACGCGCGTATCCGCGCCACGCTCGACGGCGACAATCGTGCGATCGCCACCGCGCTCCTTACCGGGCGGCGCGATGCGATCACCGAGCCCGTCAACGACGCGATGTTCATCTCCGGCCTCGGGCACGTGCTGTCGATCTCCGGCTACCACATGGCGGTCGTCGCCGGCGTGGTGTTTTTTGCGGTACGCGCGCTGCTGGCGTTGATCCCGGGATTTGCGGCGGGCCATCCGATCAAGAAATGGTCCGCGGCGGCAGCACTTGTGGCCGCTGCGTTTTACCTGCTGCTGTCCGGCGCCGAGGTCGCAACACAGCGCTCTTTCTTCATGACAGCGGTAGTGCTGATCGCGGTGATAGTCGATCGCCGCGCCATCACCTTCCGCACGCTGGCGGTTGCCGCGATGATCGTGCTCGCTGTTGCGCCGGAGGCCCTGGTGCACCCGAGCTTCCAGATGTCGTTCGCGGCAACGCTTGGTCTTGTCGCGCTGGTGCAGATCGGCATGCCGAAGCTGTTGGCCTCGCCCGACGACTCCGCCACCGCGCGCATCGCGCTCTGGGGGGGCCGCGAACTCGTCATGCTGCTGATGGCCTCGCTGATCGCGGGGCTCGCAACGACCCCCTATGCCGCCTTCCATTTCCACCGCGTCACGCCCTACGGCGTGCTCGCCAATCTCGCGGCGATGCCGGTGGTCTCGGCGCTGGTGATGCCCGCCGGACTTTTGGGGCTGATCGCAGCGCCGTTCGGGCTCGACGGCGTGTTCTGGTGGTTGATGGGGATCGGCATCGACTGGATGGTCGTCGTGACGCGCTGGGTCGCGGCGTTGCCGGGCGCGGTCGGACGCATCACCGCCTTCGGCGCCGGTCCGCTGATTGCCGCCAGCATCGGCCTCGTCGTGATGGGCCTGTTGCGGACGCCGCTGCGCTGGACGGGTGTCGTCGTGTTGGCGCTCGCGATCGGCTGGGCGCTGCATATGCGCCAGCCCGACATCCTGATCGCAGGCGACGGCCACAGCGTCGCGGTGCGCGGCAGGGACGGCCAACTGCACCTGATCCGAACCGGCAAGGACAATTTTCTCCTCAAGGAGTGGCTTGCGGCCGATGCCGATCCGCGCAGTGCGACGGATCCGTCGCTCGCCGACGGCGTCTCATGCGACGAGGCCGGCTGCGTGACACCGCTCGCCGATGGTCGCCTGGTCGCGCTCTCGCTGCGTGTCGATGCGCTGGCGGATGATTGCAGCCGCGCCGCGCTGGTGGTGACGGCGAAGCCGGCAGCAACCGATTGCACGGCGATGGTCGTGGATCGCGAGCGTCTGAAGACGCAAGGAGCGCTCGCGCTATCGCGCGAGGGCGACGGTTTCACGCTGCGAACGGTAAAAATAAGGGGCGCAAACCGCCCCTGGTCGCCGGCCGGGGCCGGCGATAGTGATTTCGAGCTCAGCCTCGCACCGCGGCCGGCTACTCCACGCAGCAAGGATGCTACGCCGTCGGAGGCCGACCTGCAGGCCGAGAATTGAAAGACGCGTCAGCCGATCGGCAGGCGTGTCGTAGGCGTCGTGGTGGTGTGCTGCTCGACGGCGGGCTGCTCAGTCTTCTCGCCGAGCGGCTGCGTTACCGGCAATTGCAGAACCGTGGCACGCTGTCCCTCGACGAGCTGCGTCACCAGTACGTAGTTGCCGTCGGGGAATTCGATCGCATCATGATGACGATCGGGAATGTGCGGATCGACCTTACCGAACTTGCCGACGCGGGAATTGACGGTGCGCGTCCAGATCCAGCGATTGTCGTAGCGGACGTTGTCGGCGAAGGCGAGCTCGGTGCCGGGCAGGAGGCAGACGGCAACCGAGAGATCACGCTCCGACGCAAATCCACGCGTCGAGGTGCCGCGGAAGGTTGTCGTGACGATCGTCTCGCCGACTTGAGCGGGGCGGGTCGCAACGGCATGTAGGCTGTAGTCACACATCGGAGTGCTCCTCATGCGAGATAGCAGGTCCGCGCCCCCCCGGAGGCGCAGGCCTCTATCAGAGTTGGAAGCCTTGGAGTGTATCGCTTTTGTGGGCAAATCTGCGGCCCGTCTGCGCGTCGCCCGATCACATTATCTTTCCCGGCACACCAGGAACAAAGCCTCGCGCCGCCAGTCTATCTTGGTTCACGCCATTCACTTACGCGAGCTTCCATCAGCGGCCGGCAGGAGCGGAGTACCCCGAATAGGGCCATCTCACCTGCGCCGCAGGTGCGATCGCATTGTTGGACTTGCGGAATGGCGCGCTGGTTGCCGCGTGCTCTGCCTTGCGGGCGCCATGCTGGTGTTGCGCTGCATCGCTCGCGGATGCCGATTCCGCGATCAAGGCTGCCGAGATTGCGCTCAAAATCATCTGCCGCATGGGTTTTGTCCTCTGCATCGTGCACAGCGCATTCGCGCCTGCCATGCTCGAGGATTAGCTTCGCGCAGGTGTGGGGATAATCACAATGGAAGCGAAAACACCATTTTGCCGGAGCGGACAATCCGTCCGCCCGCATCGTTGCGCAATAACCGGCAATCTGGCGGGCAATCAGTACTTCCGGTACAGCCCGATCAGCTTGCCCTGAATCTTCACCCGGTTCGGCGGCAGGATGCGCACCTCATAGGCGGTGTTGGCGGGCTCCAACGCGATTGACGCGCCGCGACGGCGGAAGCGCTTGAGCGTCGCTTCCTCATCGTCGATCAGCGCCACCACGATGTCGCCGGTGTCGGCGGTCTCGTTGCGCTGGATCAGCGCCATGTCGCCATCCAGGATGCCGGCGTCGACCATCGAATCGCCGCGCACTTCGAGCGCGTAGTGCTCGCCCGAGCCGAGCATGTCCGGAGGCACGCTGATGGTGTGGCTGCGGGTCTGCAATGCCTCGATCGGCGTGCCGGCTGCGATCCGTCCCATCACGGGCACGGCGACGGGGCGATCGCCGTCGTCGACGGGAGCGCTTACGCCCCGCACCTTGCCGAGATTGCCTTCGATGACGCTCGGCGTGAAGCCGCGGCGGCCGGCGCCCGCGGCCTGAAGCTCGGGCAGCTTGATGACCTCAATGGCGCGCGCGCGGTTGGGCAGGCGACGGATGAAGCCGCGCTCTTCCAGCGCAGTGATCAGCCGGTGGATGCCCGACTTCGAGCGAAGATCGAGCGCGTCCTTCATCTCATCGAAGGAGGGCGGCACGCCGCTTTCCTTGAGGCGCTCACTGATGAACCGCAGAAGCTCGTATTGTTTGCGCGTTAACATCTCGACCAAATCCCCCGGTTGATGTCGTTCGATTCCGAGACGCCAGATTCAGCAGAAGCCGCTAGATGCTCGAAACAAATCATGAACGGACACTATATGTTCGATATGTGTTCCGCAACCACTTAATTTTGGGTGAACGCAGCGAAGTTCGCGCTACACGTGAATCAGATCGCCCTCACAAGGGCAGCCGCAACACCTCGCAAGGCGTGCCTGCTTCAGCCTTCGGCGCGAACGGCGCGCGCACGAGAAGTGCCTGTGCCATAGCGAGATTCGCAAGCAGTGAGGAGTCCTGGTGGTTGACGGGAACGGCCACGAGCGTGCCGTCCTCGCGCTCCTCGAGCCGGGCGCGCAGATAATCCTCACGGACGTCGTTGGGCCCGACGTCGCGCCCGAGCACGGCGCGCTCGCGGCGGTGATGAACGCGAGAGCGGCCAGCAAGCGCGCGAATCAACGGCACCATGAACAGGAAGCCGCAGACATAGGACGAGACCGGATTGCCGGGCAGGCCGATCACCCGCATCGCGCCGAGACGGCCGTGCATCATCGGCTTGCCCGGCCGCATCGCGATCTTCCAGAACGCCATCTCGAAACCTTCGGCCTGAAGCGCCGGCCTCACCAGGTCGTGGTCGCCGACTGAGGCCCCGCCGGTCGTGATCAGGATGTCGGCGCCGCTCTCGCGGGCGCGGCGGATGCCGGCGCTGGTCGCCGCAACGGTATCGGCGGCAATGCCGAGATCGACCGTTTCGGCGCCCTCGGCCCGCGCCAGCGCGTGCAGGGCATAGCCGTTGGAAAAGACGATCTGGCCCGCGCCCGGCGTTGAGCCCGGCATCACGAGTTCGTCGCCGGTCGCGAGAATCGCGATCCTGGGCCGGCGACGGACGGCTAGCTGCGGATGGTTCATGCCGGCGGCGAGTGATAGGTCGCGTTCGGTGAGCCTTGCTCCTTCTCGCAGGAGCACGTCGCCTTCGCGGAAATCGACGCCGGCGGGACGGATGTGCCTTCCAACGATCGCGGCCTCCTTGACCGTGACGCGCCTGCCGTCAGCGACTGTGTCCTCCTGGATTACCACCGCGTCCGCGCCATCGGGCACTACGCCGCCCGTGAAGATCCGTACTGCCTGACCCGCACCGACCGTTCCCGCAAACGGTCGTCCTGCTGCGACCTCGCCGATCACGGTGAGCTCTGTGCCCACCTCTGCCGCATCGGCAGCGCGCACCGCATAGCCATCCATCGCCGACATCGCCTGCGGCGGCTGCGTGCGCCGCGCCGCGACGTCGCGCGCCAGCACGCGATGGTAGGCCGCATCGAGCGCAACCATCTCGTCGGCGACAGGCTCGACGCCCGCGAGCACCGCATCGAGCGCGTCGGAAACCGGCATCAGGGCCACGGGCTGAACTCCTGCTGGGCAAATCGTAAGGACAGGTCGCGTTGCGTTCTAGCCGAGTGCGGGCGTCGAGGCAAAAGGCGCGAACGCGAAGGTGGAGATGAAATGTCTTTCCAGCAGCAGGACGGCAGGATGCCCTTTGGGACAATATCGCCTCGTTCCGCTTCCGGCTCAGAATTGCTGCGCGCCCGCACGCAAGGCGCGTCGGGAGACGTCCGGGAGAACCCTGATGGCAGAGACTTCAAAGCTGTCGGTTGAGAAAGCGCTCGAGAAGCTGCGCGGCGATGAGCCGCCGAAGTCGCGGAGCGCAAAGCTCGATGAGGAGATCGAAGCGCTCAAGGAGAAGACCAGCCGCATGCGCGCGCAACGGCAGCGTCTCGATCGGCCCAAATCCAAGCGCAGTTGAGTGCGCTTACCTTGGCCGCCGCGCGATCGTCTCAATGACGAGGAAGACCGGGATAATGGTGGCCAAACATACCACGGCGACGACCAGGCTCACGGCTAGCATCAGGTGGCTCCCGTTTCATTGTCCGGATCGACGTCGGGCGCCTTCAGGCTGTGATCCATTTCGGGCAGGGGGTCGCCCTGCGATTTCAGATCCGCCGCCTTGCTGACCAGCTTTGCGGACAGCTGCGAATTCGACGTTGATTTGGCGAACTTGAGAAGAATCGAGGCTTGCTTGTTGAAATATGCCTTGCCCAACACGATCACGCGTCCGTTGTAGAAAATCCCAACGGGCATATGACTCCCGACGCGGTGATCCGTTCCGGGAACTCTGTGCAAAAATACACAGAATAAGTTGGTTCCACATTTTGCTAAAAAAGTTCCCGGAAGAAGCTGGAACCAAAGACTGAGCTACCGCAACAATGCGGCCGCGCTCTCAGATACCGAGGGCCTTCAGCGTCTCGCCGACATCGCGAGGCGACGTCACGTGAACCGCCGTCAGACCGCGGGCCCGCGCGCCTTCGACGTTTTCCGCGAGATCGTCGAAGAACACGATTCGCTGCGCCGGCACGCCGATCGCGGCGACGACATGGTCGAAGGCTTCCGCATCGGGTTTGCGCAGGCCGATGCTGGAGGACAGGTACATCTCGCGGAAATGGCCGAGCACGTCAGCATACTCCTTCGAGAAATATTCCACATGCGGCCGGTTGGTGTTGGAGAAGGCGTAGAGCGGCACGTGCTGTGCGGCGCGCGGCAACAGGTTTGAGATGTCGGGCATCTCGCCCGCGAAGATCGCATTCCACCCCTCCAGGAACTGCGCGTCGGAAATCTCGATCCCGAGCGAGCGCCGCAGCGAGTCGAAATAGACCTCGTCGCTGATCTTGCCCATCTCGTGCAGCCGATAGGATTCGCTGTCCCGCACATAGCGCGCGACGATGGCTTGTGGCTCGCAGCCGGCATGTCCCGCCCAGCAGGCGATCGCCTTGGAGAAATCGATGTCGAGCACGACGCGACCGAGATCGAACAGAAGCGCATCAGCGCTGCCGGGACAGAGGAGGGAGGTCATCGCATCCTTTCAGTAACGATAAGGCTCGATATCCAGAAGCGGAAACGCGCTGAACACGCTTGGTGCGTTGGTGGCGGTCGCCGGATGCAGGCAGGATGCGTTCACTTCGGCAAACGAAGTGGCGCCCAGCAGCCCGAGACAGCGCAGTACTTCGTCTTCCAGCAGCTCCAGCATCCGCGAGATGCCGGCTTCGCCGGCTGCAGCCAGCGCCCAGCACTGCAGGCGCCCGATGCCGACGAGGTCGGCGCCCATGGCGATCGCCTTGACGATATCGGTGCCGCGGCAGAAGCCGCCGTCGACCATGATCTTCGCGCGCCCCTTCACGGCATCGACGATCTCCGGCAGCACATGCATGGCGCCGCGGCCATGATCGAGCTGGCGGCCGCCATGGTTGGAGACGTAGATCCACTCGACGCCGTGATCGACCGCGATCTGCGCGTCCTCGGCCGTCGCGATGCCCTTGATGATGAGCGGGATCTCGAACTTGTCCTTGATCAGCTTCACGGTCCGCCACTCCAGGCCCTTCTGGTAGTCGCCGCCGGTGGCGCGCAGCCGGCTCTCGCGAACATAGCGCTTGGCGATGTCGCGTTCGCGACGGCTGTAATGGGCTGTGTCGACCGTCAGGCAGAACGCGGCATAGGTGCTTTTCACCGCGCGGGCGACGACATCCTCGACGAAGGCGTCATCGCCGCGGACATAGAGCTGGTAGAAGCGTAGCGCATCGGGAGCCGCTTCCGCGGTCTTCTCGAGGCCCGGGTCCGACACCGAACTCAGCATGTGCGCCGCGCCGAATGCGCCGGCGCCACGCGCAACGGACGCTGCGCCATGCGGATCGAAGATTTCGAGCGCGCCGACCGGCGCCAGCACCACCGGCAGGCGCATCTTGCGGCCGAACTGCGCGACGGAACCATCGACGTTGCGCATGTCGCGCAGCACGCGCGGGCGGAAGGCGATCTCGTCCAGGGCCATGCGGTTGCGGCGCATCGTGGTCTCGGTCTCGGCGGCGCCGACGATATAGTCCCAGGCGTTCTGGTTGAGGTTGGAACGCGCCTTGCGGATGAATTCGTGCAGGTTCTGGAACGGCTCGTCGCTGGCGCCCAGTTCGATGTTTCGTTGGGACCGGACGCGGGGCGCTTCGTTCATTGTTATCCTCCCGAGAATTTGAAGCCTTATTCCATCGCCTAACCGGTTCGGCGCGCCAAAACCATCCCAAAATCGCATAGCTTGAACGCAGAGCCGGGCGGGTCGATTCCCCGCCCCCGGCGCGAACCGGCCGATGAACGTTGCCAAAAGTTTAGGCTGGGACGAAGGGATTTTTGCCGGATGCAAGCCGACGTCGCGGACCGGCCTTGAAGAAACCAGAATGGTATTGTGAGACACGGGTTGGATCGCCATTTGCATGGCGGCTCCCAACCGCCAGCGAAAAGGCCAATCAATCCATGCGGAAAACCCTGCTGTTCCCCCTCGGCGCGCTCACCGGCGCGTGTTTGACTCTGCTGGCGACCTCTCCGCAAGGCGGACATTGGGTGGCGAGAGCGGCGGCGGGCGCGGACGATGCCTATTCGCAACTGAACCTGTTCGGTGAGGTCTTCGAGCGGGTCAAGGCGAGCTACGTCGAGAAGCCCGACAACGCCAAGCTGATCGAGGGTGCCATCAACGGCATGGTCACCTCGCTCGATCCGCATTCGCGCTACATGAACGACAAGGCCTGGACCGAGATGCAGGAGACCACCTCCGGCGAGTTCGGCGGGCTCGGCATCGAGGTCACGATGGAGGAGGGCCTCGTCAAGGTCGTGGCGCCCATCGACGACACGCCGGCCTCCAAGGCCGGCCTCCTGTCCGGCGACCTCATCAGCAAGATCGATGGCGAGGCCGTGATGGGCATGACGCTCGAGCAGGCCGTCAACAAGATGAAGGGCCCGGTCGACACCAAGACCAAGCTCACCATCGTGCGCAAGGGCGCCGACGCGCCGCTCGACGTCGCGATCACGCGCGAGATCATCCATGTGCGCCCGGTCAGGTTCCACACCGAGAGCGGCGATATCGGCTATATCCGCGTCACCTCGTTCAACGAGCAGACCACCGACGGCCTGCGCAAGGCGATTGCGTCGATCTCCAAGGAGATCCCGCAGGAAAAGCTCGCAGGCTACGTCGTCGATCTCCGCAACAATCCGGGCGGGCTGCTCGACCAGGCGGTTTCGGTGTCGAGCACCTTCCTCGCCCGCGGCGAGGTGGTGTCGACCCGCGGACGGAACCCGGAAGAGACTCAGCGCTTCTCAGCGCATGGCGGCGACCTCACCAAGGGCAAGCCGCTGGTGATGCTGATCAACGGCGGCTCGGCTTCCGCGTCCGAGATCGTGGCCGGCGCGCTGCATGACCACAAGCGCGCCACTCTGATCGGCACGCGCTCGTTCGGCAAGGGCTCGGTGCAGACGATCATCCCGCTCGGCACCGGCAGCGGCGCGCTCGCGCTGACCACCGCGCGCTACTACACGCCGTCGGGCCGCTCGATCCAGGCGCAGGGCATCGCGCCCGACATCGAGATCCTCCAGGACGTCCCGCCGGAGCTGAAGGGCCGTGTCGACACGATGGCCGAATCCCAGATGCGCGGCCATCTCTCCGCAGCCGACGGCAGCGAGCAGACCGGATCGCAATCCTACGTGCCGCCGGAAGAGAAGGACGACAAGGCGCTACACGCAGCTTTCGACTTCCTGCACGGCGTGACCGCGAACGCTGCCACGGCAGCGCGACCGACGCCGAAGGCAGCGGTGCCAAACTAGGCTCTAAAGCGCGATGAGATCAGAATGAATCATGATCGCGCTTTAGGTTGTTGTTTGAGCATGATCTTCTCGGAAAACCGCTTCACACTTTTCCGGATCATGCTTTAGGCCTCGCGTCGTGGTTCGCAGGGTGGGCAAAGCGAAGCGTGCCCACCTCGTGTCTCGCCGCGGATACAGAAGCGGTGGGCACGTCGCTGACGCTCCTTTGCCCACCCTACCGCATCTCGGCCTACAGCCTAGCTTGCTTGGCGGCGGCTCTCGTGGTCGCTTCGCTGGGAGAGACGGCTGCGGTGGAGCGTAAACAGCTCCTGCACCTTGTCGACTGGCTTCGCGGCGCTGAACAGATAGCCCTGCATTTCGCTACAGCCGAGCGCGCGGAGCAGGCGCTGCTGTTCCTCGGTCTCCACGCCCTCCGCGGTCGTGGTCATACGCCGCGCAGCGGCGAGGTTGACCACGGCCTGCACGATGCTGGAGGAGCCATCGGGGCGGGCGATATCCTCGACGAAGCAGCGATCGATCTTGATCTTGTCGAACGGGAAGCGGTGCAGGTAGCTCAGTGACGAGTAGCCGGTGCCGAAATCGTCGAGCGCGATGCGCACGCCGATGGCGCGGAGCTGATGCAGGATGGCGAGCGCGGTGTCGTCGTCGCGGATCAGCACGGCCTCGGTGATCTCGAGCTCGAGCCGGCTTGCCGGCAGGTTGGAGGCGGCGAGCGCCGCCATGATCTTCAGCGCCAGCGTGCCGCTCTTGAACTGCACGGGCGAGACGTTGACCGCTAGGCGGATGTCATCCGGCCAGGTCGCAGCATCCCGGCACGCCGTCGTGAGCACCCACTCGCCGATCTCGTTGATGAGGCCCGTGTCCTCCGCGATCGGGATGAACTCGGCGGGCGAGACCATGCCGCGCTCCGGATGGCGCCAGCGCACCAGAGCCTCGCAGCCCGTGATGGTGTCGTCCTTCAGGCTGAGGCAGGGCTGATAGAACACTTCGAGCCCGCCATGGGCGATGGCATGCCTGAGGTCGGTCTCGAGCTGCCGCCGCTCACGGACCTTGGCATCCATCTCCGGCTCGAAGAAACGATAGGTGCGGCGTCCGGCGGCTTTGGCGGCGTACATCGCCAGATCCGCATTCTTCAGGATCTGATCGAGCTCGGTGCCATGGTCCGGCGCCAGCGCAATGCCGATCGAGGCGTCGGTGGTGAGGTGGTGGCCCATGCGGTCGAACGGCTCGCGGATGGCGGCGAAGACCCGCGCCACGAGATCGGTGACGTGGTCAGGCGAGTTCACGGCGCTCTGCACGATCGCGAATTCGTCGCCGCCGAGGCGGGCGACGAATTCAGTCCCGCCGGCGCAACGGTTCAGATGCGCGGCGATCGATTTCAGCAGCTCGTCGCCGACGAGATGGCCGAGCGCGTCGTTGACGCCCTTGAATTCGTCGATGTCGATGTAATGCACGGCGATCTGCTCGCCGTCGGCGATAGCATCCAACGCGTTCCGCAGATGCTCGTGGAACATGGTGCGGTTGGGCAGGTCGGTCAACGCATCGTAATGCGCAAGATGGGTGATGCGCTCCTCGGTGCGGCGGCGCTCGGTGATGTCCTCATGCGTGGCAACCCACCCGCCGTCGGCGAGAGGCTCGTTGACGATCTGGATCGAGCGGCCGTCGGAGGTGTCGATCACCATGGAATTGCGGAGGTGGACGTCGCGCAGCACGCGCGCGACATAGCGGTCGACGTCGCCGGCGAATGAGCCGGTCGCCTTGCGGTGCGCGATGATGTCGTGAAAGCTGCAACCGGGCCTCACGACGTCGGCCGAGAGGCCGTACATCTCGAGATAGCGCTGGTTGCAGACGATCAGCCGTTGCGAGGCGTCGAACAGCAGGAGCCCCTGCGTCATGTTGTTGACGGCACGGTCGAGCCGCTGCTTCTCCAGCGTCAGCCGTTCCCGTGAAAGGCGGTGCTGTGCGGAAAGTTTGCGAACCACGGCGATCAGCAGCGCAGTGATGGCGAGCGCGGCGGCGATGGCGATCGAGACCAGGAGTGCGATCTGCTCGCGCCAGTCCGCGAGCGCCGCCGTTCTCGTGTTCGTCGCGACCATCACGATCGGGAAGTGGGGCAGGGCGTGCGACGAGATCAGGCGATCGTCACCGTCGACCGTGCTTGTGAAGCGGCCAGTGAAGTGATAGAGGTCGAAAACCTTCTGCTGCGCCTCGGGGCCGATCTTGAAGTTCTGACCCATGGCTTCGTCGACATGGGGGTAGCGGGCGAGCAGCGTGCCGTCGCGGTGAAGCATCGAGATCGTCGCGCCTTCGCCGAGCGCAACGGAGGCGAAGAATTTCTCGAAACTGGCAGGCTCGATGCCGCGGCCGACCAGGCCCAGGAACTCGCCGTTCGGGCCAGTGACTTTGCGAAGGATCAGGATCGTCCACATGCCGGAGACGCGGCTATGGACGGGTTGGACCAGCATGTCCGGCGCGCGCGGATCGGATTTGAAAGTTCGGAAATAGGCGCGGTCGGCGACATTGACCTTCGGCGGAGGCCAGACGAGCGAAGAGTTGATCAGCTCGCCGTCGGCGTCGAAGATGTTGACGCCGCCCACGTAGGACAGCGCCTCCATCTTGGAGCGAAGCGTCCGATGGACGTCCCGCGTGGACAGGCGCCTGCGATAGTCTTCGACGCTTGCGATGCCGCTGGCGCGCATATTCGTGATGAGGTCTTTCTGGATGACCTCGAAATCCTGCAGCTGCTGGTCGAAATGATGAGCAAGGAGCAGCGCCGTGTTATCCAGCTCGCGCGCACTGTTGCGCAGCGCGCGCTCGCGGAAGTTCTGGGCCATCAGCGTCGCGCCGATCGCGATCGCCGCAATCAGCAGCATGCCGCCCACCACCAGCCAGCGGATCGGTCCGCTGCGGGTCAGTGCCGTTTGACCGAGGAGGCGACTGCCGAATTCCGTCATGTTCTGAAACGCTGCCGTGTACACGCCAGGATCAGTTCTTGAACCCGGAAACATCCGTTGGTTTACGGGAACGATGTGGAGGCGACGTTAGGAATCGCGGTTAATGAAAGATGAATCGACGCGAGAGTCCTAAGGCGCGCGCGATGAGCAGGGCCAGCAGATATTGCCGGTGCGGTGTATCTGGGCAGTCAATTCTTGCCGGTTATGTCCGCGTCAATCGAAACTTAACCATCTAACGTGCTGGCGATGCTCGCGCGCGCGCTGGCACGACATTTGCGAGTTGTCCCGTCATCCCACGGAGAGGACAGGATAACGAGATCATGAAGACGACGTTGCAAAAGTTCATTGCCGACGAGTCCGGCGCCACCGCGATCGAATACGGCCTGTTCGCCGCCGGCATTGCGCTTGCCATCATCACCGTCGTCAACGGGCTCGGCACCAAGCTCAACAGCAAGTTCGGATCGATCAGCGCCTCACTGCGCTGATCGTCCGCGTTGCACTCCGCAACAGCGGCGCCGCCGCGATCAGCGCCGCGACGACATTTGCGGCGGCGCTGATCAGGATCGGCAGCGTGTAGCTGTGCGTGGCGTCGTAGGCGAAGCCTGCGGCGGTCGGCCCGATCAGCGTGCCGAACGCGACGCTGGTGTAGAGGATGCCGATGATGCCGCTGACGTTGCGTCCGCCGAAATGGTCCATCACGACGGCGGGGAGCACCGCGACCCAGCCGCCGTAGAACACGCCATAGGCGAAGGCGAAGCCGGCGAGCGCGAAGGCGCCCGCCGAGATCGCCCAGATCGCCATGGCGAGCGCCATGCCGAGCAGGACCATGATCAGCGACCGGTCGCGGCCGATCCGGTCGGCAAGGCCGCCGAGCAGGAACCGCCCGGCGGTACTGCCGACGCCGATCGTGCCAAGCAGCAGCACGGCGGACGAGGTCGCAACGCCGTGATCGCGTGCGTAGGGCACGAGATGTACGAACGGGACGAAAGCGCCGAACGAGCAGACCAGGCACGACAGATAGAGGCCTGCGAACCGCGCCGAGCGCACGGCCTCCAGCACCGCCGCGCCTCCGCTTCCAATCGAGCGTGCTGCCTCGGGCGGGGCGCCGTCCGGGCCGAGGCCACGGTCGCGCGGATCGTTCTCGAGCAGCAATGAAATCCCGCCGCCCAGCACGATGGCGACCGCGGCGAGCACCAGATAGGCCCCGCGCCAGCCGACTGTCGCGATCAGCAGCGCTGCTATCGGCGGCATCGCCAGTGTGCCGAGCCCGATGCCGCTGACGGCGAGACCGGAAGCAAATCCGCGGTGTTTGACGAACCAGCGCTGCACCGCACCGATCGCGGGGACGTAGGCGCAGCCGACGCCGAGGCCTATTCCGAGCCCGTAGGCGAGATAGACCTCGGTGAGGGAGTGCGCCGCGCTTGCGGCCGCAAGGCCTGCGGCGACCACAATCATGCCCGTCACGGCCAGGGGACGCGCGCCGAAGCGGTCGGCGAGCGGGCCGCTGACGACCCCGAGCGCGAAATACAGAAAGCCCGCGATCGAGAACACCAGCGAAACCGAGCCGCGCGAGGCGCCGAAGTCGCGTTGGAGTGGTTCCAGGAACGCGCTGAACGTATAGGCGGAACCGAAGCCGACGAACGTCACCGCGAAGGCGGCGGCGACAACGAGCCAGCCGTAGAAAATGCGATAGTGGGTGAATGTCGTTGTGTCTGCCATCTCGGTCTCCATGGTGTGACGCGCCAAATGACACCAGTAAACGAATTATACAAATGTCGGTTGCGGTCAACCAGTAAAAATGATTTACTAGTGTCCATGTCGAAGCAATCCCGGAAATTCAAAGTTCCCGACGAGCTGGCCGCGCTCTACGACTTCGCCAATTCGCTCGATGTCCGCCACTTCTTGCATTTCGGCGTACAGCATCCGCAGAGCGATGCGCTTTCAGGCCCGAAGGAGCTCGGGGAGTGGTTGGCGGAGCACGGCATGGGCGAGGGCGGCGCTAAGATCACGCCAGCGATGTTCCAGATCACGCTGCGACTGCGCGAGGCGCTGCGCGCCTATCTGCAATGCGAGCCGGCCGAGCGGCGCAGGAACAGGGATGTTCTCGGTGCACTCGATGGCGCGCTCGAGCCGTTTCCGTTGCGGGTGGAGGCACGTGCGGGCCGCGGCGCAACGCTCGCAGCGGTGCGTCAGGATGCCCTTGCGGGCTTGTCGGCGATCGCCATCGAGTTTCACGATGGCACGCTTGCCGGCACGCTGGACCGGCTGAAGATGTGTGCGTCGGAGGAATGTCGCCGCGTGTTCTACGACCGGTCGAAACCGTCCACCCGGCGCTGGTGCATGTCGACGCTGTGTGGCAACCGGATGAAGACGCGCGCTTACCGCGAGCGCCAGCGTGAGGCGAAATAGTTCAGTGCGTGCGCTTTATTGATTGAGCATGATCTTGTCGGAAAACCGCTGCACACTTTTCCGGATCATGATCTAGGCGCGGTAGTGGCCGGACTTGCCGCCCTTCTTCTCGACGAGATGAATTCCCTCGATGCGCACGCCGCGCTCTACCGCCTTGATCATGTCGTAGATCGTGAGGCAGGCGACCGAGACCGCGGTCAGCGCCTCCATCTCAACGCCGGTGGGACCAGTGACCTTCACGGCGGCGCGCACGTGGCACCCCGGCAGCTTGTCGTCGGGCTCGATGTCGACGGTCACCTTCGACAGCGCGAGGGGATGGCAGAGCGGGATCAGCTCCGAGGTTCGCTTGGCCGCCATGATGCCGGCGATGCGGGCGGTCCCGAGCACGTCGCCCTTCTTGGCGTTGCCGGAGCGGATCAGATCGAGCGTCGCCCTGGTCATGACGACGCGTCCTTCCGCGACGGCGAGCCGCTCGGTCGCGGGCTTCTCCGACACGTCCACCATCCGCGCCTCGCCGGAGGCGCCGATATGGGTGAGGGCGGGATTTGCCTTCGCTTTGGTCTTGGACGGTGAACGCGCCATCTCAGCGCATGCCCGTGGCGCGCGGGGCCTCGCGCGACAGGAGCGCGCGGGTGGCAGCCGTCACGTCGGCTTGTCGCATCAGGCTTTCGCCGACGAGGAAGGTCGACATGCCCACGCGCTCGAGGCGGGCGAGGTCAGCGGGTGTGAAGATGCCGCTTTCGCCGACCATCAGCCGCCCCTCGGGGATCAGCGGGGCCAGCGTCTCACTGGTCGCAAGCGTGGTTTCGAAGGTCCGCAGGTTACGATTGTTGACCCCGATCATCGGTGAGCGCAGTTTCAGCGCGCGGTCGAGCTCGCTCGCGTCATGGATCTCGACCAGGACGTCCATGCCGAGCGACAGCGCGGCATCCTCGATATCTTTTGCCACCGCATCGTCGAGCGCGGCCATGATGATCAGGATGCAATCGGCGCCATAGGCGCGGGCCTCGACCACCTGGTAGGTGTCGAACAGAAAATCCTTGCGCAGCACCGGCAGCGACGTCGCCGCGCGCGCTGCGACCATGAAGTCGATATGCCCCTGGAAGGATGGCGTATCCGTCAGCACCGACAGGCAAGCAGCGCCGCCGGCCTCGTAGGCCTTGGCGAGCAGCGGCGGGTCGAAATCGGGACGGATCAGCCCCTTGGAGGGGGACGCCTTCTTGACCTCGGCGATCAGCGCATAGTCGCCATTGGCGAGCTTGTTACGGATCGCGCGCAGAAAACCGCGCGGCGCAGAAGCGACCTTGGCTTTGGCTTCCAACGCGGCCAGCGGCTGCGCGCACTTGGCTGCTGCGATCTCCTCGCGCTTATACGCCTCGATCTTGGTCAGGATGTCCGACATGCGAGGCTCAGCTATTGGAGACCGCGATCAGGTGTTTTAGCCGCGCCGACGCCGCGCCGCTGTCGATCGACTTGGCGCCGAGCGCCACACCTTCCTTGATATCCTTGGCATGTCCGGCCACCACCAGTGCGGCAGCCGCGTTGACCAGCGCGACATCGCGATAGGCGCTGGGCTTGCCGTCGAGCACGCTTTGCAGCGCGATCGCGTTGGCGTCGGCATCGCCACCCTTCAGGCCGACCGCTTCGCAGCGCGGAAGGCCTGCGTCCTCTGGGGTGATCTCAAAGGTCTTGATCTCGCCCTTGTGCAGCGAGCTGACGAAGGTCGGGCCGGTGAGGGTAATCTCGTCGAGTCCGTCGGAGCCGTGAACCACCCAGACCGAGTCGGAGCCGAGATTCCTCAGCACCTGCGCCAGCGGCTGCACCCATTGCCGGGAGAACACGCCGACCATCTGCCGCTTCACGCCGGCCGGATTGGACAGCGGTCCGAGCAGGTTGAAGATGGTGCGGGTGGCGAGTTCGACGCGGGTTGGGCCGACGTTCTTCATTGCGGGATGATGCGCGGGGGCGAACATGAAGCCGATGCCGCATTCGCGCACGCAGCGGCCGACGTCCTCGGGCTTGAGGTCGATCCTCACGCCGAGCGAGGCCAGCACGTCGGCTGCGCCCGAGCGCGACGACAGCGCGCGGTTGCCGTGCTTGGCGACCGGCACGCCGGCGCCCGAGACGATGAACGACGCGCAGGTCGAGACGTTGACCGAGCCCGAGCCGTCGCCGCCGGTGCCGACGATGTCGACGGCATCCGCCGGTGCGTCCACGCGCAGCATCTTGGAGCGCATCGCCGAGACCGCGCCTGTGATCTCGTCCACGGTCTCGCCGCGCACACGCAGCGCCATCAGAAGCCCGCCCATCTGCGAGGGGGTGGCCTCGCCGGACATCATGGCATCGAAGGCGGAGGCTGCTTCGTCACGCGACAGGCTGGCGCCGGTCGCCACTTTTCCGATAATCGATTTCAGGTCGTCCATCGCGTGCTTTCAACTGATTACTGGTTCGCGCCCGTCACCTGCGCGAAGGCGGCCTGATTAATGGTGGTTCCGATGTTGGTTTCAAGCTTGTTGACGTAGGACGCGACCTGCTCGTCGGTGAGCGAACGGTCGAGGCTCTCCTTCAGCTTGGCGATCCCTTCGGAGACGAGATCGACCGGCGGATCGACGATGTCGGTCACGCGGAAGATGATGACCTCGCCGCCCGCACCCGGACTCTGGCCGACGCCGTCCTTGGCGGTGCGGAATGCGGCCGCGACCAGGCTCGACGGCACGCCGGCGGGGGTGTCCTCGCGCTTGAAGCTTGCGGCGGTCTCGACCTTGGCGTTGATGGCGGCGGCTTCGTCCGCGAGCTTGCCACCCTGTTCGAGCTTCTGCACGATCTCGGTCGCCTTGGCGCGCAGCTTGGTCGTGATCTGGTCCTGACGCCAGCGTGCCTCGACCTGGTCGCGGACCTCGTCGAGGCTACGCTCGCGCGACGGCGTGATGCCGAGCACGTCGTACCAGACATAGCCGCCGCGGAATGAGATCGGATCGTTGTCGACGCCGACATCGCTGTTGAAGGCTTGCGACACCACGTCGAGCCCTTGCGGGATGTTGGCGACCGGCTGGCCGTTCGGCGTGCGGCCGGAGCGGTCGACGGCCTCGATGGTCACGGCAGCAAGCCCGAGCTTCTGCGCCGCGTCGATGACGCTGGAGCCGCCGCCGCGCTCGTCTTCCATCTTGTCGCGCAATTCGGCGACCTTGGCGCGGGCGCGTTCGGCTGCGATTTCCCGTTTGATGTCGCCGGCGAGGTTGGCGAAGTTGGCCTCCGCGCCCGGCTCGATCTTGTCGACCTTGACCAGCGCCACGCCGAAGCGGCCCTGGACGGGCTGGCTGATCTCGCCAGCGGGTAGCGCAAAGGCGGCGTCCGCCACCGCCGGATCGAGGATCGCGGATTTGGTGACGAGGCCGAGATCGGAGTCCGCCGCGCTAAGCCCGCGCTCCTTGGCGAGGTCCTCGAACGACGTTCCGCTTGCGAGCTTGGTGCGCGCAGCTTGCGCCTCCTCGACCGTCGGGAACACGAGCTGATGCACCTGGCGCTTCTCCGGCGTGCCGAGCCGGTCCTTACGCTGCTCGAACACCTTCTTGGCGTCGTCGTCGGAGACGTCGGTCCACTTGCCGATCTCTTCCGGCGAGATCACGACGAAGGAGATCTTGCGGTATTCGGGCGCACGGAATTGGACCTTGTGGTCCTCAAAATACGCGGCGAGCGCCTCGGGCGAGGGCGGATCGATCGTGCCGGCCTGCGCGGCGTCGAGTTTGACGAATTCGATGGAGCGCTGCTCGTTCTGGTAGCGGCTCAGCGCATCGATCATGGTCTTGGACGGCTCGAGGCCCGCGCCGATCGTGCCGGTGATCTGTCGGCGCAGCGACACCTTGCGCTGCTCGGCGGTGTAACGCTGCTCGGTATAGCCGAAATTGCGGATCATGGCCTGGAAGCGCTGTGCGTCGAAATTGCCCGCTGCGCCCTTGAAGTTCGGGTCGTTCATGATCATCCGGCGGAGCTCATCGTCCGACACGCCAAGCCCGAGCCGGCGGGCCTCTTCATCGAGGGCGGCTTCCGCGATCGCCTGCTGGAGCACCTGGCGGTCAAGGCCGAAGGCGTGCGCCTGCTCTGGTGTCAGCGGGCGGCCGAGCTGGCGGCCGATCTGCTGCATGCGGTCGGTATAGATCTGACGGAATTCGTTCAGCGAAATCTCCGTGTGGCCGACTTTGGCAACCGTGGACTGCCCGAAGCCGCGGAAGATGTCGGCGATGCCCCAAATGCCGAAACTGATGATCAATACACCCATCACCACGGCCATAATCGTCTTGCCGAGCCAGTTTGATGAGGCCTTGCGCATTCCTCGAAGCATTGCGTCCAACTTATTTGGCAGGAGGGAACCGGGCGCGCCTTAAAGCAGATTCCGCAAAAGCGCATCACCGAATTGATATGGCATCATAAAGTGGCGGCTTTCCCCCCGCAACCTGCCGCTCCCTTAAGCTGTGTTAACAGGCCGGGTCTGGAACTGGGACGCCCGGTCTGCTAGCGCATGCCCGACCTCATTTCGCTGGAATTTGGACATGACAGACGCCATCCGACCGCTGATCGCCGGAAACTGGAAGATGAATGGCCTGAGGGCCTCCGCTGCCGAATTCGACGCCATGCTCGCCGGCGCGGCAGAGGTCGCCGCCAAGGCGGATCTCCTGGTCTGTCCGCCTGCGACGTTGATCTCAGCCTTTGCGGCCAAGGCGGCCGGCAAAAAGGTCGCCGTTGGTGCGCAGGATTGCCACCCCAAGGCCTCCGGCGCCCATACCGGCGATATCGGGGCTGAAATGCTGGTGGATGCGGGCGCTTCCGCCATCATCGTTGGCCATTCCGAGCGCCGCGCCGACCACGGCGAGAGCGATGATTTGGTGCGGCAAAAGGCCGAGGCCGCCTGGCGGGCAGGGGTGATCGCGATCGTCTGCGTCGGCGAGACGCAGGGACAGCGTGATGCCGGTCAGACCCTGGATATTTTGCGGGGCCAGCTCAATCTGTCGCTGCCGGACGGCTCAAAGGCCGACAATCTGGTTGTGGCCTATGAGCCGGTCTGGGCGATCGGCACGGGCCTGACCCCCACAGCCCAGGATGTCGAGCAGATTCATGGCTTTATCCGGGAACTGTTGACCTCCCGCTTCAGCCACGAGGGGGCGAGGATGCGCATCCTCTATGGCGGCTCGGTCAAGCCGTCGAATGCGGCCGAATTGATGGCGGTCGAGAACGTCAACGGCGCGCTGGTCGGCGGTGCCAGCCTCAAGGCGGCCGATTTCCTTGCGATCGCCAAGGGCTGCCCTTAGCTAACCGGCAAAGCGCAGGCGGCTCAAAGCGGAGTCCGGACCCATCGGGGGTGGCAATGCCAGTCCTGATCGTGTAACACCGCGCAACTTCAGGAAAACCCGCAAAGCGCGATGGCTGCCGGCACCGGCGCTGTCGGCTTGTGACGGAAGGGTATCATGCAGACCGTTGTAATCGTTATCCATCTCATGATCGTCGCCGTGATGATCGGCGCCGTGCTGCTGCAGAAGTCGGAAGGCGGCGGCCTCGGCATGGGTGGAGGCGCAGGCTTCATGTCGAGCCGCGGCACCGCGAATCTCTTGTCGCGCACGACCGCGATCCTGGCCGCCGGTTTCTTCCTGACCAGCCTCTTCCTGTCCTGGTATGCGGGGTATGACCGCAAGCCGTCTTCGATCATTGGCCAGCCGGCATCGCAGTCTCAGCCCGCCGGTGGTGCGGCTCCGGTGGCGCCGCCGACCTCGGGCGGTGTCCTCGATACGCTGAAGAAGGCGGACGAGCAGCAGCAGAATCAGGCACCTGCCGGTCCGCAGCCGCCACGTTCGCAATAAAGCAGAGGGGCCATGCAGGACAACGCCTAGCGTCCTGCATCAACAATCCCCATCAAGGCTCTGGCAACACACTCAGTTCTGGCTCACCCACAGGCCCGCAAATTGTTTGGGGCGGGACACGAATCGCTTTTGCGAATCGAGTTCGGGAGATTAAAGGTTAAGTCCCATGGCGCGGTACATATTCATCACCGGCGGCGTGGTCTCTTCGCTCGGCAAGGGTCTGGCTTCAGCGGCACTGGGTGCTCTGTTGCAAGCCCGGGGCTACAAGGTCCGCCTCCGCAAGCTCGATCCCTATCTCAATCTCGATCCCGGAACGATGTCGCCGTATCAGCACGGCGAAGTGTTCGTGACCGATGACGGCGCGGAGACCGATCTCGATCTCGGTCACTATGAGCGCTTCACCGGACGGCCGGCGACGAAGGCCGACAACATCACCACCGGCCGCATCTATCAGGACATCATCTCCAAGGAGCGCCGCGGCGATTATCTCGGCGCGACGATCCAGGTCGTGCCGCACGTCACCAACGCCATCAAGGAGTTCGTGCTGTCAGGCAACGACGAGTACGACTTCGTGCTGGTCGAGATCGGCGGCACCGTCGGCGACATCGAGGGCCTGCCGTTCTTCGAGGCGATCCGCCAGCTTGGCAACGAGCTGCCGCGCGACCATGCGGTGTATATTCACCTCACGCTGCTGCCCTATATTCCGAGCGCCGGCGAGCTCAAGACAAAACCAACGCAGCATTCGGTGAAGGAGCTGCGCTCGATCGGCATCCAGCCGGATATCCTGCTCTGTCGCACCGATCGCGAGATTCCGAAGGAAGAACGCCGCAAGCTCGGGCTGTTCTGCAACGTGCGCGAAAGCGCCGTGATCGAAGCGCGCGACGTCGACAACATCTACGCCGTTCCCGAGGCCTATCACGCCGCGGGCCTCGACGACGAGGTACTCGCCGCGTTCGGCATCGGCTCGCGGATTCCGCCGGCGCTGCAGAGCTGGCAGCAGATCAACGAGCGCGTCCGCAATCCCGAGGGCAACGTCACCATCGCCATCGTCGGCAAGTACACCGGCATGAAGGATGCGTATAAGTCGCTGATCGAGGCGCTGTCGCATGGCGGCATCGCCAATAAGGTGAAGGTCAATCTCGACTGGATCGAGAGCGAGATCTTCGAGAAGGAAGATCCCGCGCCGTTCCTCGAGCACGTCAACGGCATCCTGGTGCCCGGCGGCTTCGGCCAGCGCGGTGCCGAGGGCAAGATCAAGGCGGCGCAGTTCGCGCGCGAGCGCGACGTGCCGTATTTCGGCATCTGCTTCGGCATGCAAATGGCGGTGATCGAAGCGGCACGAAATCTCGTCGGCATCGAGGAGGCCAACTCCACCGAGTTCGGTCCGACGAAGGAGCCGCTCGTCGGTCTGATGACCGAATGGCTGCGCGGAAATGAGCTCGAGAAGCGCTCGCGGGCCGGCGACCTCGGTGGCACGATGCGGCTTGGTGCGTATCCCGCGGCGCTCACGCGTGGCAGCCGCGTTTCGCGGGTCTATGGCGGCGCGACCGAGATTTCCGAGCGCCACCGCCACCGCTACGAGGTCAACACCGCCTACAAGGATCGTCTGGAGCAGCACGGCTTGAAGTTCTCAGGCCTCTCGCCCGACGGCGTGCTGCCGGAGATCGTGGAATACGAGGATCACCCCTGGTTCATCGGCGTGCAGTTCCACCCCGAGCTGAAGTCGCGCCCCTTCGAGCCGCATCCGTTGTTCGCCTCGTTCATTCAGGCGGCGGTGGTGCAGAGCCGGCTGGTGTAGGCGGGCCCGGCCTGTCCTGATGAACTCGGGTGGCCGCGGGCTAAAGCGCGATGACATTAGGGTGAATCGTCATCGCGCTTTAGGTTGTTGTTGAGCATGATCTTTTCGGAAAAACCGCTGCACACTTTTCCGGATCATGCTCTAGCTAAGCGGCTGCCATGTCCATTCTCCGACAGAAGCAGGATGCTCTGATCGGCATCTCCGCGCGGGCCTGGGCGAGATCGAGCCGCTGCTTGATCAGCGCGGTCTCGACCTTGTCGCCGCGGCGAACCAGGCATTCGTGCAGTCCGTGGAGCGACCACAGATTATCGGGATGCTGGCAGGCCCGGCTCAGCTTGCCATCGAGGCCGAGATCGGAACGATAAACCGCCTCGGCTTCCTCTACTCGTCCCTGCTCCAGAAGTAGCGCGCCGAGCGCATGACGCGGCGGCTGCATCCATCCCCAGGGCTCATCATAGGGCAACGCGTCGCTGAGCTCGACCGACCGGCGCAGCTGCGCGAATGCAGTATCGTAATTGCCCTTGCGGTATTCCAGTTCGCCGTTCAGCATCGCCTCGGCCACACTGAGCAAGTTCACCACCTTGTTGTTGTGGATGAGCCGGCTCTCCGGCACGCGGATCCTCGCCGCCGCGAACAACGCCTTCTCAGTCTCGGCCTCGGCGACATTGCCGAGTGCCGAATGAGCGACCGCCTTGGCGTAGTGGATCATGGCGGTCACCGAGCAGTAGAGCTCACGGTCCTGCGGCAGTTTCTGTGCGATGATGTCACGCCATTTGCCGAAGCGCACGAGAACGTGCTGCTTCATCGTCAGGTAGCCCTCGAGGAAATCCGCCATCGGCGGAGATTCGATACGCAACACCGGCTCCGGGACCGTGGCGATCAGCTCCTCGGCCGTCGCGATGGCGGGGGCGTACTGGCCGAGGAACATCGCGCCGTAGATCGCGAAGTGGAAGTTGTGAATGACGTAGATGAGGTAGACGCCTGGATCGTCCGAATAGGCGAGGAAGCTGCGGTCGGTCGCCAGCGCCTTCTGGTTATAGAGCAGCACGTCGTTGTATTGCCCGCAAAGCACGTCGAGATGGGTCGGCATGTGGATCAGATGGCCGCCGTCGGGAACGAGCGCGCGCAACCGGTCGCCAGCCCGCATCGCCCGCTGCGGGAAGGGCGACATCTCCATGAGGTGGACATAGAGATGCAGCAGGCCCGGATGATCCCACGCAGCCGGAATCTTGTCGAAGGCCTGCTCGAGGACCGCTCTGCATTCGTCGGTGCCGGCGCCCGCGGCGGGTTTGCCGGAGGGGAGGTCCCACATCAGCCACGGGGTCTCGTTCATGATCGCTTCGGCAAAGATGTTTCGGACCTCGAGATCATCGGGAAAGGCCGCGAAGATTTTGCGCATTTCTTGCGTAAAGGACTTGTCCCACGGCGACATGTCCTCGATCGCCTCGCGCTGAGGATAGCGCGCAGGCAAGGCTCGGATCAGCGCTTGCTCGACCGGGCTTGCGTTGTCCGCATGCGCGAGCGCGTCCTGCATCGCGTCGTAAGACGCCGCCAGCGCCATCTGCCGACCGTGCGCGTCATAGCGAACCCAGGGCAGGTTGTAGTTGGGCCCGGAAGCGTAGCTGATGCCCCAATGCGCCATCGCGCAGTCGGCGTCATGCTGAAGTGCTTTCCGGAAGCACTTGATCGCTTCGCCGTGGTTGAATCCGAACACCCAGTTGAGCCCTCGGTCGAACCATAGCTGTGCGTCGGGCGATGACGTGGTGACTTTGCGGCTGTATGGCCCGAGATCAAAATAGGTCATGGCGTCTGCCTCCTTTGATCGCTTGTTCCTTTGGGCTGCGTTGCCGATTGCCTCGGGGACATCAGTGGCCTGGTGTGGTGCCGGTGATGCGCAGGACCAAGCCGGAACCTTAGCAAGAAGGCCGGCCAAGCGCCAATGAGTCTGCGTCTGCTCTCGCTGGCAGTTGCCTCCCGGGCGAGCCATGCGCAAGGCGCCGCCCGGACCGCCGTACCGGCGCAAGACACGCTCTGGTCCTGCCGATATAACCGCGAGCCAAGAATCGGGGAGGACTGCCAATGATCTACGAAATGCGCCAGTATCGCTGCGTGCCAGGCCGGCTGCCGGCGCTGCTCAAGCGCTTCGACACGATCACGCTGAAGCTCTGGGAGAAGCACGGCATCAAGCAGGCCGGGTTCTTCACCACGCTGATCGGCGAATCCAACCAGGAGCTGACCTATTTCCTGGCCTGGCACTCGCTTGCCGAGCGCGAGACGAAATGGACCGCGTTCATGACCGATCCGGAATGGATCGAGGCGCGCGCCAAGACGGAAGCGGATGGCCAGATCGTCGCGAACATCGTCAGCCAGATCCTGGCGCCGACCGCTTTTTCCACGGTGAAGTGACGGCCGACTTCGCAACCCTGATATTCGGGGGGTAGGGCCGAATAGGGTTGATCCGCCCCTCGTCGCCGCTATGGTCGCGTCGAAACAGGGGAAATTGACCTTGAGCTCTTCGCCGTCAGCAGCGCCGGTCGTCACCATTGGCACGGTCAAATTCGGCAATGATCTGCCGATCTCGATCATTGCCGGGCCGTGCCAGCTCGAAAGCCGCCAGCACGCGCTGGAGGTGGCCTCTGCGTTGAAGGAGATCGCTGCGCGGCTGCAGATCGGCCTCGTCTACAAGACCTCGTTCGACAAGGCCAACCGCACCAGCGCATCCGCTGCGCGCGGCCTCGGGCTTGCGCAGTCACTGCCGATCTTCGCCGAGATCCGTTCTTCGCTCGGCCTTCCCGTGCTGACCGACGTGCACGAGGCGACGCAATGCGCCGAGGTGGCGCAGGCGGTGGACATCCTGCAGATCCCGGCCTTCCTGTGCCGGCAGACCGATCTTCTCCTGGCCGCGGCTGCGACCGGCAAGGTCGTCAACGTCAAGAAGGGGCAGTTTCTGGCGCCCTGGGACATGGCCAATGTCGTGACCAAGATCACCAGCGCGAACAATCCCAACGTGCTCGTCACCGAGCGTGGCGCGTCTTTCGGCTACAATACGCTCGTCTCCGACATGCGGGCGCTGCCGATCCTGGCGCGCACCACCGGTGCGCCCGTGATCTTCGATGCCACTCATTCGGTGCAGCAGCCGGGCGGGAAGGGGACTTCCTCGGGCGGCGAGCGCGAATTCGTGCCGGTGCTGGCGCGCGCGGCGGTCGCCGTCGGCGTCGCCGGCGTCTTCATCGAGACCCACCCCGATCCCGACCACGCGCCGTCGGACGGACCCAACATGGTGCCGCTGCGCGAGTTCGAGGGCCTGCTGCGGAGATTGATGGCGTTTGACGCGCTCGCCAAAAGCGCAGCGGGCTGATGCTTCAGTCCGTGGCCAGGCCATCGTCCGAGCAAAAGTTTCCGCCCGCGATCAATATCATCGCAATCGCCGGCTTTTCGGCGGCGTTGTCGACACGGGCGCTCGATCCCGTCCTGCCACATGTCGCCGAGGATTTTGCGATCGGCATCACGACAGCCGCGAGCATCGCGGCCGGCTACGCCCTGATCTATGCGCTGGTTCAGCCTGTGGTCGGAGCGGCGGCCGACCTGTTCGGCAAGGCGCGGCTGATGACCATGTGCCTGGCGTTGCTCGGCGTCGCCTCGATTCTGGGCGCGTTTGCGACCAGCTTCTCGGGTCTATTCGCGAGCCGCATCCTGGCTGGCATCGCCTCGGGCGGCGTGTTTCCGGTCGCGCTCGGTCTGACCGCCGATCTCGTCGCGCCGGCCAAGCGGCAAGTCGCGATCGGGCGTACGCTGGCGGGCTCGATGACCGGCAATCTGCTTGGCGCAACTGCCGCCGGCATCATCGGCGATTTCATCGGCTGGCGTGGAGTGCTCGTGATCCTCGGCGCGCTCGGCCTGATTGCGGCGGCCGCGGTGGCGGCGGGCTTTCGCGGTGCCGCGCTGACTCCGCCGCCCAAAACCGACCTGAAGACCTTGCGGCAGGGTTATCGCACCATCTTCGCCAATCCCAATACGCGCTTCTGCTACTCGGCCGTGTTCGTGGAGGGCTGCTGCGTGTTCGGTCTGTTTCCGTTCATCGCGGCCTTCTTGTTCGATCTCGGCGAGAAATCGCTATCGATTGCGGGCATTGTCATCGCAGGTTTTGCGATCGGCGGGCTGTTCTACACCTTCACCGTGTCACATTTCCTGCCGCGGCTCGGCGTCAAGGGCATGATGATTGCGGGTGCGAGCCTCGTCGGCGTTCAGCTCGTTGCGCTCGCCTTTGGTCCCGGCTGGAAGCTGCAATTTGCCAGCATGCTGCTGATGGGCTGGGGCTTCTACATGATCCACGGCTGTTTGCAGGTGTTTGCCAGCGAGCTGTCGATCGGAGCGCGGGCGACCGCGATGTCGCTGCATTCGTTCTTCTTCTTCATGGGACAGACCGTCGGGCCGCTCGCCTATGGCTTCGGACTCGCCCATGCCGGCAAGGGGCCGACCCTATTTGCAAGCGCAGGGATCATGGTGGTGCTGGGACTGGTCTGCGCCCGCCTGCTCAGGCAGCGCGCGCCGGCGGATGCGCGCGTTTGATCGGGCGTATTGCGGCGCTAACATAGTGCTCCCCTGAGGGAGCGAGCATGGTTGCCGGCGACAGCTTCATAGAGTTTCTGCGCGAGCAGCTCGCGCCGCTCGGACGCATCACGGTACGGCGCATGTTCGGCAAGACAGGCGTGTTCTGCGATGGCGTCATGTTGGGGATGGTAAAAGACGATACGCTTTACTTCCGCGTCGATGATGGCAACCGCGCAATTCTGAGGGAGGCGGAAGCGTTTCCGCCTCTGAACTACGAGAAGAAAGGCGGCACCATCGATCTCGCGTTCTGGCGGGCACCGGAACGCCTGTTCGACGACCCCGATGAACTCGTTGCGTGGGCGCGATCCGCGCTGGAGGCGGCGCGTCGGGTTGCATTGAAGCGAGACCGCACGACGCCCAAGCGAGGATCATCAGCGAAGCGGCCGATCAAGCACTAGCCCCGCCCGCGGTACGGCGCGACGCCTTGCTCCGGTACCCACAGGCCCTTCGGCACGCGGCCGGTCTGCCAGAACACGTCGATCGGGATGCCGCCGCGCGGATACCAGTAGCCGCCGATGCGGATCCATTTCGGCTTGATCTCGGATGCGATGCGCTTGCCGATCATCACCGTGCAGTCCTCGTGAAAGGCGCCATGATTGCGGAAGCTCGCGACGTAGAGCTTGAGCGATTTCGACTCCAGCAGCCACTGGCCCGGTGCGTAGTCGATCATGAGATGGGCAAAATCCGGCTGGCCGGTGACCGGGCAGATCGAGGTGAATTCCGGCACGGTGAAGCGCACCAGATAGTCCGTGTCCTTCTGCGGGTTGGGCACGCGGTCGAGCTGGGCTTCTTCCGGCGTGTGCGGCCATTCGACCGCACGGCCGAGCTGGAGAGGTTTTTTCGTCATCGTGTTTGCGTCCTTTGGAGCATGATCCCGGAAAAGTGGGCACCGGTTTTCCGAAGGGATCATGCTCAGTCGAAAAAGCCAGAGCGCGATACGATCGCGCTCTGGGGACGCTGACATGGACGCAAGCGGGGCTTGACGTCAACCTCAAGCGACGGTCTGGATCATGACCATCCGGTCGTTGCCGGACTCGCAACCCCACAGCTCACCCGGCCTTCCGTCGAGCTGGCGCACATTCGCGTTTGGCTTGTCGCTGGCGAAGACGTTGAACTTCTCGGTCGCGGGATCGAAGCGGACGATGGCGTTGGCGGAAAAATCTGTCAGCCAGACCTTGTCCTTGTCGTCGACGAAAACCGCGTAGGCGCGAGGGTGATCGCCCGGCAGCTTCCAGGTTTTCCACGAACCGTTGGCGGGATCGTGCACCGACACGTGCCCGCTGTTCCACTCGCTGACCCAGATCCGGCTCTTCGAATCCGACCAGACGCGCCGCGAGCCCGCATTCGGCGTCGGCGGCTGCACGACGCTGGCGTTGCCGGTCGCAAGATCGATCCTGGCGATGTAGCTGCCGGCGAGCGAGGCGTACCAGACGTCGCCCTTGGGCGTCACTGTGATGCCATAGGGCCCGACGCCTTTCGGCGCCGTGAACACCGTCATCTCTCCGGATTTCGGCACGAGCCGGCCATAATAGCCAGACTGTCCGGTGAACCAGTAGGTGCCAGCCTTGTCGAACACGCCGGTGTTGAGATTGGCATAGGCAAATTTTTCGGGCAGGCGGAACAGCGTGACCTTCAGATAGCCCGGGTCGACCCGCGCGATCGCGTTCTGGCCGCCCTCGGTGATCCACGGCGCGCCGTCGGGGCCGATGGTCACGCCATGGGGAGCCGCGCCCTGGCCGAGGTCGACCGTCCTGAACGAGCCATCCTTCGGGTCGAGCTTGCCCAGCATGCCCTTGCCTTGCGCAGTGAACCAGATCATCCCGTCGGGGGCGGGGGTGAGGTCGTGCAGGCCGATGCCAGGGCTGATCGGGAAATATTTTGTCCGGAACGGGCCCTCCTGCGCAAAACTTGGGCGAGTGGCCAGGAGGGCGGCGCTGGAAGCGAGAAACTGGCGGCGATTCATGGCGTTACCCCGACTGCTTATGATTGAGGTTGGACGCGCCGATCAAGTTTAGTCTGAGGCTCTTCAAGCGTCAGTCGAACTGGGTCTCCCGAGCGTTCACATTTGCTTGCGCTCCGTGTAAGACGCCCCCGCGAACTGACAGCTCTAACGAATGGAAGCGCAATCATGACCGCCATTGTCGACATCATCGGCCGCGAAATTCTCGATAGCCGTGGCAATCCCACCGTCGAGGTCGACGTCGTGCTGGAAGACGGCTCGCTCGGCCGCGCTGCGGTGCCCTCGGGCGCCTCGACCGGCGCCCATGAGGCGGTGGAACTGCGCGATGGCGACAAGGCCCGCTATCTCGGCAAGGGCGTCTCGAAGGCCGTCGGCGCCGTCAACGGCGAGATCTATGAGGCGCTCAGCGGCATGGACGTCGAGCACCAGGTTCAGATCGACCAGGTCATGATTGATCTCGACGGTACGCCGAACAAGAGCCGTCTCGGCGCCAACGCCATCCTCGGCGTGTCGCTCGCCTGCGCCAAGGCGGCCGCGCAATCCCTCGACATGCCGCTCTATCGTTACGTTGGCGGCACCTCGGCGCGGCTCCTGCCGGTGCCGATGATGAACATCATCAATGGCGGCGTCCACGCCGACAACCCGATCGACTTCCAGGAGTTCATGATCCTGCCGGTCGGCGCCACGAGCTTCGCCGAAGGTCTGCGCTACGGCGCGGAAGTCTTCCACACGCTGAAGTCCGAACTGAAGAAGGCCGGCCACAACACCAATGTCGGCGACGAAGGCGGCTTCGCGCCGAACCTGCCGTCGGCGGACGCCGCGCTCGAATTCGTCATGAACGCAATCGGCAAGGCCGGCTTCAAGGCGGGCTCCGACGTCGTGCTCGGACTCGACTGCGCCTCGACCGAGTTCTTCAAGGGCGGCAAATACGTCTATGAAGGCGAGGGCAAGACCCGCTCGATCTCCGAGCAAGCCAAGTATCTCGCCGACCTCGTGTCGCGCTATCCGATCGTCACCATCGAGGACGGCATGTCGGAGGACGACATGGACGGCTGGAAGGAGCTCACCGATCTCATCGGCAAGAAGTGCCAGTTGGTCGGCGACGATCTCTTCGTCACCAACGTCAGGCGCCTGTCCGAGGGCATCAAGGCGGGCCGGGCCAACTCGATCCTGATCAAGGTCAACCAGATCGGCACGCTGACCGAAACGCTCGCTGCCGTCGAGATGGCGCACAAGGCGGGCTACACCTCCGTCATGTCGCACCGCTCCGGCGAGACCGAGGATTCCACCATCGCCGATCTCGCGGTCGCCACCAATTGTGGCCAGATCAAAACCGGCTCCCTTGCGCGCTCGGATCGCACCGCCAAATACAATCAGCTCCTGCGCATCGAGCAGCAGCTCGGCAAGCAGGCCGTCTATCCCGGCAAGGCGGCGCTGAAGGCGCTCGCGTAAGCAACGAGCAGAAGAGGGGAGGTCGACATGAGCGACGGCAGAAACGGACTTCAGTTGCGTTCTCTGATCAAGAAGAGCGGCGAGCTCGAGATCTCACTGGTCGACGTGCCGACCCCCGAGCCCGCCGAGGACGAGGTCGTCGTCCGCGTCGAGGCGACGCCGATCAACCCGTCGGATCTCGGTCTGCTGGTCGGCGCCGCCGACATGAGCACCGCGAAGGCGTCGGGCACGAAGGATACGCCCGTTATCACCGCCAAGGTGCCGGATGGTGCGATGCAGGCGATGGGCGCCCGGCTCGACCAGTCACTGCCGGTTGGCAATGAGGGCGCCGGTGTCGTCATCAGGACCGGCTCCTCTGACGCCGCGAAGGCGCTGATGGGCAAGACGGTCTCGATGATCGGCGGCGCGATGTACGCGCAGTACCGGACCTTGAAGGCGAGGGACTGTCAGCCGCTGCCCGAGGGCACGACTGCAGCTGAGGGCGCGTCCTGGTTCGTCAATCCGCTCACCGCGCTCGGCATGACCGAGACCATGCGCCGCGAGGGCCACAAGGCGCTGGTGCACACGGCGGCTGCGTCCAATCTCGGGCAGATGCTGAACAAGATCTGCATCAAGGACGGAATCCCGCTCGTCAACATCGTGCGGAGCAAGGAGCAGGCCGACATCCTGCACAAAATCGGCGCCAAATACGTCGTCGATTCCACTGCGCCGAGCTTCCTTGACGATCTCACCAATGCGCTGGTCGAGACCGGCGCCACCATCGCCTTCGATGCCATCAGCGGCGGCAGGCTCGCCGGCAACATCCTGAGGTGCATGGAAGTTGCGATCAACAAGACGGCCAAGGAGTACAGCCGCTACGGTTCCAGCGTGCACAAGCAGGTCTATGTTTACGGCATGCTCGACACGCGGCCGATCGAGCTGCCGCCCGGCTTCGGCATGGCCTGGGGCGTCGGCGGCTGGCTGTTGACGCCGTTCCTCCAGAAGATCGGGCCGGCCGAGATCGGACGGTTGCGTCAGCGGGTCGCGAGCGAATTGAAGACGACGTTTGCCAGTCACTACACCAAGGTGGTGTCGCTTCCAGAGGCGCTCGATCCGGCCAACATCGCGCTGTACGCCAAACGGGCGACTGGCGAAAAATTCCTCATCAACCCAAATAAATTTGCGTGAGGCCGACGCGAGCGTGACCAAAGAAGGTCTTGCGTTCTGAGCAAGGCGGGAGAACATTCCCGCCGCAATTGAAAGCGGAAAAAACCGCAACGCTCAGAAGGGGACATTCCCATGACCGAACTCAACCGCCGTCACCTGCTTGCCGGCGCCGCCGCCGTTGGCGCGGCGAGCCTGTCTCGCCTGGGAACCACGTCAGCCAATGCCGCGGTGCCGCAAAGCGGCGCGCAGGCGCCGGGCTTCTATCGCTACAAGGTCGGTTCCTACGAATGCACCTCGATCAATGACGGGGCGCGCACCTTCCCGATGCCCGACAAGTTCGTCACCAACATCCCGAAGGAGGAGGCGCTCGCCGCCGCCGACGCCGCCTACATGCCGAAGGGCATGGTCACGATCCCGTTCAACCCGCAGCTCATCAACACCGGCAGCAAGCTGGTGCTGATCGACACCGGTAACGGTATTGCGAATTTCGAGGCGAGCAAGGGTGCCGTTGGCCGGACCCTTCAGAACCTCGCGGCCGCGGGCGTCGATCCGAAGAGCATCGATGTCGTGCTGTTCTCTCACCTTCATCCCGACCACACCAACGGCGTTCGCCTCGCGGACGGGACTGTGGCCTTCCCGAATGCAGAGCTGATGGTGCCGGCCAAGGAATGGGAATTCTGGACGAGCGACGAGAACGCCGCCAAGGCCCAGTCCAACGAGATGATGAAGAACTACTTCGCCAACGTGAAGAAGACCTTTGCGGGTCTTGAAACCAAGGTGACGAAGTATGATTGGGGCAAGGAGGTTGCGCCCGGCATCACCTCCATCGGAACGCCCGGGCATACGCCCGGACACACCTCATTCGCCGTCGCGTCGGGCAATGCCAAGGTGCTGCTCCAGTCCGACGTCACCAACATTCCCGAGCTGTTCCTGCGCAATCCGGATTGGCACGTTGCCTTCGACACCGATGGTGCTCTCGCGCAGCAGACGCGCCACAAGTTCTACGACATGGCGGCAGCAGAGAAGGCGACGGTGGTCGGCTTCCACTTCACCTTCCCGTCGATCGGCCACATCGAGAAGGACGGCGCCAAATATCGCCTGGTTCCTTCGGCCTGGAATCCGACGATCTGATCGGTTCAGTTGTTCGCGTCAGTTGATCGGGCCGCCGCCTGGCGGCCCGATTGTTTTGGGCGACTGGTCGCTTTCGCGAAACGCTGCGTTTCCAAATCGAAACGGTTCATGCACTTGCATCCTCTCGCCGAGGTGGATTAAGTGCGCGAGCCCATTTCCCGCTTAGAGGTTCAAGGACAACCATGGCCTACAACATCGTCACGATCGCCGGCAGCCTGCGCAAGGAGAGCTTTTCGCTCAAGATCGCCAACGCGCTCGCGAAGCTCGCGCCTAGCTCGCTTTCGCTCGAGGTGGTCACGCCCGCCGGCATCTCGTTCTTCAACCAGGATCTGGAAGCGGCTCCCCCGGCCGACTGGCTGGCCTTCCGCGAAAAGCTCCAGAAGTCGAACGGCGTCCTGTTCGTGACTCCTGAATACAACCGCGCGATCCCGGGCGTCCTGAAGAACGCCATCGACGTTGCTTCGCGGCCCTATGGCAAGAGCTCGTTCAATGGCAAGCCGGTCGGTATCATCTCCAACTCGCCGGGCCCGCAGGGCGGAGTCAGTGCCGCGAAAACGCTCCAGAACATCCTGCCGGGCATTACCGGGGCAATCATGCAGCAGCCGGAGACTTACCTGAACGCCGTTGGCGACGCCTTCGACGCCGCGGGCAACCTGGTCAAGGACTCGCTGAAGACGGTGCTCCAGCAGTACATCGACGCCTTCGCCGCGCACGTGGCCAAGCATCAGGGCTGATTAGCTGGCTGGGCCCTCACAACCGTAGGGCACGTCCAACTCTGCGTCATGGCCGGGCTTGTTCCGGCCATCCACGTGTTTACCGGGACGAAGAACGTGGATGCCCGGCACAAGGCCGGCCATGACGCGTGGTGAAACTGTGCCCGATCTCATCCATCATTCGGGATTAGCACTCCCTTAACCAACCTGTCCCATCTTGCGGGACATGGTCACGCGTGCGCGCCTCAAATCGATTCTGACCGGCCTTGCGCTCTACGCCATGGCGGCCGCGATCGTCGGCTATTTCGGCATCAACGCCTACACCGGCAAATACGGCCTCAACGCTCGCCAGGAGCTCGACCAGGAGATCATCGCGCTGACCAGTGAACTCGCGCGGCTGAAGCGCGAGCGCGCCGAGGGCGAGCAGCGGGTGTCGCTACTGCGCTCGGAAAAGATCGACCCCGACATGCTGGACGAGCGTGCGCGCTTCCAGCTCCAGTTCGTCAATCCGCACGACCTCGTGCGGATGAACAATTCGAACTAAACCTCCTGCGTTGTAACGCTCTCTACACCTCATCCTGAGGAGCCCGCGGAACGCGTGCGTCTCGAAGGATGGCCGCGGGAAAAATTGGTGCGCCTCATGGTTCGAGACGCGCGTCCCGCGCTCCTCACCATGAGAGGCTGATGACGGAGCAAGGTCAGAGCGTTGCCAGCTTCGCCGCGCCCTTGGCGAGGACGTCGCTGAAACTCGTGTCCCAGAATTTTGCGACGTCAGTCTGCGCGTCGAGCACGCCGAGCTTGAGGAAAGTGTCGGCAACCTTCTGATGGGTCACCGGCACATCCGGCGTGACGCCCACGAGCGAGAAATCGGCGCTGCGATGGGCGAACTGATCGAGGATGTCCTCGAGCAGCAGATGCGTCTCCGCGACCTGCGCCGTCGCATAGACCTGGAAATTCCTGTTGGCGAAGGCATAGGCGCGCTGGATGCGCAGCAGGAAGTCGGCGAGCGCCGCATGCCGCAAGGGATCGTCGATCGCCTTCGGATTGGCATAGATCGGGAAATTTCCGGAGAGATAGCCGACGCCGGTCTTGAGCAGGCGCGCGCCCTGCCTGGAGATCGCGAGCTGGCCGTTGTAGCCATAGATCGCCCACGCATCGAGCTTGCCCGAGGCGAAAGCGGAATAACCGTCCGACGGTGTCAGGTTGATGGCCTCGATGTCGTTGAAGGTCAGCCCGGCTTCCTCGAGCTGCTTGGCGAGGAAATAATGCGCGGTGGTGGCGCGGACATACCCGACCTTCTTGCCTTTGAGATCGGCGATCGAATGGATCGGCGTGTCCTTGGCCGCAACCGTGACCTGGGTGTTGAGGTCTTCGTGGGTGACTGCGATGAAGCGCACGCTGGCATTCTTGCGCGCGGCGAACATCGCGGGAATCTCGCTGCCCGAGCCGAGATCGAGCGCGTCGCTGTTCAGCGCCTCGATGTGCAGCACGCCGTTGTTGAGCTCCTTCCAGTCGATCTTGTAGGGCGTCCTGTCTTCGCCGGCTGCCTGGAGCACGGCGGGCCAGCCGCCCTTGTAATAGGCGACGCGCAGCGTGACGCCGCTGAGATCGATCTCTGCCGGCTTGCCTTGGGCTTTCGCACCGCCGGCAACGAGTCCGCCTGCTAGCGCGCCGAGCAGGGAACGCCTTGAGAGTGAGAACGGGTTGGTCACGACGGCACCTGCTGAAAGTTACTTGATGCTTTCAGCATAGGTCACGCGCCGTTTGCGCTCTATTCTGTTTTTCGATCGCCGCGTGAAACGCGCATTCCAACTTTTGCGACAGTGCGGCGTTATTCGGTTTTTTCGCCTATGTCGAAGGTCGTAAGTGGATGTGGCACTTCCGTCTTGACGGCAACGGCGGTGCGGGTTCATGCCTTCTTGCGCGCGGCACTTTCAGGATTGAGGCAGATCAATCGAGCGACGTCGGCAGCATCTAGACTGCCATCGGGAGGAAACAGTGATGAATGGGCAAATGCCCCCGCATCACGCGGCCCGCGTCGAGGCCGCCATCGCGTCAGGCCAGGCGGCACGCTCCGCGCTCGTGGCCTCGTGGCGCCGTTCCTCCCGATTGCATCATCTCGATCCTGCAGGCCATCGGCCGACGACCCGTCTCACCGAGACTGAGTTGCACCATGCGCGCGAGCGGATCGCGCCACTGCTCAGTGCTGCCCAAGGCACCATGGACCGGCTCTACCAGGCGGTCGGAGCTGCCGGCTGCTGCGTGCTGCTCGCCGATCGCGAGGGGATTCCGGTCGATCGTCGCGGCACGCCGGCCGACGACCCCACGTTCCAATCCTGGGGCCTTTGGATAGGCGCGCTCTGGAGCGAGGAGCATGAAGGCACCAACGGAATCGGAACGTGCCTCGTCGAGCAGCGGCCGCTGACCATCGATCGCGAGCAGCATTTCTTCGCCCGCAATACGCTTCTGAGCTGCACCGCTGTCCCGATCTACGATCATGACGGGATGCTCGCCGGCGTGCTCGACGTCTCCTCCTGCCGCGCCGACCGCACCGACGCCTTCGCCAACCTGATCGCGCTCGCGGCAGGCGAAGCGGCACGGCGCATCGAGGCTGATCTGTTCCGCAACGCCTTCGCCCACGCCCGCATCGTGCTGACGGCGTCAGCCGACGGCCATTGCGGTGGTCTCGTCGCGGTCGATGCGGATGATCTCGTGATAGGCGCGACGAGGTCCGCCCGTGTCGGACTTGGGATCGCGCCCGGCCGCCCGTTGCAGCCGGTGCCCGCAGCCGATCTTCTCGGTGGCGATGCGGCTCCAGATCACTTCGCCGGTGGTCAGCGTGCCGTGTTGCAGCGCGCGCTGTTGCGCGCGGGCGGCAATGTTTCCGCCGCCGCCAAGGCCCTCGGCGTCAGCCGCGCCACGCTGCACCGAAAGCTCAAGCGCTTCGAGCTGAAGCACTGAGCGTTCGCTCGTTTCCTCAATCGTCATTGCGCGCAATGACGATGTGGCTCAAGAATGCGCTGCTCAGGATGAGGTCTGAATGCGTGAGGGCCACTTCACCTGTCGCAGAACTGCGACAGGTCGCCTCCATCAACGCGTCCACCCTGGCTGACAGAAAACGCCTCCCGCTTCATCGTCTGCGCAAGTCGTGAACGCACGACGATCGCGCAAACAGCAACATCGGGAGTGAATATGAACAAGGTCGAATTCCTCAACGTCGCACAAGTACCCTTCGCCGCGAAGTACGACAATTTCATCGGCGGCAAATTCGTAGCGCCGATCTCCGGCAAGTATTTTGACAACGCCTCGCCCGTGAACGGTCAGGTTGTCTGCAAGATCGCGCGCTCCGATCACCAGGACGTCGAAGCTGCGCTCGATGCCGCGCACGCCGCCAAGGCTGCCTGGGGCAGCACCAGCGTTGCGGAGCGCGCCGCAATCCTGAATCGGATCGCAGAGCGCATGGAAGAGAACCTCGAGCGGCTCGCAATCGCCGAGACCTGGGACAATGGCAAGCCGATCCGCGAGACCCGCGCAGCCGACCTGCCGCTCGCGATCGATCACTTCCGCTACTTCGCAGGCGTCGTTCGTGCCCAGGAAGGCTCGATCGGCGAGATCGACCACGACACCATCGCCTATCATTTCCATGAGCCGCTCGGCGTGGTCGGCCAGATCATTCCCTGGAACTTCCCGCTGCTGATGGCGTGCTGGAAGCTCGCGCCTGCGCTCGCCGCCGGCAATTGCGTGGTGCTGAAACCGGCCGAGCAGACGCCGGCCTCGATCATGGTCTGGGCCGAGATCGTCGGCGACCTCTTGCCTCCCGGCGTGCTCAACATCGTCAACGGCTTTGGTCTCGAGGCCGGCAAGCCGCTCGCCTCCAGCCCGCGTATCGCAAAAATCGCCTTCACCGGCGAGACCACGACGGGCCGGCTGATCATGCAATATGCCGCCCAGAACCTCATTCCCGTTACCCTCGAGCTCGGCGGCAAGTCGCCGAACATCTTCTTCAAGGACGTCACCGCCGAAGACGACGACTTCTTCGACAAGGCGATCGAAGGCTTCGTGATGTTCGCGCTCAACCAGGGCGAGGTCTGCACCTGTCCGAGCCGCGCGCTGGTCCATGAGGACATCTACGACCGCTTCATGGAGCGGGCGCTCGAGCGCGTCGCCACCATCAAGCAGGGGGATCCGCGCGCCGCGGACACCATGATCGGTGCCCAGGCCTCCGGTGAACAGCTGGAGAAAATTCTTTCCTATATCGACATCGGCAAGAAGGAAGGGGCAAAGGTCCTGGCCGGCGGTGGCCGCGCCAGCCTCGGCGGCGATCTCGCAGGCGGCTACTACGTCCAGCCGACCGTGTTCCAGGGTCACAACAAGATGCGGATCTTCCAGGAGGAGATCTTTGGCCCCGTCGTGTCGGTCACGACCTTCAAGACGGACGAGGAGGCGCTATCGATCGCCAACGACACGCTCTATGGCTTAGGGGCCGGTGTCTGGAGCCGCGATGCCAACCGCTGCTACCGCTTCGGCCGCGCCATCCAGGCAGGCCGGGTCTGGACCAACTGCTACCACGCCTATCCCGCCCACGCGGCGTTCGGCGGCTACAAGCAGTCGGGTGTCGGCCGCGAGACCCACAAGATGATGCTCGATCACTATCAGCAGACCAAGAACCTCCTGGTCAGCTACAGCCCGAAGAAGCTCGGCTTCTTCTGATCGGCGGAGAGGGCGGCGCGCCCCTGCGCCGCCCGTTCCGACCATGCGACAAGCGCGGACGCGTTCGGATGCGGTCGTCGATCCGCGCGTGTCCCTGTTGCATTTCAGGAGCTTTTGTCCAGCCGACCGTCATCCGTCTGTCAGAGAACGATCCTATTCAGTTCGGCCCTTGTGGCGTCGAAGCGATGCCGGGCAAAAGACGGAGACTTGACCATGACGGACCATCGTTCACGACGGAATGTCTGTGCCGGAGCGATGCTGCTCGGCGTGGCCGCTTTGGCATTGGTCCCCTCGCTGGCCTTCGCACAGACCGGCTCGGCGCCGGCCGGCGCCAAGAACTTCTTGACCGTTGACGGTAAGCCGCCACTGATCCTCGGACATCGCGGCCTCCCGGGGCTGGTGCCTGAAGAGACCGAGGCGTCGTATGACCTTGCCGCGGCGCTTGGAACCGACGCGCTCGAAGAGGACCTGCACCTGACCAAGGATTGTGTCCTGGTCGCGCGTCACAACCCCTGGCTGAACGACAATACCAACGTTGCCGAGGTGGCGAAGACCAATGCGGCGGTCGCGGCTCGCAAGCGCACGGTGCCCGGCGTGCGCGTCAAGGCTCCTTCTTCCCCCAGCACACCTGCTGACTATCTCACGGATCTCACCAATCCGGCCGACCCCAAATCCGTGCTGAAATCGCTGATCGTGGATGGCGAAGACCATACCAATGATTGGTCGATCACCGACTTCACCATGGCCGAGCTGAAGGACTGGATCGCCGGGACCACCTATGATGCGGCCAACGAAAGGCCGAAGGTCTTCGACGGCAAGTTCCCGATCATCAGTTTCCAGGACATCATCGATATCGCCAAGGCCAAGAGCAAGGAGACGGGGCGTCCCATCAGCGTCTATCCGGAAACCAAGAATCCGTCCTGGAACAACGCCCAGGCGATCGCCAATGGCTGTGGCGCGCCCGGCAGCCACCCGCTCGAGGATGCCTTGATCAAGATCATCAAGGACAACGGCCTCAACTCAAAGGAGGCCCCCATCTTTGTTCAGAGCTTCGAGCCTGGCAGCCTGAAATACATGCGCAGCCATGGCCTGGAGACGCGGCAGGTCCAGCTCATCGATGGCAATGGTGTCGACTTCAAGACCGGCAAGGTCCTCAATAACAACATCACCAATTCGCGTCCGTTCGACTGGACGGTTTCCGGTGACGCGCGCTTGTACGATGCGATGGTGACCCCCGAGGGTCTTGCGGAAATCAAGACCTATGCCGACGGCATTGGTCCGTGGAAGGCTTACATCGTTCCGCTCAAGATTTCTCCGTGGAAGCACAGCAACGCCGACGGCACGCCCTACAAGGGATCGACGCCGGAGGCTTCGACGCAGGAAGCAACCAGCCTCGTTGCCGATGCGCACAAGCTCGGCCTGTTCGTGCATGTCTTCACTTTCCGAAACGAGAAGAAGTATCTGGCTGGCGACTACCACGGCGATCCAAGCCTCGAATATCTCAAATTCTTCCGTCTCGGCGTGGATGGGGTCTTTACCGACTTCACGCATACTGGAGTTGACGCCCGTGCAGCCTATCTGCGGGAGCTCGGCTGGTGAGGCCGGCCCCCTCTGGGGGAGCAATTGTTGCCCGATCGGCGCCAAAGGTTTTGCAATATTTCGGTCACGTTGCAGTGCGGCATAATGAATGTCGCGCGATGTCGCTGCGGTGCTTTCGCGCGCGATAGACTTGGGTTAGAGAGGGCTTAGTTTTCTCTGACCCGGAATTCCTATGGCCGCACCCAAGAAAGCCGCCGCAAGCGCTCCCCAGGACAAGACCAACGGCGGTTCGCCCCCGGAATTCACGAGAGAGCAGGAGCTCAAGGCGCTTCGCGACATGCTCCTGATCCGGCGATTCGAGGAGAAGGCCGGCCAGCTCTACGGCATGGGTGCGATCGGCGGCTTTTGCCACCTCTATATCGGCCAGGAGGCCGTGGTGGTCGGAATGCAGATGGCGCTGAAGGATGGCGACCAGGTCATCACCGGCTATCGCGACCACGGCCATATGCTCGCCACCGGCATGGAGGCCAACGGCGTCATGGCCGAGCTCACGGGACGCCGCGGCGGCTATTCCAAGGGCAAGGGCGGCTCCATGCACATGTTCAGCGTGGAGAAGAAGTTTTACGGCGGCCACGGCATCGTTGGCGCCCAGGTCTCCCTCGGTGCGGGGCTCGCTTTCGCCAACCACTATCGCGGCAACGACAACGTCGCCGTCACCTATTTCGGCGATGGTGCGGCCAACCAGGGCCAGGTCTATGAGAGCTTCAACATGGCGGAGCTCTGGAAGCTGCCGGTGATCTTCGTCATCGAGAATAACCGCTACGCCATGGGCACCTCGGTGTCGCGCGCCTCGGCGCAGCAGGATTTCTCCAAGCGCGGCCTGTCCTTCAACATCCCCGGTCATCAGGTCGACGGCATGGATGTCCGTGCGGTGAAGGCTGCGGCCGACGAGGCGGTTGCCTGGTGCCGCGCCGGCAAGGGCCCGGTCATCCTGGAGATGCAGACCTACCGCTACCGCGGCCACTCGATGTCGGACCCTGCAAAGTACCGCACGCGCGAGGAGGTCGAGAAGGTTCGCCACGACCAGGATCCGATCGAGCAGGTACGCAACCGCCTCCTGGCCGCCAACGTTAGCGAGCAGGACCTCAAGGCGATCGACGCCGAGGTCCGCGACATCGTGAATGCCTCCGCCGATTTTGCCCAGCATGATCCCGAGCCGGATGTGTCCGAGCTCTGGACAGACGTTTATCGCTAAAGCGCGCAAGCTTTCTTTTGGAGTCAATATGCCAATTCAAGTGCTGATGCCCGCGCTGTCGCCCACGATGGAAAAGGGCAACCTCGCCAAATGGCTGAAAAAAGAGGGTGAGACGATCAAGTCGGGCGACGTGATCGCCGAGATCGAGACCGACAAGGCGACCATGGAGGTCGAGGCGACCGATGAGGGTACGCTCGGCAAGATCCTGATCCCCGAAGGCACCGCCGACGTTGCCGTGAACACGCCGATCGCGACGATTCTCGCCGACGGCGAGAGCGCCGCTGACCTCGCCAAGGCGCCGGCACCGGCAAAGCCGTCCGCGGAATCCGCGCCGCCCGCGCAAGCCAAGAGCGAGGCGCCTGCTCCGAAAGCTGCACCGTCCGCTCCGGCCGCCGTTGCCGAGCCGGACCCCGAAGTGCCCGCCGGCACCGAGATGGTGAAGCAGACCGTCCGCGAAGCCTTGCGCGACGCCATGGCCGAAGAGATGCGTCGCGATGCCGACGTCTTCGTGATGGGCGAGGAGGTCGCGGAGTATCAGGGCGCCTACAAGATCACGCAGGGCCTCCTGCAGGAATTCGGCGCCAAGCGCGTCATCGACACGCCGATCACCGAGCACGGCTTTGCCGGCATCGGCGTCGGTGCGGCGATGGCCGGCCTGAAGCCGGTCGTCGAGTTCATGACCTTCAACTTCGCCATGCAGGCGATGGATCAGATCATCAACTCCGCCGCCAAGACACTCTATATGTCCGGCGGCCAGATGGGTTGCTCGATCGTCTTCCGCGGCCCCAACGGCGCCGCTGCGCGCGTCGCGGCCCAGCATAGCCAGGATTACTCCTCCTGGTACTCGCACGTTCCGGGCCTGAAGGTGATCGCGCCGTATTCGGCTGCGGACGCCAAGGGCCTGCTCAAGGCCGCGATCCGCGATCCCAATCCGGTGATCTTCCTCGAGAACGAAGTTCTCTATGGCCACACCGGCGAAGTGCCGAAGCTCGACGACTACGTGATCCCGATCGGCAAGGCGCGCATCGTGCGCTCGGGCAGCCACGTCACGATCATCTCGTGGTCGAACGGAATGACCTATGCGCTGAAGGCGGCGGACGAGCTTGCCAAGGACGGCATCGAGGCCGAGGTGATCGACCTGCGCACGCTGCGGCCGATGGACACCGAGACCATCATAAACTCCGTCAAGAAGACCGGCCGTGCCGTCACGGTGGAGGAGGGCTGGGCCCAGAGCGGCGTCGGCGCCGAGATCGCCGCGCGCATCATGGAGCATGCCTTCGACTACCTGGATGCGCCGGTGACGCGCGTCTCCGGCAAGGACGTGCCGATGCCGTATGCCGCGAACCTGGAGAAGCTCGCGCTGCCCTCGGCAGCCGAAGTGGTCGAGGCCGCCAAAGCCGTCTGCTACAGGTAGACCATGGCAGGGCCCAAGGAACAGCCACTTCCGCCTGACGTGATTGGACGCGAGGACGCGATCGAGATTCTGCGCGTGTTCGTGCTCGACGGCGGGCTGTCGATGGCGTTCCAGCGTGCCTTTGAGGAGCCCGACATGTGGGGCCTCCTGCTGGTCGATCTCGCCCGCCACGCCGCGCGCGCCTATGCGCGCGAGAGCGAGATGAGCGAGGAAGAGGCGCTGGGCCGAATCCTCGACATGTTCGAGGCCGAGATCGAGCGTCCGACCGACATGGGCACCACGACGCCGCGCGGGCAGAAGGGGCACTGAGCGTGGCGGTCGAATCCTATCACGACGATTTCATGCGGAAGGCGATTGGCGAGGCCGAGGCCTTCCCGGCTCCAAGGACTTTCTCGACAAGTTCGGCATCCCCCAGGATCGATCTTGCCGACGACTGCTCTACCGCCATGATGACGACGTGGCATTCCAATCCCGCCAATGAGCGCCTGTGGCAGGGCGACATCGGCAACTAATCTTGGTCAGTTCGTCTTCCGGTGGGTCGGAAGACGACGTTTTGAGAAGTTCTTCGTGAGGTCAGCATGCCCATCAACATCCTGATGCCCGCTCTTTCGCCGACGATGGAGAAGGGCAACCTCGCCAAGTGGCTGAAGAAAGAGGGCGACAAGGTCAAATCCGGCGATGTCATCGCCGAGATCGAGACCGACAAGGCCACCATGGAGGTCGAGGCGATCGACGAAGGCACGATCGCAAAGATCCTCGTGCCCGAGGGCACCCAGGACGTGCCGGTCAACGACGTGATCGCAGTGCTCGCTGGCGAAGGCGAGGACGTGAAGGCTGCCGGCGCCGCCAAGCCGGCTGCGTCGGCTGCGCCGCCGAAAGCTGCGGAAGCTCCGGCTGCTGCGCCGGCTCCGGCGCCCGCACCGGCTGCTCCGAAGGCGGCACCGGCTGCCGCTGCAGCTCCTGCGCCACAGGCCGCCGCACCGGCCGCGCAGACCAATGGCCAGGGAGGCCGCGTGTTCTCCTCGCCGCTGGCGCGCCGGCTCGCCAAGGACGCCGGCATCGAGATTTCGATGGTTACAGGCACCGGCCCGCACGGCCGCGTGGTCGCGCGCGACGTCGAGCAGGCCAAGTCCGGCAAGGGCCTGAAAGCGCCGGCAGCAGCTCCGTCAGGAGCGCCCTCGATCGCGCCGACCATGTCGGATAAGCAGATCCTGGCGCTGTTCGAGCCGGGCTCCTATGACATCGTCCCGCATGACGGCATGCGCCGCACCATCGCGCAGCGCCTGACCGCGTCGATCCAGAACGTCCCGCACTTCTATCTCACCATCGACTGCGACATCGGCAAGCTGCTGGTCGCGCGCGAGGAGATCAACGCGGCAGCTCCGAAGGACAAGGAGAAGAAGCCGCTCTACAAGATCTCCGTCAACGACTTCGTCATCAAGGCGATGGCGGTCGCATTACAGAAGATCCCGAATTGCAATGTGAGCTGGACCGAGTCCGGCATGGTCAAGCACCACCATTCCGACGTCGGCGTCGCAGTGGCGATGCCCGGTGGCCTGATCACGCCGATTATCCGCAAGGCCGAGACCAAGACGCTCTCGACCATCTCCAACGAGATGAAGGATTTTGCGACCCGCGCCCGCTCGCGCAAGCTGAAGCCGGAGGAATACCAGGGCGGCACCACTGCCGTCTCGAACCTCGGCATGTTCGGCATCAAGGACTTCACCGCGGTGATCAACCCGCCGCATGCGACCATCCTTGCGGTCGGCACCAGCGAGGAGCGGCCCGTCGTGCGGGGCGGCAAGATCGAGATCGCGCAGATGATGAGCGTGACGCTGTCCTGCGATCACCGTGCCATCGATGGCGCGCTCGGCGCCGAGCTGATCGGCGCGTTCAAACAGCTGATCGAAAATCCCGTCATGATGATGGTGTGACGAAGCGAATTCGCATCGTCATTGCGAGCGAAGCGAAGCAATCCAGAACGTGACCGGCAGACTGGATTGCTTCGTCGCAAGAGCTCCTCGCAATGACGAGCCAGAATATCCAGGCCGGTTGAACGATGGGAACGAGCATAGAGCATGGCCGACACATCTTTCGACGTCATCATCATCGGCTCCGGTCCCGGCGGCTACGTCACCGCGATCCGCGCCGCGCAGCTCGGTCTCAAGACGGCGATCGTCGAAAAGTCTTATCTCGGCGGCATCTGCCTGAACTGGGGCTGCATCCCGACCAAGGCGCTGCTGCGCTCGGCCGAGATCTATCACTACATGCAGCATGCCAAGGATTACGGCCTGTCGGCGGAGAAGGTGTCGTTCGATCCGAAGGCGGTGGTGCAGCGCTCGCGCGGCGTCTCGAAGCGGCTCAATGACGGCGTCGGCTTCCTGATGAAGAAGAACAAGATCAGCGTCATCTGGGGCGCCGCCTCGATCGATGCGCCCGGCAAGGTCACTGTGAAGAAGTCCGACGTCGAGGGGCCGAAGGGCACGCTGGGCGAGGGGACCTATCAGGCCAAGCACATCATCATCGCGACCGGCGCGCGGCCGCGCGTGCTGCCGGGGCTCGAGCCCGACAAGAAGCTGGTCTGGACCTATTTCGAGGCCATGATCCCGGAGCGTATCCCGAAGTCGCTGCTGGTGGTCGGCTCGGGCGCCATCGGCATCGAGTTCGCGTCCTTCTTCCACACTATGGGCTCGGACGTCACCGTGGTCGAGGTGCTGCCGCAGATCCTGCCGGTCGAGGACGCCGAGATCGCGGGCCTTGCGCGAAAGCGCTTCGAGAAGATGGGCATCAAGATTATGTCCTCGACGAAGGTCACCAAGCTCGAGAAGAAGGCCGACAGCGTCATCGCCACCATCGACGACGGCAAGGGCAAGCCTGTCACGACCGAGTTCGAACGCGTGATCTCCGCCGTCGGCGTCGTCGGCAATATCGAGAATCTCGGCCTCGAAAAGCTCGGTGTCAAAACCGACCGCGGCTGCATCGTGATCGACGGCTACGGCAAGACCAACGTGCCCGGCATTTACGCGATCGGCGACGTCGCAGGTCCCCCCATGCTGGCGCACAAGGCGGAGCATGAGGGTGTGATCTGTGTCGAGGCGATCAAGGGCCTGCATCCGCACGCCATGGACAAGAACATGATCCCGGGCTGCACCTATTGCCATCCGCAGGTCGCATCCGTCGGCCTGACCGAAGCCAAGGCCAAGGAGAGCGGCCGCGAAATCCGCGTCGGTCGCTTCCCCTTCGTCGGCAACGGCAAGGCGATCGCGCTCGGCGAGGACCAGGGCCTCGTCAAGGTGATCTTCGACAAGAAGACCGGACAGCTTCTCGGCGCCCACATGATCGGCGCGGAAGTTACTGAGCTGATCCAGGGCTACGTCGTCGCGATGAACCTCGAGACGACCGAGGAAGAGCTGATGCACACGGTCTTCCCGCATCCGACGCTGTCGGAAATGATGAAGGAAGCTGTGCTGGATGCGTATGGGCGCGTCTTGAATATCTGACAGCCGCCGTCATTGGAGCGAAGCGAAGCAATCCTGAGTCTATCCGCGGAAATAGTCTGGATTGCTTCGTCGCTTCGCTCCTCGCAATGACGAGAGCGAACTGCGGATTGAAATAGAGAACAAAACAACAAGAGGGAGAAACCCGTGCACGACAACGACAACCTCACCATCGAGCGCCCGACCTTCGTCACGCATCTCGAATGCGCGATGGAGGGCGATCACTATCCGGCCGACCAGGTTCACAATCTGTCGAAGGCCGGCAAGCCGCTCCTCGTGCGCTACGACCTCGCAGGCGTGAAGAAGGCGCTGACCAAGGATGCACTGAGCCAGCGTCCCGCCGACATGTGGCGCTACCGCGAGCTGCTGCCGGTACGCAAGTGCAAGGACATCGTCTCGCTCGGCGAGGTCACGACGCCGTTGATCCGGCTGCCAAAATTGTCGCAAAAGCTCAGCGGCGGCGAGATCATCGTGAAAGATGAAGGCCGCCTCCCGACCGGCTCGTTCAAGGCGCGCGGCCTCGTCATGGCGGTATCGATGGGCAAGGCGCTCGGCATCAATCACATGGCAATGCCGACCAACGGCAACGCCGGCGCTGCGCTCGCTGCTTACGCGACCTCCTGCGGCATCAAGACCACGATCTTCTGCCCGGCCGATACACCGGAGGTGAACGTCAGTGAGATCGAGCTCCAGGGCGCGACCGTCTATCGCGTCAACGGCTATATCGACGATTGCGGCAAGATCGTCGGCGAGGGCAAGGCGAAGGTCGGCTGGTTCGACACCTCCACGCTGAAGGAGCCGTACCGGATCGAGGGCAAGAAGACGATGGGGCTGGAGCTTGCCGAGCAACTCGGCTGGGACGTACCCGACGTGATTTTCTATCCGACCGGTGGTGGCACCGGCCTGATCGGCATGTGGAAGGCCTTTGATGAGCTCGAGAAGATCGGCTTCATCGGGTCGAAGCGCCCGCGCATGGTTGCGGTGCAGGCGTCGGGCTGTGCGCCGATGGTGCGCGCCTATGAGGAAGGCACCGAGCATGCGGCGCGCTGGGAGGACGCCCACACGATCGCCTCGGGCATTCGCGTACCGCAGGCGATCGGCGATTTCCTGATCCTGCGCGCCGTGCGCGAGAGCAAGGGCTTTGCCATCGCGGTCGATGACGACAAGATTTCATCGGCGTTGAGCGAGGTCGCTCGCGAGGAGGGGCTGCTCTTGTGCCCCGAGGGTGCCGCGACTTACGCCGCATACACGCAGAGCCTTGCCGACGGCCGTGTCACCAAGAATGATCGCGTGATGCTGTTCAACTGTGCGAGCGGCCTGAAATATCCGCTGCCGCCGGTCACCCGCACACTCGACCGCCACAAGCCGATCGACTTCTCGCAGTTCTGACAGTTCGTCCGAGCCGATCAGGTTCGGTCGTGGACGGATCGTGTCGCGGAGCGGGGCGGCAACATGCGCGCCAGCGTGTTGTCCCTTTTGACGATGGCGTGCCAGATCGTCGCGCCGATATGCGCGGCGACCGTGGCGTAGACGAGCCAGGCAAGCAGGCCGTGGACGGCTTCGCCGAGATGCGCGACGACCTGATTGCCGGCGAACAGGCGCGGCAGGTCGAATGTCCCGAAATATTTCAGTCGGTATCCGCCGGCTGATGAGAACAAATATCCGGTGACCGGCATCGCAACGAGCAGGGCATAGAGCACGATATGGTTCAATCCGGCCGCGAGCCGGACGAGCGCGCTTGACGTACCCGGCTGCGGCGGCGCCTTGGTCGCGGCGCGAACCAGCAGTCGCAGCATCGTCAGGAAAAATAGCGTCTCGCCAAGCGATTTGTGCACTTCGAGCAATTCGCGGCGCGGCGAGGTGCCCGGCTGCTGCAGGCCGCAATAGAAGCCGATCAGCATTGCTATGATGAACAGGACGGCAGTGGTCCAGTGAATCCACCGCAGAAGCGGTGCGTAGGGCGGCGTTATCGGTGCCGTCGTCATGAGCTTGTGATCATATTGCGCCGGCCAAGAAGGGCCTGCGACATTCCCAAGCACCATCCCGCCCCAGCCTCATGCTGCGGGCCGCGACGAATTACGTAATTCGCAACGATGTGTCTAATGCCAAGAGCGTGATATTGCTCTGCTCAAATCAAAAGACGCGGCGCTGCCGCGCAAGCCAAAGTTCGGGCGGAGGTGAGGAGGCATGATGCGTAAATTGCTTTTGGCGCTGCTCGTCGCGGGTCTTGGATTCACTTCGGGCGCGCGTGCAGACAGCTACCCCTCGCGTCCCATCACCATCATCGTGCCGTTCGCGGCCGGCGGGCCTTCGGACGCGATGGCGCGCGTGCTCGCCGAGCGCATGCGGGCGAGCCTCGGCCAGGCTGTGGTGGTCGAGAACGTCACCGGCGCCGGCGGCTCGATCGGGGTGGGGCGCGCCGTGCATTCCGCTCCTGACGGCTATACCATCTCGTTCGGCCATCTTGGCACCCACGTGGCCAACGGAGCGGTCTACAAGCTCCCTTACGATCTCGTCGCCGATCTCGAGCCGGTGGTGCTGTTGCCGAGCAATCCCATGATCGTCGTCAGCAAGAACGCAGTGCCGGCGACATCGCTAACAGAGCTGCTCGCCTGGCTGAAGGCGCGTCCGGCGCCCGCGACCGCGGGCACGGCCGGCGCGGGCTCCGGCAGCCACATCGCCGGCGTTTATTTCGAGAGCGTCTCCGGCATCAAGCTGCAATATGTACCCTATCGCGGCACGGGGCCGGCGCTGAACGACCTCATCGCCGGCCAGATCGACATCATCGTCGACCAGACCTCCAACTCCATCAACCAGGTCCGCGCCGGCACCATCCGTGCCTATGCGATCAGCGACGACAAGCGCCTGGCGTCCGCGCCCGAAATCCCGACCGCCGATGAGGCCGGACTGAAGGGCTTTCAGATGACGCTGTGGTCGGGCCTATGGGTGCCCAAGGGCACGCCGCAGGAGATCGTATCGAGGCTCAACGCCGCGGTAGTGGAGGCGCTCGGCGATGCCGCCGTGAAGAAGCAGATGGAAAATCTCGGCCTCGAAATGCCGCCGAACGACCAGCTCACCCCCGCAGCGCTCGGCGCGCGGCAGAAGGCCGAGATCGCAAAATGGTGGCCGATCATCAGGGCGGCCGACATCAAGGTGGATTGAGACGGGGCTCGAGCGTGCTGTCTCATGTTCCGACCTGGTTCGAGACGGCCGCTCCGCAGCGTCCTCACCATGAGGATGGAAATCACGCCGTAGTATCCCCCCGTCCTCCCAACGCCATCTCCAGGCATTGCATCAGCTCGGAGGCGACGAACGGCTTGCCAAGGAAGCAGAGTGCACCGGCCCTCAGGGCACGTGTGCGCACGCTCTCATCCGGAAAGGCCGTAATGAATATGAACGGCGTGGCCGAGCCCTGGGTACGCATCTGCATCAAGAGGTCGATGCCAGACATGACTGGCATCTGCACGTCCGCGATCACGCAGCTGGCGCCGTTCAGATCGGTCGAGCCCAGGAACTCTTCAGCCGAGGCGAATGTGTGGACGACATATCCGCGCGATGCCAGAAGATTGTCGATCGCGGCCCGCACATAGGGATCATCGTCGAGCACCGAAATCACTGAAGGCGCTGACAAGACGTCCGCTCCCGAGCTGCTTGCCGTCGCATACCGGCCGGGAGCCAAGGTGGGCCCATCAAGCGAGATTTGGAACTCATACTTAGGTTTGTTCGTCCCGCCTGGCGTGCTGGATGCCGAGTGCCTCGTTCATTTTTACCAGCTCGGCCAGCGACTTGGCACCCATCTTCCGCATGATCTGGCCGCGATAGATCTTGACGGTTATTTCGGCCAATCCGAGTTCGGCGGCCACGTGCTTGTTCATCATGCCAGACGCGACCAGGGACAGCACGTCCCGTTCCCGCGGGGTCAGCGACTCGAAGCGGGACCTGACGTTCGACACCGTTTTCTCGATCTCGCGGCGCTTGCGATCGCGCTCGATCGCGGCCTGGACTGCGTCCAGCATGTCCTGGTCGCGCACCGGCTTGGTCAGGAAGTCGACCGCGCCGCTCTTCATGGCCCGGACGGTCATGGGAATATCGCCATGGCCGGTGATGAAGATGATGGGCGTGTGGATGTTTGCCTTGGCGAGATCGGCCTGCAGGTCAAGGCCGCTCAGCCCCGGCAGGCGGATGTCGAGCACCAGACAGCTGGCAACCTCCGGCGGCTTGCTTTGCAGGATCTCCGCCGCCGAGCCGAACGCCGCGACCCTGAGGCCTACCGATTCAAAGAGATTGACAAGCGCCCGGCGCACCGACGGGTCATCGTCGACGACCAGGACGATCGGCTCATTGTTATCCGCCTGCGGCAAGGAGGGCGTGGGGCGCTCGGTCACGACACTTCCTTCTGATGCAGGGGCAGGGTGATCTGAAACGTCGCGCCGCGCCCGTCATTGGGTGAGGCCGAAAGTCGTCCGCCGTGGGCCTCGACGATGGAACGGCAGATCGACAGTCCCATGCCCAGGCCGCTGGATTTGGTGGTGAAGAACGGTGTGAACAGGCGATCGATCGTATCGGCAGAAATGCCGACTCCACCGTCCGTCACGCTCACCAGCACTGATTCGTTCTTATCAGGACAGGAGCGGATCACCAGCTCGCGCGGGCGGTCCGTGACGCCTTCCATCGCTTCGATCCCATTCATGATCAGGTTGATCAGCACCTGTTGTAACTGGATTCGGTCGCCAAAAATGTTGGGCAGTACCGATCTCAACTCCATTCGCACCGATACGGCGTGGGCGGCCATCTCGCGCTGAACGAGGGCAACGGCCTCGCGAACGACCCGGTTGACGTCGAGCGGGACCATCTCGATGTCGGTTCTCTTGGCAAGTGCCCGGACGTGACGGATCACCTCGCTGGCACGGTTGCCATCTTCGATGATCCATTCCACCGAGCGGCGTGCCCCTTTCAGGTCGGGAGGACTGCGCTGCAGCCAACCGATGCACGCGTCGGCATTGGCCATCACGGCGGCGAGGGGCTGATTGAGCTCGTGAGCAATCGAGGCGGTCAGCTCGCCGAGCGTCGTTACGCGCGTCACGTGGGCGAGCTCGGTCTGCGCCTTGCGGAGCGCCTGTTCGGCCTGGTCGGCGCGGATGTCTGCAGTCACATCGGTGCAGACGCCGCGATAGCCGAGGAAATTGCCGTTGGCGTCGAAGAACGGCTTGCCGCTGGTGCGAACATAGGTCGGCTGTCCGTTCCGGTCCTTGCTCCGATACACGAGGTCGCGAAACGGAGCGTGCGCGTCGAGGGCCTCCCGATGCTGCTGCCACTTCTCCGGTTGGAGCGCGGCATCGGGAGCAATGTCCCAACGCGTGAGCCCGACCGCCCAGAAAGGGGCCATGCCGGCCGTCTCGGGATGTTCGGAGACGCGGGTGACGCGATGGTCGGGCCCGGTCTCCCAGAACCAGTCGGATGCAGTTTCGGCATAGTCGCGGAAGCGTTGCTCGCTCTCACGAAACTTTTTTTCTGCCTCCTTCGCCGCAGTGATGTCGGAGACTGAACCAACGAACTCCACGCTGCCATTGGCACCTCGCAGGGCTCGGGCCACCGCACGGACATATTTCACGGAACCGTCGGGCATCACGAGCCGGTATTCGTGATCGTAGTCGTGCCCCTCGCGCATCGCGCGCCCCGTGGTTCGCCGCACCGCGAGCCGGTCATCCGGATGGATACGCTGGAGCATGAAGGCGAACGTGGGCTTCTCAGCCTCGTCGCATTGGAAGATGCGATACGTCTCCTTCGACCAGGTGATCTCGCCGGTCGCGGCCTTCCAGCCGAAGCTTCCCGTGTGGCTCAATTCCTGCGCCTGGGCGAGGTAAGCCTCGCTCTGTCGAAGCGCATTCTCCGTTTCCTTGCGCTCGGTGATGTTCTCGCAGGCGACCAGCACGATCTGCTTGCCATCGGCCTGCAGCATGGCCTTGGCGTTCTCGCGTACCCACAGAACCGAGCCGTCCTTGCGCACCTTCCGGATTTCCCAGGTGTGTGACTGACCGACGGTCCCAAGGCACAGCGCAACGCACTGGCGGACGAAGTTGCGGTCTTCCTCGAAGAACACACCGAGCACCGATTGGCCGATCAGCTCCACGGTCGCATAGCCCAGCTGCGCGGCTCCGAAGGTGTTCACGTTCACCACGGTTCCGGCGGGATCGACCATGAAATACATGACCGGGTTGTGCTCGAACACCTGCTGCCATTGCTTCACGGCCTCGCGCAAATCGGCATCGCTGGACTTGAGGCTCGGCTTGACGCGGCCAGCCTGCCGTTCGCTGCGGGCCTGCTGGATCAATCCCGATCCGATCAGGCAGGCGAAAAGGAACGGAGCGATCACCAGGCGATCCTGCGGATTGGAGATGCGGAAATCAAAGAGGGGCGGGGCAGAGAAAAAGTCGAGCGCGGCAACGGCAAGGAGAGTGAGGATACCAGAGGCCAGGAAGCTGTCCATGAGTGCGAACAGCAGTACCACCACGAGATAACAGAACGCGGTCGCGGCGAGCCCGATCTGGAGGAAAAAACAGGCCGCGGTCACCAGCGCCAGCACGACGCAACCGAGGACGAATTGCGCTGCTAACTTCCAGAGTTGTGCTGTCTGGCCAGGCTTCATCGCAGACAGTCTCGGCTCATCTCTGCGGTCAACACAAGTAGACCACGTTGCAATAACGTCGGCAATTCCCCCCGACCAAAGTCGGGTCGATTGCGACGGGACGACGTCGCCCTCGCACTTGTGGCTCGCGATGCTGCTCACCGCGAACCAAGCGCGGCTGCGCTGGCCAAGCGATTCGCGGCAGCCGTGCAATCGGCGCATCGTGCGCCGTCTCGTTGCGACAAGTTCTGGCTGAAACCCCCGGGCGACTACGGGACAAACCTAGGTATAGCTCGCACATCCCTAGTCATGTCGGTCATTTACCTCCGTACAATTGAGAACGTCGTGGCTGACGGACTAGCTTCATGACCAATCGGGAAGGGTCGATGGTGCTGCCGCTGGCGGCGATCGTGAAAGAACCGGGTCTCAAGCGCAGGGTTCAAGCGGTCTCACCGACGGGCGCAGGACGAAGGGCCAAGCCACTGCGTTGCTCGGGATGTTGCCATGAGAGTGAAGCTCTGCGCCCGCCGCCCGTACGTTCCGCAGGATCTGGCGGACCACTACGAGGCTTACGCCGCGCTTCATCCGTGCGTGCTGCGATGACGAAACGGCGATTCCCGCGATCCACTACGCGTCTGCTGTCTAGAGAAGGGAGCAGGTCAACGAACGAGGGAGAGAACGATGTGCGATAAGTCCGATCAGTCTGAGCGCCGTCTTTCAGATCAGAGCTGCGCGGTCTGTAACAGGCAGTTTGGCTTGATCCGATACTACTCCTGGCGAACTGCGCTCTGTTCCAAGAAGTGCCTCGATCGTTTCCGTACGCGCAGCGAACGCGACCGCCGTTGGCTGTTCCGAGCTCGGGTGGCGTGAAGCAACCGGACAGGTTGGCCGTTCAGAAATTCTGATCCATGAGGCTGCGTGTGAACCCATCGTGCAAGCTTCTCTTATCGGGCGTTCTCCTCCTTGGACTCACTGCGATGGTCCAGGCGCAGGAGGTTGGGCAAGGGGCGGGCCATCGCCAGCATCCATCTCAGGATCAGGCTCTGCACGAAAAGTTCTATTCGACCTGGCACATGCCGGATAATCCGGCGCTCAGCTGCTGCAACAGCGCGGACTGCTACCCGACCGAGATCAGGTACGAAGACGGCAAGCTTTATGCGCGTCGCAGGGAAGACGGCAAATACATCCCGGTCCCTGCCCAGAAGGTAGAGCGGAACAGGGACAACCCGGATGGCCGCAACCATCTTTGCGCGCCGCCCCCCGCGCTTTCTCCGCTGGATACCGTCTACTGCTTCGCATTGGGAGGTGCCACATGAGGTTCGCCTTCGTGTTGGTCAACGACAGAACTCCGTTCCGGCAAACCTGGTGCTTGCAGTGCTGCGAGCGCATCGGCGGCAGTGGAAGCTATCTCCGCGAGATCGGGACGCGTCTGCCCTATTGCGACTATGAATGCTACGCGCTGTCTCGTCAGGACGGGGCGGAGCGGCAGGAGCGCGCGAGGGCGGCCTCATGAAGTTCGTGGTGGTCAATCACGAGCCGCCGTCGCGCGAGGCCGCGTGTAGCACCTGCTCGCAACCGCTCCAACCCGGCTATATCCGGCATGTGCGGACGCAGCGCCGGTACTGTGACCATGATTGCTACCGCCGAAACGAGCTCGCGACGCTGATGATGGAGTGGTCGATGCCCGGCCTCACCGGGACGCGGACGGAGAACATTGCGGCCGTCGCCAGTCGCGTCATCGAAGTCCTCGCTGTCCTGGGTGCGGTGTCGTGCTGGAGCTCTACGATACAGATGTGGACCTTCTCGCGAGCATTGACCGACGCATGTTTGGGCGCTCACGACCTGATGGCGACGGAAGGAGGTGAAACCGAGCCACGCAATTGAAGCGACGCAATTGAGTCCACGCGAGTGAGCCCGCGTGGGGGCCGCAGTCACCAGACCTGAGAGGCGCCTCGTCCAGCCCCGGAGGCGTCGACCAGCGAGGGTGGGTTAGCAGATGGCGTAACCAACCACGCACCCTCCACATCGTGGTGGGTCGCGCTTCGCTAATCCACCCACGGCTCCGAGCGTCAATCCGCGCCCATGAAGCTCGCCGGCGTCGCCGCTGCGGGCCGCGCGCGAACCTCCTGCGTGACCACGCGCCCGTCGGACTTCGCCGCGACCGCGCGCGCATCCTCGAACCGTGCGCGGTAAACCAGCACGTTCTCCATCACGCGCTGGACATAGTTACGCGTCTCCGATAGCGGAATGCGCTCGACCCAGTCGACCGGATCGATCTTCGGGTCCCGGGGATCGCCGTGCGCCTGCACCCAGTCCCTGACCCGGCCACGACCGGCATTGTAGCCCGCGAACGTCATGATCTGGTTGCCGCGGTATTCCGATAGCAGCGCGCTGAGTTCGGCCGCACCCATCTGGGTGTTGTAGACGGGATCGGAGACCATGCGGTCCCAGTCGTAGGTGACGCCGAACCGCTTTGCAGTGTCGCGCCCGGCCTCCGGTGTGACCTGCATCAGCCCGACCGCGTTGGCAGACGACTTGTCGCGCTGGTCGAACGCGCTCTCTGTCCGGGCCACCGAATAGATCACGCTCGTCTCGATCTCGGGTGCGACCTGCTTGTGGGGGGGAATGCCGATGGTCGGGAAGGCGTAGTGGTCGAGCGCGAGCCCGTGGGCGAGCGCCAGCTTGCCGATCTCCAGCATCGCGTGAGCGTCGTTGCGCCGGCCCGTGAGCTCACCGAGCGCTTCGAGCGCGGCAACGTCGGTGCTCTCTCCGGCAAAATCGGCGATGAAGGAGAACGCGACGTCGCGCTCGCCGACCTCGTAGAGCATGTCCGCTGCGCGCACGCGCTCGTCTGACGGTTGCGCCGCGTCGGAGGCGAGCACGGGCGAGGGCGCTCGCAGCTCGATGCGCTCAAGGCCGAGCCTTGCGCGTGCGAGCTGGCCGTAATAGGCGGTCGAATAGCGGGCAGCGGCCTGGTAGCTCCGAAGCGCGTCGGCGGTTGCTCCCAAGGCTTCCGCCGCACGGCCGCGCCAGTAGTGTCCCCGCGACAGGGCGATCGGATTGACCGAGCCCTCGTCAATAGCGGCAAAATGCATCAGCGCCGTCTTGGCATCGCCGAGATAGCGCAGGGCAATCCAGCCGCACATGAAGTGATAGTCGACGCGGTAGACCTCCATCGCCGGCACGGCGGCCGTGCGCACTACGTCGTAGGCCGTCCGGAACTTGCCCTGGTCGAGCAGTTTGCGCGCCAAGAGCCGGCGCTCGCGCCACCAGGCGTCGGTGTCCTGGAGCGCCATGGTGTCGGGAGAGGCTGCCAGGATGACTTGCGCCGCATCGTCGATGTGGTCCTTCAGCAGGTGCCATTGCGCGCGGCACAGCGTGTAGCCGAGATCGCGGCGCGCATCCGCCGGCACGTCCTCCAGATAGTCCTTGGCCTTGTTCTCCTTGCCGCTGACTGCGGCGCAGGCCTTCACGATCGCAAGCTCGTCGCTGCCGAGACGCTTGGCGGCGCGTCGTGCCGCGCCGTACTCCCTGGCGCCGAGACGCTTGTCCATGCGGGCGCGATGGTCGTCCGCGGTCAAGAGTTCGCCGAACGTTTCGTAAGCGTCGCTCTCGGTGCGCTCGGACAGTTCCTCCGTGCGCCAGGCGCCACGCACGAGCCTTGCGGCAGCGTCGCGATCACCCTGGGCCAGCAGCACGCGCGCGAGCGCGAACTTTCCCTTGGCGCCCTGCGGCTGGTCCGCGGTGAACTTGTGCACGGTGGCCGCATCGCTCTTCTCCTGCCAGAGCCGCGCCTCGGCGCGGCGGCGGAACGAGGCGATGCTCGGCCAGTCGGGATTGGCGGCAATGAACGCGACGTAACGATTGAAGTCGGCGGTCGTCTCGGAGTGCCGCAGGATGAACCACTCGGCGAGCTTTTGCCCGGCGGGATCGGCGATCCGATTCCTGGCCGCGGTGGCGTCATCGGTCTTGGCCTTGCGCGCCAGATCGATCGCGTCCTTCAGCGCAGCGAGGTCGCCGGTCAGCGGCGGCCTCGAGGGCTTCTCCGACGGTTCCTCGTCCTGCTTCTTCGATTTCCCTTTCGCCTCGGCGTGCTTGCCGCGGCGTTGCTTGCCGGCCGCAGCGCTGCGCTGCTTTCCAGCCTTCGCGTCATGCGTTTTCTTCTGACCGGATTGCTTGTGATGGCCTTTCGCCGCCGCCTCTGTCGAGACGAGCGCGAGTGCAGCCATGGTGATGAAACACGCAAGCAAGCGTAGGCACTGGTTCATTCCATGGTCCCCCTGCGAAACCATCAGCACAAACCAAGATCCGCGACGTGCGCGGGCTTGAGCGACTCAAACGATAGCACGGCCTCGTTTGATCGCCGTTACGCTCCGGCAACATTGCGGCAAAAATGCCGCTGAAATCGAACCCGAGAGCTTTTGCAACTCACGCTCCGAACGACACCGGGCGCTCCGCGAAATCGTAAACGCTCGTTAATCTTTGATGAGGCCACGCTGGCGGCGGCCGCGAAAAACTCTGCGAAGCAGCATTTCAGACCAAATTGCGCGTGTTTCAGGTAACGGTTCCGGTGTATGGAGGTCCCAAGGTTCCTCAATCCCATCTTGCTCAAGCTCGCATGCCGATTTTCAATCAATCGATCAGGCGCAAGATCGTCGGGATCGCCCTCGGGCTGATCGTGCTCATGCTGGTCACCTCGATCCTGTCGATGGTGATGTCGAGTCGAGTCGGTCACCTGCTGGACGAGCTGACCAACCGGTATATTCCAGCCTATGGCGGTCTGGCGCGTGCCAATGTCCGTTCGCTGGAGCGGGCGCTGGCGCTGCGGCGCATGGTGATCGCCAAGATGCAGACGCCGCCTGACGAGGAGGGATTTGCGGCCCGCCTTCGCGACTATCGGCAGTTGGACGCGCTGGTCGTCCAGGAAGCCGACGCCGCGCGAAAATTGATCAACGCGATCATCGAGGACGAGAGCACGCCATCCGACAATGCAGCGCTCGGCCGCATCGACGCCAGGATCGAGAATGCGCTTTCGGAGCTGCGCCGCGAGCTCACAGAGGCCGACACCAGGCTGCTGAAGCAGATCGACGCCAAGGATTTCGCCGCGGCGCGTGATACGATGACCCAAGTCGATACGCTGCGCGATGTGTTCAACCAGCGGATCGACACGATCCGCGCCGACATGCTGGGGCAGGTGTTCGCGAGCACAAGAACAGTGATCCGCCACCAGACGCAGACGATCGTCGTCTCGGCTGTGGTGACCGTGCTTGCGGCGATCGTCGGGCTTGCCTTTTCGCTGCTGGTCTCGAGCGGCATCACGCGTCCGGTGCGACTGTTGCTCGCCGGCACGCGCGAGGTCGAGGCGGGCCGCTTCGACCATACGATCAGCGTGTCGACGCAGGACGAGATCGGCGAGCTCGCCGCCGCCTTCAACCGCATGATAGAGCAGCTCCGCCGCAACGAGCGCATCCGCGAGACCTTTGGCCGCTACATCGATCCGAAGGTGGTGCAGGGGCTGATCGACCGGCCCGAGGTCGCGGTCGACGGCCAGCGGCGGGTGATGACCATCATGTTCTGCGACATGAGCGGCTTCACCTCGATGAGCGAGGGCATGACGCCGCGCGGTCTCGTCAAGGTCATGAATCACTATTTCACGGTCATGTCGGAACCCATTCGGGCCAACCGTGGCGTCATCGACAAATATATCGGCGACGCCATCATGTCCTATTGGGGCCCGCCCTTCATCGAGGAGGCCGAGCAGGCCCAGCTCGCCTGCCATGCTGCGCTCGACATGGCCGACCAGGTGCCGGCGCTTCAGAAGCAGCTCCCCGATCTCCTCGGCATCCGCGCTATGCCCGCTCCGTGCGACCTCAGGATCGGAATCGCGACCGGCGAGGTTCTGACCGGCAGCATCGGCTCGGAGCTGATGATGAGCTTTACAGTGATGGGCGATGCGGTGAACCTCGCCTCGCGGTTGGAAGCGGCCAACAAGTTTTATGGCACCCGCATCCTGATCTCGCAGGCGACCGCCGCGGCGCTCGGCGCAAGCCTCGAGCTGCGCGAGATCGACCGCCTCGCGGTGGTCGGCCAGAGCGTGCCGCAGCCCGTGTTCGAGGTGATGGGCAGGGCCGGCGCACTCCCACGGGAGCAGACCGGCCTGCGGGCGCACTATGCCGAAGGGCTTGCGGCGTACCGAGCTGGCCGCTGGGACGAGGCCCGGAACGCCTTCAACGCGGCGCTGGAGAGCGTTCCCGGCGATGGCCCGTCGCGCACGCTGCTGGCTCGCGTCGAGCTGCTCCAGGCCGATCCACCCGCCGCCGATTGGGATGGTGCCTGGCGGATGGAGCATAAATGATCCAAACGCGTTGCTCCGAATGCTTTGAGCCGGTCCAAGTTTCGCCTCAAGGTGTGCTATGAATGCACCCGTGATTTTACGGGGGTGATCCATGAAGAAGGACGATGCGATTTGTCCGCATTGCAAGGCGGGCTTTCGGCGGCTTGAGCTGGCGACGGAGCCGCCCACGAACGGCGAGTACCGCTGCCCGGCCTGCGACGAGGTCGTGGAGAAGTTCGACGGCCTTGCATTCGTGGCCTACCGTTTGACGGTCCAGCCCTCGACGAAGGGCATTCGCGCGTAAGGCCGCTCCCGTTGGACGGCAACCGGGTCACGCCGACGCGGTGCATCATCATCCGCAAGATGCCGAATACCCGATGCGCCGTCGGCGAGGTCGCATCGGACAAAAATTGATTCAGTCAGATAACGATGTTGGCCGTGACCTATTTCGCGGGCTTACGCTCGTGGCGCCTCGAAGGCGTTAAATGGGGACACGCCGATGACGGAACTTCAGGACAGACTGGAGCGGTTTGAGACGCTCACCGCCGAGTGCGAGCTGATCGCCAAGCTGGCGACCGACAGTGCAAAGCGTGAGTTCTACCTCAAGCTCGCGGAGCATTATTACGAGCTGGCGGCCGAGGCGCGGCGAGCGATTGCGCCCAAAGCTGCCGCGTGACGCCGGCCGAAAGCCGTTCTTAACTCTTGGCGCGCATCCTCTTCGGATGTGAGAAGCTGTTCGCGTGCCGCGATTCCTCACAGGTGGGAATGCTGGAGGCTGTTGACGTGCAGCGGCTCCAGGAAACTGTTCCTTTGCAGGTCATCCCATGCGGGCTGTTGTAGTCATCTTGCTTTCACTCATGACGGCGGCCTGCGAGCCTGAGCAGGAAATCACCGGTTCGACTGCCGTTTGCCCGATGCGCAACTACGGCTCCTACAATGCCCGGGACATGAGTCAGTGCGTCGCTGCCTGCAAGTCCTGCGATCGCGGCACGACGGTGACCTGCACCACTTCCTGCACGCTGAAGGGCGCACATTGAGGGACGCTGCTCGCGCCTGATCCGGCGAGACCTCTCTTCATCGGAGATCGGCGGCCCGTGACGACGATTTTCGACGATCCCCTTTGTTCCGGAACGCCGGCGCCCGGCCATACATCAGCGCCCGCCACAGCCATTCGATTGGCCCATAGGCAAAATGCGTGAGCCAAAGCCGGCTTACCACCACCTGCGCGGCGTAGATCGTCACGACGAGCAGCAGGCCGGCCACCGAGCCGAGCCCCCCGAATAGTCCGAGGCCGTAACCATAGAAGATGAAGCCGAGCACGACCGACTGGACGATGTAGTTGGTGAAGGCCATGCGTCCGATTGGCTCGGCGAAGCGGAGCAGCCTTGCGCCGGCTGACGTCTGTTCGGCGGCGATCACCAGGGCGGCGTATCCCGACGCCAGGACGATCTGGCTCGCCAAAACCGCAGGCGGGTGCGTGAGCCGTGCCAACAGCAGGCCGCCCGCGGCAGCCGCGAAGCCCGCGATCGCCAGCAGGTTTCGGCATCGTCCGGTCGCCTCAGTGAACAGCCCGCCTCTCCAGCAGAGAATGCCCACCAGGAAGAGGCCGATCGTGCGCGGAAACACGTAGAGATGCAGCGGCAGAAAGGCCGGGAGCTCCTGCACGCGCAGCGCCAGCACCTCCGCAAAGCCTCCATTGGCGTAAGTCTGGTTCGCTGTCTTCACGAGCGCCACCAGCGTTGCCCGATCGGGGAAGGCGATGAGGGACGGCAGCACCGGTTGCAGCACATAGAAAATCAGCATGATCGCCGCCGCGATCGCGATCATCCAGCGCGGCGCCCATAGAAAGGGCAGCACGACAAGTCCGGCCAGCGCGTATTCGGTGAGGATGTCGCCGTTCCAGATCAGGACCAGGTGGACCACGCCGAACAGCAGCAGAACGAGCAGCCGCCGGACGAGAAGGCGCGTCCGTCGCGGCGAGGTATCCAGCCGGTCGAATTGGATGGCGAGGCCCACGCCGAACAGGAATGAGAACAGTGCGAACGCCTTCATGTCCACGAACAGGGCGAGCGCCGCGTCGACGGCGCCGTCCAGCGTCAGGTCCGGGTTCGACGGGAAAAGTTGCCGGAAGATTGAGACGCGAAACTCGGTCTCGAGGTTGATCAACAGAACGCCGAACAGGGCCAGCCCGCGCAACGCGTCGATCGCGCCGACCCGATGCGAGGGATCGGTCGGCGCACTCGCCATTGTGACGTCGGTTGCGGATTTCACGGCGACGTCGGTAAGGGCAAGCCGCGATGGGCGAAGCGCACCGCGAGAACAAGCAGGCTCGTCCTGTCTGGATCATCCGTCATGCGGTGCGACTCGGCCAGAGGAATATTCGTGGTAAGGCCTGAGCCTGGGTGCATGCAGAACGCCTCAACATCTGAGATCGTGGCCAGGTGGAGTCGAGGACGGTATCAAGGTAGCCTTGATCGTGTCCCGTGAGCCACGATTGTGCTGTCTTCGCAACACTCGCCTCGGATTTAACCGACATTGCAGCCCGCTCCCATTCGCGCCGCTTTTTGGCCACACCCCTCCATGAATAAAATCTACATAAATCTTTCAGGGGCTGCGGCGCTCGCAACAGCGAAGGAAAAAATCCCAGGGTTCATTCAAATCTGGGGTGTCGTTTTCCGGGTCTGAAAAGAGTTAACCGAGGAAACTGGATCGCGATGGACGCCAAGACGAACATCAAGCAGAGACTGCCAAGCCGTCACGTGACGGAGGGTCCCGCGCGCGCCCCCCATCGTTCGTATTTCTACGCCATGGGTCTGACTACCGAGCAGATCCACCAGCCGTTCGTCGGCGTCGCCTCCTGCTGGAACGAAGCCGCTCCCTGCAACATCGCCTTGATGCGCCAGGCGCAGGCGGTGAAGAAGGGCGTGGCGTCGGCCGGCGGCACACCGCGTGAATTCTGCACCATCACCGTCACCGACGGCATCGCCATGGGCCATGACGGCATGCGCTCCTCGCTGCCGTCGCGCGAATGCATCGCCGACTCCGTCGAGCTGACCGTTCGCGGCCACGCCTATGACGCCCTCGTCGGCCTTGCCGGCTGCGACAAGTCGCTGCCGGGCATGATGATGGCGATGGTCCGTCTCAACGTACCTTCGATCTTCATCTACGGCGGCTCGATCCTGCCCGGCAACTTCCGCGGGCAGCAGGTTACCGTCCAGGACATGTTCGAGGCGGTTGGCAAGCACTCGGTCGGCGCCATGTCCGACGAGGATCTCGACGAGATCGAGCGCGTGGCGTGCCCCTCGGCGGGCGCCTGCGGCGCGCAGTTCACCGCCAACACCATGGCGACGGTCTCGGAAGCCATCGGGCTTGCGCTGCCGTACTCGGCCGGCGCTCCTGCGCCCTATGAAATCCGCGACGCCTTCTGCATGACCGCGGGCGAGAAGGTGATGGACCTGATCGCTGACAACATCCGGCCGCGCGACATCGTCACGCTGAAATCCCTGGAGAATGCCGCCGCCGTGGTCGCAGCCTCCGGCGGCTCGACCAATGCTGCGCTGCACCTACCGGCGATCGCGCATGAGGCCGGCATTAAGTTTGACTTATTCGACGTTGCCGAAATCTTCAAAAAGACACCATATGTCGCGGATTTGAAGCCCGGCGGCCGTTATGTCGCCAAAGACATGTTTGAAGTTGGTGGCATCCCGCTTCTGATGAAGACGCTGCTCGACAACGGCTTCCTGCACGGTGATTGCCTAACCGTGACGGGCCGCACGATCGCCGAAAATCTCAAGAGCGTGAAATGGAATCCGCACCAGGACGTGGTGCACCCGGCGGACAAGCCGATCACCGTCACGGGCGGAGTGGTTGGTCTGAAGGGCAATTTGGCGCCAGAAGGTGCGATCGTGAAAGTCGCGGGAATGTCCAACCTCAGGTTTACCGGTCCGGCGCGCTGCTTCGACCGGGAGGAGGACGCTTTCGACGCGGTCCAGAAGCGCACCTACAAAGAAGGCGAAGTCATCGTGATCCGCTACGAGGGCCCGAAGGGCGGGCCCGGCATGCGGGAAATGCTCCAGACCACCGCAGCGCTGACCGGCCAGGGCATGGGCGGCAAGATTGCGCTCATCACCGACGGCCGGTTCTCGGGCGCCACCCGCGGCTTCTGCATCGGCCATGTCGGGCCGGAGGCGGCGATCGGCGGCCCGATCGGGCTGCTCGAGGACGGCGACATCATCGAGATCGACGCGGTCGCCGGCACTCTTAACGTAAAATTGAGCGACGATGAGCTGGCTCAACGCAAGACCAAATGGCGTTCCCGCGCGACTAACCATACGTCGGGTGCGCTCTGGAAATATGCTCAGCAAGTAGGACCAGCGATCGGTGGGGCAGTGACCCATCCGGGCGGCGCGCACGAGAAACAGTGCTATGCGGACATCTAGGCGTACCATAGTTGCGTTTGTGTTGGGGGCTTCCGCGCTGGCCGCGCCGGCGCTCGCCTTCGACGGTGCGCCGGTCAATCCGCAGGATGCGGCCATTCCGGTGGTCTCACCGGCGCCCGGTAGCGCCGCAGCACTCCGCAAGGCCGTCCCGCCGGGGACGACCAATCCCGATGCGTCCTTCACCGCGCTGCAATATGCTGCCGAGGGTGGCCACCCCATCGCGCAGTGGAAGCTTGGGCGGATGTACGCCAATGGCGAGGGCGTCGCCCAGGACGATTTGCGCGCGTTCGACTATTTCAGCCGGCTCGTGAACGCGCATGCGACCGACAGTCCGTCGCTGCCGCAGGCGCCGATGGTGGCGAACGCCTTCGTTGCGCTCGGCCGCTATTACCTCAACGGCATCCCCAACTCGAAGGTGAAGCCGGATCAGGAGCGGGCGCGCGAGCTGTTCTCTTATGCGGCAGCCTATTTCGGCAACGCCGATGCGCAGTACGACCTCGCCCGGCTCTATTTGAAGTCGCCGGACGCTTCGCGCGATGCCTTCACGCAGGGCGCGCGCTGGCTGGGCCTTGCCGCGCAGAAGGGGCAGCATGAGGCACAGGCGCTGCTCGGGCAGATGTTGTTCAACGGCGATCGCCTGCCGCGGCAGGCCGCGCGCGGCCTGATGTGGCTGACGCTGGCGCGTGACAGCGCGGGTCCGGACGAGACCTGGATCAAGGAAAGCTACAACCGCGCCATCGCAAAGGCCTCCGATGACGACCGCGCGATGTGCCTGCAAATGCTTGAGCAGTGGGTGCAGGGCCGCCGCGATTGATCGCAGCGTAGGCTGCGTAGGGTGGGTTAGCTGAAGGCGTAACCCACCATTTCAGGAGGCAGTCTAGGCTGCCTCGAAATCCAAATCCGCCCACACCGGCACGTGGTCCGACGGCTTCTCCCAGCCGCGGACATAGCTGTCGATCCCAACATTGGCGAGCTTGTCGCTCGCCTGCGGCGACATCAGGAGATGGTCGATCCGCAAGCCTTGGTTCTTCTGCCAGGCGCCGGCCTGATAATCCCAGAAGGTGTACAGCCCGGGCTCGTCGGTCACCGCGCGCAGCGCATCGGTGAGCCCAAGGCCGAGCAGGGATTGAAAACTCTCCCGTGTCTCGGTCTTGAAGAGGGCGTCTTCGGTCCAGGCGGCGGGATTGTGGACGTCGCGGGCGGCGGGGATCACGTTGAAGTCGCCGGCGAGGATCAACGGCTCCTCGGCCTTGAGACGCTCCTGCGAATACTCGAAAAGCCGCGACATCCACTTGAGTTTATAGGGGTATTTCTCGGTCCCGACCGGATTGCCATTAGGCAGATAGAGGCAGGCGATCCGCAGGACGCCCTGCTTCAGCGTCACCACGCCCTCGAGAAAGCGGGCGTGCGCGTCCTCATCATCGCCGGCAAGCCCCGACTTGGTCTCGTCGAACTTGAGTTTCGACAGCAGCGCCACGCCGTTGAACGTCTTTTGCCCGTGGGTGACGACGTTGTAGCCGAGCGCCTCGATTTCCAGCCGCGGGAATGCATCGTCGACGCATTTGATTTCCTGGAGGCAGACGATGTCGGGCGAGCACTCCTTCAGCCAGGTCATCAGATGCTCGATCCGCTGCCGGACCGAGTTCACGTTCCAGGTGGCAATGCGGATCGTCATGAGAGGGTACTCCAGGCTGGGGCATCGTTAGAACAAACTGCAAACGCAGCCGTCAAGGACGGCTGGCCGGGAAGCACAAAATCTCCCAAGAAATTAACCCGGTTTAAGCGGAAGCTCTGCCATTCATGCCGAAAAGGTCCTGATGGATGGGATGGCCCGGCAATTCCCCAGACACCAATGAGCCGCGCAACGGCCTGATGGGCGCGTTCCTCTACTGGCTCGGCGGTTTCGAGATCGAGGACGGCCTGACGGCCGATCTCAGCGAGCGCGAGATGGGCCGGATCCGGGCCAAGCAGGTCGATGCGGTCACGCAACTGATCCCGGTGACCATGGCCGTGAAGATGCTCACGGTCGCGATCGTGCTGATCCTGTTCTGGGGCAGGGGCTGGAACGAATTCCTCGTCGTCTGGGGAGTGACGATCACGGCCGTTGCCGAGCTGGCGTTGCGCGCCTGGCAGCGCTCCCGCGTTCATCCGCCGCAGGAGGCCTCACCGCGGGCCACACGGCAGATCATGCGTCAGGCGTTTTTCCTCGCGGCGATCTGGGGCATGCTGCCGCTCGCGCTGTTCAGCCATGTCGGGCCGACCAGCCAGCTGATCCTGGCCTGCCTGATGGTCGGCATGATCTCGGGCGGCGCCTTCACGCTCTCGACCTTCCCGCGCGCGGGCCTCGTTTATCTCGCCACCATCACGCTCGCCTGCGTCGGTGCGCTGCTGTTGTGCGGCAGCGGGCCGTATCTGGTGACTGCGGTGTTCCTGCTGCTGTTCGCGTTCTTCATGGCGCGCAACATCGTCTCGCAGGGCAATCTGTTCCTCGGCAATCTCAAGGCGCAGCTCGCGCTCGAGCGGCAGACCGAGATCATCTCGCTCTTGCTGAAGGAGTTTCAGGAGAACGCCAGCGACTGGCTGTGGCAGACTGATGCGGAAGGGCATCTCGTGCACGTGCCCGAGCGCTTCGCGGCGGTCGCGCAGATGCCGCTGCCGCTGCTGCAGGGCGCGCATTTCGCCGACGTGCTCGACATGCTCTGTCCAGAGGACATGAGCACCGCCTACAACATCATCGGCCTGATGGAGCAGAGCGAGCCGCTGCATGAGATGAGCATCAAGGTCGTCGCCGGCGGCGAGGCTCGGCTGTGGTCGCTGACGGCAAAGCCGTCATACGATCGCGACGGCCAATTCCTCGGCTATCGCGGTTTCGGCCGCGATGTCACCGAGCGCTGGCGCGCGGAAAAGGCCGAAGCCGAAAACCGGGCGAAATCGAACTTCCTCGCCGTGATGAGCCACGAGATCCGCACGCCCATGAACGGTGTGCTCGGGCTTGCGAGCATGCTGCTCGAGACTTCGCTCGATCCGGAGCAGCGCGAGGCCGTGACCACGATCCGCGAGTCCGGCGACAATCTCCAGCGCATCCTCAACGACATCCTCGACCTCTCCAAGCTGGAGGCCGGTCGTTTCGAGTTCGAGGCGATCGACTTCTCGCCGAAGGCGCTGGTCGAGACGGTTGCCACCGTCGTCCGCGCCAGTGCCAAGGCCAAGGGCCTCACCGTGAAGGTCGCGCTCGATCCGAACCTGCCGCCGGCGCTGCGCGGCGACGTCGCCCGGATCAGGCAGGTGCTGCTCAATCTCGCCTCCAACGCGGTGAAGTTTACCGATTGCGGCGAGGTGACGATATCAGCCACCTGCCAGGCTCGGCGGGATCTGCTCGCAACGGTCGAATGGACCGTCACCGACAGCGGTATCGGCATTGCTTCCGAGAAGGTCGGTCAGCTTTTCGCAGATTTCACACAGGCCGACGCTTCGATCAGCCGACGCTTCGGCGGCACCGGACTGGGCCTGGCGATCTCCCGGCGCATCATCGAGCAGATGGGCGGCACGATCGGCGTCACCTCAGTGCCGGGCGAGGGCTCGACCTTCCGCTTCGCGCTGGTGCTGCCGTGGAGCCAGGCGCTGGTGTCCGACCAAGAGGCTGATCGCAACGAAGCCGATGAGCTCAAAGCTCGCATCGCGGCGCTCGATCGGCCGCTCAAGGTGCTGGTGGCGGAGGATGACGCCGTCAACCGCATGGTCGTGAGCAAGATGCTCGGCGAATTCGACGTCGACCTGCGCGTCGTGACTGATGGCGTCGAGGCGGTCGAGGCCGCCGCGGACGGCGGCTATGATGTCGTGCTGATGGACGTGCGCATGCCCGAGATGGACGGTCTGGCCGCGACCAGGGCCATCCGCGCGCCTGGTGGTGCCTTCGCGGCGCTGCCGATCATCGCCCTGACCGCCAACGCGTTCCCCGAGGACGTCAAGATCTGCCGGGAGGCAGGGATGTCTGACTTCTTGGCAAAGCCGCTGCGCAAGCCTGCGCTCGTCGCGGCGCTGCTGCGGGCACTGGATCAGATGGCTGCGAATGACGCGCCGCTACAGCCAGACGAACCGGCCGAAACGACGATCGAAGCCGACGCCTAAGTTGAGCCGTTTGACATGCCATTGTTTGTCTCTTCGGCGGCCTGCGCGAGCCAGCTGACCAGAACTTGGGCGTTGCGGTCTCCAACGAGATCCGGGCTCCAACGTGCAATGTGGACCTTGGTCGAGAGCACGTAGGGAGCGGTTGCAAGCGCAGGGACAAGACGTCCGTCGCTGATCGCATCGGCAACGAGGAGGGAGCGTCCGATGGCGACGCCGGCACCCTCCACGGCGGCCGTCAGGCAAAGGCCCATGTCTCCCAGGACAAGGTCGCGCGGCTCGGCGCGCTTCAGCCCAAGTTTCCGGAACCAGACCGACCAGCTCCATTCACCCAGTGGGGTATGACCTTTCTGGATCAACGGGAGGTCGAGCAACGCCGCTGGATCAGACAGCGGCCTACCGCGCGGAAGTATCGACGAAGCGCAGACTGGGAAGACACGCTCGCGAAAAAGCGGGGCTTGCAATGACGTCGCGCGAGACTCTGCCAGAGTGGTCCACAAAATCCGCACGTCCAGCGGCGGCTCGCCTGCAGCGGTGGCCTCCACAGGTACAAAGTCAATCTCGATCTCGGGGTGGCGTGCGCGAAAGCTTCTTAGCCGGCGAACCAGCCACCATGCGGCCAACGAAGAGCCGGCGCCCACGCGCAGCGTCTGTCGGTCCGGTCGACGCCGCAAGCTCGGCTCAAGGCCCGCTATCCCGTCAAGGAGGGGTGCCAGTTCGCATTGTAATTTTGCGCCATCGTCGCTCAGTTCGACCCCGGGATTAAGTCGTTTCAAAAGTCGGACGCCGAGGAAGTCTTCAAGACGGCGTACCCGATGACTGACTGCACTCTGTGTCACACCCAGTTCGTCGGCCGCGCGCGTAAACGAGCGGTGGCGGGCGACCGCGTCGAACGCAACGAGCGGGCCGAAAGGGGGCAGGCGTCGGGTCATCAGGGCTGGTTCTCCAAGAGCATGATATAGATTCATGCCCTTTTGAGGAACGATCATTCGCGTTTGGCGAGAGTTGTGAGGCATGACAGCCGCATGCCAAACGCGTCTTCGACAAAACGGACACAAGCGTCTCAGCCCCCAGCAGATCTGACGGCGGAACAGACGACCGCTGCTTCGCAGCCCACCGGTGACGCCTTATCAACGCTGATCGCCGCGTGTGTGAGCGGTTTCCTGTTTCAATTCGATCTCACCGCGCTGTCGGCGGCGTTGCCAGATATTGCATCCAGTCTTTCCGCGGCGGTTGCGGACCAGGCCTGGGTTATCGACGTCTACAGCCTGGCGTTGATCTTCGCGCTTCCGCTGGCGGGCCCGGTCGCCGATCGGTACGGACGACGGCGCGCGTTCACGACCGGCGCCGTTCTCTTCGCCTTGGCTTCGGTACTGTGTGCGACCGCGACGACTCTCTCCAGTCTATTGGCTTGGCGGGTGCTGCAAGGGATTTCTGGCGCTGCGCTTACGGCCTCTGCGTCGGCACTCCTCGCGGCCGCTTATCCCGGTCCTCGCCGGGCCTGGGCGTTCGGCATGTCGGGGACAGTCATCGGCGCGTCGATGGTGGCCGGGCCGCCGCTTGGCGCGTTCATTGCGGCGGTGTTGGGATGGTCGTGGGTGTTTTGGATCAATATACCAATTGCATCGTGTTGGTGCTGCTGACCGGTCGAACCGCAAGCGACCAAGCCCCTTCAGGGACGTATGCTCCGCTGGATTGGGCCGGGCCAGCGATACTAGCGCTGTGCGTCGGATCGCTCGCGTCCCTCATGCTCGCTGGTCATGGACCTGCAGGATCGGGCGTCATCCCAACGCCTGCCGCGTTTGGAGGCTGCATCATCGCCTTGGCGCTTTTCATCCGCGTCGAGCGGCAGCACGTTGCGCCCGCGTTTGACTTTGCGCTGTTTGGCTCGTCGCGATTTGTCGCGATGTGCCTTGTTCCCATCGCAGGCTCGATCGGATTCTGGGCCCTTCTCGTCCACTTGCCGCAAATGGCGAGAGGGCCCATGGCGCTAAGCCCCGCTGCTACGGGCTTTCTGCTGACCGCCTTGACAGTGCCCATGTTCCTGCTGCCATCCGTTGGGGCGAAGCTGGCCGGAAAGCTGCCGGCGCGCTGTTACTTCGCTGGTGGGCTCGGGATCGTGGGCGGAGCGGATCTACTGCTTGCGCTCGCGGCCCGCGACCTCGGCGCGCCACTGGCCATTTGGGCCGTAGTCGGCGCGCTGCTCATCGGTGGTAGCGGTTGCGCAGTGTTCAACGCGCAGATAACGGCTGCGGCCGTCTCGGCTGTGCCGCCTGATCGTGCGGCGACAGCATCGGCGATCTGCGTGACGATGCGACAGATCGGCTTCGCATTCGGGATCGCCTTGATCGGCGCCCTGCTGCAGCGCGATGATCCGTACGCCTACACAACGGCGTTCGCCGTGGTCGCCGCGTGTACACTCGGTCTCGCCGCCTTCGCATTCGCTCTGCTTGGTCGCTCCGAGAGATGAATACCGCTCGCGATATGAAAGGCGCGGGCTGGCGTGCATCGGTCGCAGCGCCGTACGCGGCGGCCTGCGATTTTGCGCTACGCCTCGCGCGAACATGCCGCACCGTTACAGTTTTCCATAGACTCGCGCGGCGACCGCCTTCAGGCGCTCGACCGAGCCGGACTCCGGATGCGGCTTGACCGGCGCGAACAGGATCGAAGCCTGCCTGCCGTTCTTCCAGACATAGATGTTGACGGCGTTGCCGTTGCCCTTGGTGCAGGAATGTTCGCCGAACGCTTCACTGCCGAGCTCCGGTATCGCCACGTGTTGGCACGGGGCTGTGCGTTTCATCATGCTGATGACGGTGTCGCGCGACATCGCCATCACTGCGACGACCATGGTATTGGCCTCGCGATCGAACATCATGCAGCTGCCAGCGCCGGTCCGCTGGACCATCAGCGTGCTCTTGTCGAGAAAGCCGTCGGCATCCGCGGCCGTGAGCCATTCGCAATCGCCGAACCGCTCGCTGGTCTTGCCTACATTGCCGATGGCAACGCGCGCGACTGCGGTGAGCGGTCCGAGCAGCGCGTCGTCGGCGCGCCGGCCGGTCGGATAGACGCTGATCTGCAGAATGTAATCGCCGGACAGGGCGACGACCGAGGCCTCCTGGCGCTGCGCGCCGGCGGCGCTCGTTCCGCCCTGGCCTTCGTCGCCGATCCCGGACACGGCGTTAAGCGGCATGCGCTCGCCAAGCGTCTTGACGAAGGTCGCGTACAATTCCCTGGCGCGTTCATTGTCGGGATTGCGGAACACGGTCAGCATCATCGTGTCGCCACGTCCGCCCTGGTAGATGCAGCCGCGGCCGTCCTGATTTGAAATCAACGACCATTTGAGCGCCGGCATCGCGCCGGCGAGCTCCTGGGCGCTGATGAACGGGCAGGTTTCGGCGGCGTGCACGGGAAGCACCGGGACGGCTGCTAATGCAAGGAATAGAACGAGGCAAGCGAACAGACGATCGATAACGCGCATTGGATACAAGCTCTATTCCTTCCACGCGCCCGAGGCCGAAGCGGACGACTACAATAATTCAATCGCAACCAAGAGCCAGAATCTGATCCCACTACCGGTGGAGATTTGGATTGCGAACATGAGGCTGACTGCCGTAGTGCCGGTACCATTCAACGACGCGGTCTGCGAGCTCGTCGCAGGGCCCGTCTTCGACAACAGGGTGCTCCGGATCGGAGAGTTGATCGAGGATGCCTTTGGTGACTGCCAAGATGTCAGCCGGATAAACGCCGGCGTCGAGGAGATGTAATTTTAGGTAGCCGAGAAGAATTTCAAAACCGGCGTCCCAGTTGATATTGCCGTTGTCGCGGCCCTCGCGGCGTAGTTTTTCGACCGCGCGAAGCAGTTCGCCTTCAACCGTGTCAGCTTGGCCCTCGGACGGCACCTTGGTCTTCCAAATGACCTTTGCCTCGTCAACGTAACGCATGCCTTGAACCTCCGTTTCGATCCCGCGAGCTGCTGCCGGAGTAAGTCGCCAGTTGTCGCCGATCGGGCCCCGCCGGCAGCCGTCTGCATTGCAGTGGCGCGTTGTCGGAGCAGGGCTAATGCTGTTGGCGACATGGCCGCTGATGTAGACGCCGTTCCAATCGTAGACTGAAGCGACCGCCGCCGACTGCGGCGCTCTCGGCAGGTCTGCGCCTATCGCGCCACCAGCGTAAGGGCCGACAAGCAAGATTGCGGCAGAAAGCTTGCGCAGCAGCGCCATCACCGTTCGCGCACCCACGGATCGGATGGGAGATTGCAGTTCTCGAGCACCATGCGGTCCTTCGTAGAGAAGCCGACGCGGCAACGGCGCCACTCGTCCATGCCGTTACGATAGATGTAGGCGATCGACATATGTGGCCGCCGCCAGCGATAGCGTGCCTCTCCATCCCGGCCGTCGCAGCCGCCGCCGGGCCGGCAGGCCATCTCGACTGTCCTCACTAACCCGTTTCGGTTGAAGCACCAGGTTCGCGTTACGTCCCCGCGCGGCGGTTGCCCGTAGGGCAGAGGCGAGGTCTGGCTCCAGCAGCCGGAGATGGAAGGCCGCCCGGCCGCGCTCGCCGGGACGGCGACAAACGACGCGCTCAGCGCCAATGCAACGATCAGAAAAGGTGATCCAAGCCGCTGTTTGAATGGAGACTGGGTAAACATGACTTCATCTGTGTCATGAAGCGACCTTGTGGTTCAAGCCGTTGGCGAGCGCGAGCGGCGGAGCTGCGCCGTGCGAGGAAGCGGGCCCCGATCTGAACAGGCAACCCAAGGCGTTGCGTCGGCGGCCGCTTTCATGATGTCCACGGATAAGCTCCGCGCGCCGCAAATTCATCGATCGGGCAAGAGGCTCCGCCAGCGCTCGCGCCGCATGATTGAGTGAACTTTCGGCCTGCTCCGCGCAACCAATGCCCATCGAGATGGGCGTTGGCATTCAATGCATACCGCGCCAGGCCCCCAGATGCTTGCTTGAAAGCGCGCGTAGGATGAACCGAAGGCATTTTATCGGGGGAGCGACGTCCGCAGGCCTTTTGGCCGGTGCGGCCCTTGGATGGCCCTGTGTCGCAAGCGCGCAGCAGAACGTGCCCGTGATTGGCTTGCTTGATGGCCGATGGGGCCACCTCAATGAGAAGTTCGAAAGCGGCGTGAGGGACAACGGCATCAATGGCTTCGAGGTCCAATTCAGTCGAAGGGCCGGGCCCGGATATCAGGCAGATCATTTGGCGAGGTACGGTGCTGCATTTTTCATGCGACAGCCCGACGTGATCATTGCGTATTCCGATCAGGCGGCGTTGGCGGCAAAAACTGTAACAAGCACCACTCCGATCATCTTTCTCGCCGATGATCCCGTGGCGACTGGCCTTGTCGAGAGTCTTGATCGGCCAGGCGGCAATCTGACGGGCGTGGCCTGTCCTGTGACAGGTTTCATCACGCGAAGAATTGAAATTTTGCGCCAATTGGTCCCGCAGACCAGCCGTGTCGTCCTCGTGACCGATCCCACCAACAAGCCTACCAACGACATTGAAATCCGCGAGGCTCGAGCCGCGGCCGATGCGTTCGGGTTTGAACTCCTGATCATAGCGTGGACAGGCGAGCATCTCCTCGAGCCAGAGCTCGCGGCGCTCCCGCGCGATCGCAAGGCCGTGCTGGTCTTTGGCGGGGGCCTGCCATTCTTTATCGACCATGCTCTTCTCGCCTACCTGGCTCGTCTTTATGGGATGCCCGCAATCCATGACTGTCGCGAGGCCGTCGAAGAGGGGGGTTACGCAAGCTTCGGCACGCGCTTTGCCGATGGCGGGTACATGATGGGTTCCTATACGGCGCGTGTTCTCAAGGGCGAGAAGCCGGCCGACTTGGCGGTCCAGAAAATCACCAATACGGAGCTGGTCCTGAATCCCCGGGCAGCAAAATCGTTCGGGCTTCAGATCCCCTCAAGGTTGCTGGCCTGCGCCGATGAGGTGATCGAATAGATAGGCAAGCTCGGTTGACGCCCGTCATTACGGTGACAGTGCTCTCAATGGCCAACTTGACGGCTCAATCGGGGAATGGGCCGATCTTGGCTACGCTGGCGTATGTCGAAGTGGTGCGCAACGGCGCGCTCGGGGGGCGACGACCAGTGCGCCTAGGTTGTCGTAGCAGGCTCAAGCTCGACACGGCCAAGCAGGCAAGAACGCAGGGTTTCGATCTCGGGACAATCCGCCGTGCCGAGCGGGCCAATCAGAAAACCACTCTCTAAAGGCTCGCACCTGTAACCCGGACATCGCCGCAATCTATCCGCGATCACGACATCGACCTTGCCTTCGAGCAGCTCGTGCAGACCTGCAGGCTGGCTGAGCCGAATGGCGACCTGCGGCTGCGCCTTGCGGAACTGCGCCAGGCGCGTCCGCAACCCGTCAACGTCGAAACCCGCATGCACCCCGATATGCAGCAGGCTTGTGACGCCCTCAGGCCTGAGTTCGGCAGTGGCGTCGGCGAGGCAACGAAACGCCTGACGTATCCGCGTCAGATAGGTTTCCCCGGCAGACGTCAGGATCACCTGCCGCGTTCGCCGCTCGAAGAGTTGTACACCTAGCCGCTCCTCCAGCAGGCGGATCTGCTGGCTGACGGCGCCGGCCGTGACATGCAGCTCGTGGGCGGCCTGCTTGAAGCTGAGATGGCGGGCAGCGGCCTCAAAGGCGCGCAAGGCATTGAGTGGCGGCAGCAGATACGTCATGGCCGGCTCCGGACTATGCGACAGGGCCGCAGGGTGCATGAGTTTCGCTCGCTCTACAAAAGAGAAATCCTGCTTTGTCGTGGGTGAGGGCGGGGGCGTAGCTATGGCCGGCTTGGACACAAGCTTCGAGGAAGCCTGCCATCGTGCCGCCCGACATGCCGTCGATCGAGACTTCATATTCATGGACGCGCCTCGTCGTCTCCATCACCCTCAGTACACTCGGCTGCGTGGGCATGTGGTCGCTCATCGTGACGCTGCCGGCCGTACAAGCCGATTTCAACGCGTCGCGCGCCGACGCGACGCTGCCCTACACACTTACGACCATCGGCTTCATGATCGGCGGCATCATTGTCGGCCGGTTGGCAGATCGCTTCGGCATCCTGTCGCCGCTCGCCGGGGGCACGATCCTGATGAGTCTCGGCTACGTCCTCGCCGCGTTCGCGCCAAGCCTGCTCGCCTTTGCAATTGTGTCCGGCGTCACGATCGGCCTCGGCGGCGCAGCAAGCTTCGCGCCCCTGGTGGCCGACGCCTCGCTTTGGTTCAACAGGCACCGCGGCCTCGCCATTTCGCTAGCGACCGCCGGCAGCTCCCTTGCCGGCGTGGTCTGGCCACCCATCATCCAACACTTCATTGCTGCAGTCGGCTGGCGGCAGACCCATATCGGCATCGGCCTGTTCTGCCTGGCGACCATGCTGCCGCTTTCCCTGGTCCTGCTGCGGCGGCCTGTATTGACGGCTACGCGCGAAGCGGCGGGCACCGGCAGCACCTACCAAACCATAGGCCTGGCTCCGGGCGTGACCCAAGGTCTGCTGGGCTTCGCCGGCCTGTGCTGCTGCGTCGCCATGTCGATGCCGCAGGTCCACTTGATCGCCTACTGCGGTGATCTCGGATACGGCACAGCGCGCGGCGCAGAGATGCTGGCCGTCATGCTCGGCTTTGGTGTGGCGAGCCGTCTGATCTTCGGCTGGGTGTTGAACATGATCGGCGGGCTGCCGACCTTGGTGCTGGGCTCGGCGATGCAGGCCATCGCACTCGCGCTTTATCTGCCGTTCAACGGACTGGTCTCGCTCTACGTCATTTCCGCCATTTTCGGCTTGGCGCAGGGGGGCATCGTCCCGAGCTATGCGGTGATCATTCGCGAGCTGTTCCCGGCGCAGGAGGCCGGTCTTCGCGTCAGCCTCGCCATCTCGATTACTCTCGCTGGCATGGCGCTGGGCGGCTGGCTGGCCGGTGCGATCTACGATTGGACCGGTTCCTATGCAGCGGCGCTGGTCAACGGCATCGCCTGGAACATCATGAACATGGCGATCGCAGGCTGGCTGCTACACCGGCGCATCCTACCGAGGCGATTGGCGGCAAGCCGACAGGAGGATTGTCGGCCTGACGCGGAGCCTGTGCGTCAACCGGCAAGATTGTGCAGCATAGTAGAACTGGCGCGCCACGGCCGATGAAGATGGGCACTCCTGCTTCGCTGTGGCGCTATGATGCCGTGGCCAACCGGGCGATCCCGCCGGGTAACCAGCGAAGGGCTGCGATCTTGCACCACTCCCCATGGGCGGCCATCCGCCCAATTTTCGGGGGGAAGCGATAACCATTTCGATCAATCCCGGGAACGGCGATGTGCGAGGGAGCCAAAAGGGGGCAGGTGACGTAGGGGTGAACCTTGCGCGTGCGGCGCGCTACCAAATGCGAGCTGTCTTCTGAAACGCGCGATGAGCGCTGCATGATTCCCGCCCGGGCAATCGCCTGCATCTGTTGCGTTTGTTTATGCGCCTCGGTCGCGTGCGCGTAGGAGCTTGACGTTGTGCCGAAAGTCGCGGTCGCGCGAACCGCGCCGACTCCTTTGAGCGCGAAGGCGCGCGTGAGGGTTGATCGAGCGCAAGGAGCCGACATGGAGATCGATATCCTAGCTGCGCTCGGTCGCACTTGGGGCGAAGCCGAAGTGCGTGATCTCGTCGCGTCGTTTGGCATTAAGGGCATGCCGGTCCTAAAACACGGCCGGTTCATAACCTTCCTGCAGAATTACCAGCTCGGCGTCGAGCTGACGTTCCGCGTCGCGGATGCGCTCGACGTGCCGCAACGGCACTATCCGGATGGCGCGCTGGTGCTGAACAACATCCGCGTCTACGGACCAGGGAGTTCCATGCATGCGCGGTTCACTGGCGCGCTGCCGTTCGGCCTGCGCTTCGGCGACAGCAAAGCAGTGCTGGCCGCCAAATTCGGGTCACCCGATGCCGATGCGACCGACACCGCGCCGATGCGCTGGGATACGGCGCACTACGCGCTGTTCGCGAGCCTGAACGAGGACGGTACGCTGAGGCACCTGGCGGTGCAGTTGCCGGTGGTCGCGACTGAGAGGCCGGGGTTTGAGGAGCGGTGAATCGCCCCTGCCCAGCACGAGCAGTGTCGAAGAAGCGAGCGCTTTCGGTCGTGGTAGCGTGCTCTGGCGAGATGGCGCCGCTGACGAGATTCGAACTGTCTGGTCTGATTGGATGGCGGCGGGCTGTATCGGGCGCGTCCAGTCGGGGCATTGGGATAGCCGCAGCGCCTATGCTGACCTTGCGACGATCACATATTGCCCCTGATTTGCCCGACGTGTCAAATCGTTTCGCTAATCCCGAAGTTCCTGATGCCGGCTCTCCCGGCTACTTTGCATGGGGTTGTTTTTCGGATTTTGATTTGGGCTAGATCGAGAAGCTCGTCCCGCATCCGCAGGAGGCGGTCGCGTTCGGATTGTTGACGCGGAAGGAGGCGCCGATCAGGTCGTCGACGAAGTCGACCTCGGAGCCCGCCAGGAACGGCTGCGACGCCGAGTCGACCAGCACGACCGCATTGTCGCGCTCGATGACGAGGTCGTCGTCGGTGCGGTCGCGCTCGATGTCGAACTTGTACTGGAAGCCCGAGCAGCCGCCACCTTCGACCGAGATCCGCAGCATTGCGCCGGTGCCTTCGCCCTTGAGGATCTCCCCAATTCGGCGCGCGGCCCGGTCGCTGATGGTCACGGCAGTCGTCATTGCATCTCTCCGGTCGTCCCGCGTCATATCCAATTCATTTGGTATTCCGGGTCCAACATAGTTATGTGCAGAGGTCCGCAGAATCAAATGGATAGGGACTAAATTCGCCGTGTCCGTCGGAATGGCTGCCCCCCGCGCACCCTATGCCTGCGATCCCGATCGCAGCCGCGGCCGGCTGGTCACGGAGCCACCAAGCCGCACCCGCAGCCCGTTCCGGCGGGATTGCGACCGGGTGATCCATTCGACCGCCTTCCGCCGCCTGAAGTACAAGACCCAGGTGTTCGTGTTCCATGAAGGCGACCACTACCGCACCCGCCTGACCCATTCGCTGGAGGTCGCGCAGATCGCCCGCGCGCTGGCCCGTCAGCTCGGGCTCGACGAGGATCTCACGGAAACCTTGGCGCTCGCGCATGATCTTGGCCATCCGCCCTTCGGACACGCCGGCGAGCGGGCGCTGGATGCGTGCCTGAAGATCTGTGGCGGCTTCGATCACAACGCCCAGACCTTGCGCGTCGTCACGGCGGTCGAGCACCGCTATCCCGATTTCGACGGCCTCAACCTGACCTGGGAGTCGCTCGAGGGCATCGTCAAGCACAACGGCCCGCTGACCGATCGCGGCGGTGCGCCGGTCGGACGCTACCGCGAGCACGGCGTTCCCGTCGGCATCGCCGACTACGTCAAGGCATACGACCTGGAGCTCTGGAGCTTTGCCTCGCTGGAGGCACAGGTCGCGGCGATCGCCGACGACATCGCCTACGACGCTCACGACATCGACGACGGCCTGCGCGCGGGCCTGTTCGGGGTCGATGATCTCAAGACGATCCCGCTGATGGCCGAGATCATCGCCGAGATCGGTGCGCACTATCCGAACCTCGAGGACGTCAGGCGCGGCGCCGAGCTGGTTCGCGAGCTGATTTCGCATCTGATCGGCGCCGTCTTCGCCGAGGCGAAGGCCAACCTAGCGGCGATCCAGCCGCAATCAGCCCAGGACGTGCGCCAGCAGAGCCGGGCGATGATCGCCTTTCCCCCGACGATGGCGGGGCAGGAGGCCGCGATCAAGACCTTCCTCTATCAGCACATGTACCGTCACCAGCGGGTGATGCGCGTGATGGGGGAGGCGGAACAGATCCTGTTCGACTTGTTCGCGAAGTATCAGGCCTCGCCAAGCGAGCTGCCGCCGGAATGGCTGACCGGGGCGGAGGCGGATGACGAGGCCGATAGGGCCCGCCGGATCGGCAATTTCATTGCCGGAATGACCGACCGTTTCGCCCTGACCGAGCACCAGCGGCTCTTTGACTCGACCCCGGATTTGCGTTAGGCGGCGGCCATGGCCGACACACCCTCATCGCTGCATCTCTTCGCCGACGTGCTCGTGCGCGTGCACGCCGTTTGCCGCGCGCTCGCGGCGGAGGCCAACTGGCCGGAAGGCATCGATTTCTCGCGCGTGGTGGTCGAGCCGCCGCGCGACCCCTCCCATGGCGACATGGCGACCAACGCCGCGATGGTGCTGGCGAAGGAGGCCAAGGCGAAGCCGCGCGATCTCGCCGAGCAGATCGCTGAACGCCTGCGTGCGGATGCGCTGATCGCCAAGGTCGATGTCGCCGGACCCGGCTTCATCAACCTGACGCTCAAGCCGTCCGCCTGGGCGGAAGCGCTGCGCACCCTGCTGCGCGAGGGGGCGGGCTACGGGCGCCTGAGCGGCCGCGGGAAGGTCAATGTCGAATACGTCTCCGCGAACCCGACCGGGCCGATGCATGTCGGCCATTGCCGCGGCGCCGTGTTCGGAGATGCGCTGGCAAGCCTGCTCGATTTCGCCGGCCATGACGTTACGCGCGAATACTACATCAACGACGCCGGTGCCCAGGTCGACGTGCTCGCACGCTCAGCGCTCCTCAGGTATCGCGAGGCGCTTGGCGAGGATATCGGCCCGATCCCGGAGGGCCTCTATCCGGGCGACTATCTCAAGCCGGTCGGCGAGGCGCTGGCGAAGGAGCACGGCGACAAGCTGCGCACGATGAGTGAAGCCGAATGGCTTCCGACCGTGCGCGCAAAGTCGATCGCGATGATGATGGACGAGATCAAGGGCGATCTCGCCGCCCTCAACATCCGCCACGACGTGTTCTTCTCCGAGCGCTCGCTGATCGAGAGCGGCAACAACAAGGTCACCGAGACGATCGATTTCCTGCGTGCCAAGGGCGATATCTACGAGGGCCGCCTGCCGCCGCCGAAGGGCGCGCCGGTCGAGGACTGGGAGGACCGCGAGCAGCTTCTGTTCAAGGCTACGGCTTACGGCGATGACGTCGACCGTCCGCTGATCAAGTCGGACGGTTCTTACACCTATTTCGCGTCCGACATCGCCTACCACAAGAACAAGTTCGACCGCGGTTTTGCCGACATGATCGACGTGTGGGGCGCCGACCATGGCGGCTACATCAAGCGGATGCAGGCGGCGGTGAAGGCCGTCACGGCCGGCAACGCCGCGCTCGACGTCAAGATCGTCCAGCTCGTGAAGCTCCTGCGCAACGGCGAGCCGGTCAAAATGTCCAAGCGCGCCGGTGACTTCGTCACCTTGCGTGAGGTGGTGGACGAAGTCGGCAGGGACGCCGTCCGCTTCATGATGCTCTACCGCAAGAACGATGCGGTGCTCGATTTCGACCTCGCCAAGGTGATCGAGCAGTCGCGCGACAATCCCGTGTTCTACGTCCAGTATGGTCACGCCCGGGGCCACTCGATCTTCCGCAACGCCAGGGCAGAGGTATTTCCCGACCTGCCGGAGACGACCGAATCGCGGATCGCCTGGTTGCTGGATTCGGCGATAGAGCGCCTCTCGGACCCGGTGGAACTCGATTTATTGCGGCGGCTCGCAATTTATCCACGGACGGTGGAAGCTGCCGCCGCGGCCCACGAGCCGCACCGAATTGCCTTTTATCTCTATGATTTAGCCAGCGAATTTCACGCGCTTTGGACGAAGGGGCGCGACCTGCCCTATTTACGCTTCATTATCAATAATGATGCACAGCTTACAAAGGCGCGGCTGGCAATGGTCCAGGGCGTCGTCTCGGTTCTGGCATCGGGTCTCGCCATTCTCGGCGTCCATGCCCCGGACGAGATGCGGTAGTTTGGGGCGGACTACTTCAGGGAATCTGTGGGGGCTAACCGGCAGAAGCCGGCTCGCTTACGTAATGCGACTTGGTTGAATGCCTTGTGGGTGGAGGCCGCGGTTCGGATCGAGGACCGGCGGCTTTCCCGAAGGGGACGCATCATCACGATGGCCGAACGACGATATCAGAACAAACCGTATCCTTCCGATGACTATGATCGCGGCGGCGATCAGCATGGCGGGGCGGACAACGATCCCTTGGCCGAGCTCGCCCGGTTGATTGGCCAGAACGATCCATTCGCTTCGCAGGGCCGGCCCGCCGCAAGGCCGCCAGCTCCGCCGGCGCCCGCGCCGTACCAGCCACCCGCGCAAAGCTACGCGCCGGATAGCTACGAAGATGATTACGTGGAGCCGCCACCGCCGCCCGGACCGCCGTCCTGGATGCGGCGTGCCAACGTTCAGCCGCAGCCGGCTGTGCCCGAGCAGCCGAGCTACGCGCCGGCGGTGAACCCGGTGCATCCGATGCAGCGCTTCCCGGCACAGCAGCAGCCGACGGCAGAGCCCGACTACCAGGAGTCCCAGGCCTATCCCGAACACGATGATCCGATCGATCCGTCGCGCTATGACGACGCGCTTTACGGTCAGCTCGAAGGGGGGCAGCAGGATTTCCAGCGCGATCCGTCCTATCCCGACGATCCTTACGCCTATCAGAGCGACTATCCCGAGGACGAACTCGAGGAAGAGGTTCCGCACAAGACGCGCCGCGGGCTGATGACCGTTGCGGCCATCCTTGCGTTGGCCGTGGTTGGAACCGGGGGCGCCTTCGCCTACAAGACCTATCTGGGATCGCCCCGCAGCGGCGAACCGCCGATCATCAAGGCGGACAATACGCCGACCAAGGTCGTGCCCGCGCCCGCCGATGCCTCTGCCAAGGTGCCGGATCGCATGGTCACCGGTGACGGCAGCGAAAAGATCGTGCCGCGCGAGGAAGCGCCGATCGACGTCAACGCCAAGTCCGGCGGCCCGCGCGTCGTCTTCCCGCCACTCAATCCGAACGCCAATCCGCCGCCGGTCGCGAGTGTGTCACCGTCGACCGTGCCGCCGCCAGCCGTCGCGCCCAATAACGGCACGATGCCCAACAGCGAGCCGCGCCGGATCAAGACGCTTTCGGTGAAGGGCGATCAGACCGATAGCACGCCGGCTGCGGCCGCAGCCAAGCCGGCCGGGGCGCCGAAGGCAGCCACCGCGCCAGCCGCGTCACGCAATCCGCCGGCCTCGGCCAACGCCAGCGCCAGCCAGCCGATGTCGCTGGCGCCGCAGGGTGGTGCGCCGGACCCGTCCGCGCCGCCGCCGCCGACCCGGTTGGCCGCGACCAACCCGACGCAAATCGCCCCGGTCCCCGCTGAGGGCGGTGGCAGCTACATGGTCTCGATATCGTCCCAGGATACCGAATCCGCCGCGCGAGATTCCTTCCGCGTGCTCCAGGGCAAGTTCCCGTCGGCGCTCGGATCCCGCTCGCCGGTGATCAAGCGGGTGGACTTGGCCGACAACAAGGTGAAGTACCGCGCCATGGTGGGTCCGTACCGGACCCGTCAGGAAGCCGTCCAGTTCTGCACCGAGCTGAAGACCGCCGGCGGTCAGTGCTTTATCCCGTAGTATTATCGGCCGTTTCCTTGACCCCCTAGCGGGGTACGGTTAATCGGCGACTATGAGCACGCGGGCCTTCATTACCGGCGTATCCGGAACGGAATTGACCGCCGCCGAGCGGGATTTTATCCGTGCCGAACGACCGTGGGGTTTCATCCTCTTCAAGAGGAATATCGGGACCCCGGCTCAAGTGGCTTCGCTTGTTCAGGAATTGCGCGCCGTCGCGGGCTCCCCGGACGCCCCCGTCCTGATCGATCAGGAGGGGGGGCGGGTGCAGCGGCTGGGCCTGCCGCATTGGCCGGTCTATCCGTCCGGCGCCGTGTTCGGAAAGCTTTACGATATTGATTCGGTGCTGGGGCTGACGGCTGCGCGCCTCAGCGCCCGGCTGATCGCGGCTGATCTGGCCGATCTTGGCATCACCGTGGACTGCCTGCCGCTCGCCGATGTACCGGTCGCGGGCGCCGACGCAGTGATCGGCAACCGGGCCTATGGAACCGAGCCGGCCAGGGTCGCCGCGATCGCCCGCGCCGTCACGGACGGGCTCGAACAGGGCGGTGTGCTGCCAGTGCTGAAGCATATCCCCGGTCACGGCCGGGCGACGGCTGACACCCATTTTCGGTTGCCGACGGTGGACACGCCAAGGGATGAGCTGGAGCGCACCGATTTTGCCGCGTTCAAGCCATTGGCTGACCTGCCGATGGCGATGACTGCACATGTTGTGTTTAGCGCGTTCGACGCCGCCCATCCGGCGACGACATCTGCGACAATGGTTGAGCAGGTGATTCGTGGCGTGATCGGGTTCCAGGGTTTGTTAATGAGTGATGACGTGTCGATGAACGCATTGGCAGGCACCATTAGCGAGCGCACGCGTTCGATTTTTGCAGCCGGCTGCGACATGGCCCTGCATTGCAACGGGAATATCGAGGAAATGCACGAGGTCGCCGGCCAAACGCCCGAATTGTCGGGCAAGGCGCTGGAGCGCGCGAACAGGGCGCTGGCCGCGCGCATGGCGCCGCAGCCGCTCGACCGGACCGCGGCGCGGGCTGAACTCGACGCATTGATCGCACAGGCGAACACGGCATCCGCATGACCGCAGAAATCCTATCGTTTGAAACCGGGCGGCCCGCCGAGCTCGCCGAGGGCGAACCGGCGCTGGTCGTCGATGTCGAGGGCTATGAAGGTCCGCTCGATCTGCTGCTCGCGCTGGCGCGGCAGCAGAAGGTCGACCTGGCCAAGATATCGATCTTGGCGCTCGCCGATCAGTATCTCCACTTCATCGAGGCCGCGCGAAAGATCCGGCTGGAGCTTGCGGCCGACTATCTCGTGATGGCGGCTTGGCTTGCCTTCCTGAAATCTCGCCTTTTGCTGCCGGAACCGCCGACGGCGGAAGGTCCGAGCGCGGAGGAGATGGCTACCGCGCTTGCCAATCGCCTGCGCCGGCTCGAGGCCATCCGCGAGGCGGCGAACCGGCTGATGAACAGGCAGCAATTGCTGCGCGACATCTTCCCGCGCGGTGAGCCAGAGCAGATCGCCGAGGTCAAGCATCCGAAATACACCGCGACGCTCTACGACCTGCTCACGGCCTACGCCACGCAGCGGCAGTCGCGCGTGCTGGCGAGCGTGCATCTTGCGAAGCGGACGGTCTGGTCGCTCGCCGAAGCGCGCGCCTCGCTGGAGCGGCTGGTCGGGGGCCTTACTGAATCGGACGATTGGGGTCGTCTTGACGACTTCCTGATCCGCTACGTCGCCGATCCGTCGCAGCGTGCGACGGTGTTCGCCTCGAGCTTTGCCGCCGCGCTCGAACTGGTGCGGGAAGGCCAGCTGGAACTGAACCAGAAAGAGGCGTTCGCGCCGCTCTATTTCCGAAAGGGGCGGCATCAACCGGTACCAGGCGCGCCTCCCGCGCCTGAAGCACCGGCCGGTTAGTTGAAAGGAGAAGCTGCCATGGCTTTGGCGGAAGTTCGGGTAGAAGAGATCGAGCCGATGGACAACGAATCCCAGGCACGTCCCGAAGAGTTGCGGCTTCTCGAAGCGCTGCTGTTTGCATCCAGCGAACCGCTGGATACCGCTACCCTTGCCAAGCGCATGCCCGAAGGCGTCGACGTGAAGGCTGCGCTCGCGCAGTTGCAGGCGGAATATGCGACGCGCGGCGTGAACCTCGTGCGCGTTGCCAACAAATGGACCTTCCGCACCGCGGGCGACCTTGCCTGGCTGATGACGCGCGAGAGCACTGAGACCCGCCGCCTGTCGCGTGCGGCGATCGAGGTGCTGGCGATCATCGCGTACCACCAGCCGGTGACGCGCGCCGAGATCGAGGAGATCCGCGGCGTTGTGACCTCGAAGGGCACGCTCGACGTGCTGCTTGAGACCGGCTGGATCAAGCCGCGCGGCCGGCGCAAGACACCGGGCCGCCCGCTGACCTTCGGAACCACTGAGGATTTCCTGTCGCAGTTCACCCTGGAACAACTCGGCGACCTGCCGGGCCTGGAGGAGCTGAAGGGCACAGGTCTTCTGGACTCGCGTCTGCCAACCGGTTTCAGCGTGCCGACGCCGTCGGACGACCCAGCGCTGCGTGAGGACGAGGATCCGCTCGAGCCCGGCGAGGATCTGGACCTTGCGCTGGCCCCGGCGCCAGAGCCGGAACCGGAGACGCCGGAAGGCGGCGAGGGCAGTGACGAGGGCTGACGGCCCGTCGTTCTACGGACTGCCGTGACCAGTTAACACTAGCAAGATTACCTAGCGCCAACAGCGAATTGGCGCTGCCTTGGTCCTTGTTTTTGACACCTGCGAAGCCTAGGTTTCTGTGAAGATCGGCCGGGTCTCCGGCCATGCGTGTTTGGAGGGTTGCAGGATGGGTTCACTTAGCATTTGGCACTGGATCTTGGTGATCGCAGTGGTCCTGCTGCTGTTCGGCCGCGGCAAGATTTCGGATCTGATGGGCGACGTGGCGCAAGGCATCAAGGCCTTCAAGAAGGGCATGCAGGACGACGACAAGGTTGCCGACAAGCCCGACGCCGCCAAGTCCATCGAGCACAACGCCGCGCCGACTGCGGCACGGTCCGACGTCGGCAGCAAGGCCGTCTGAGCCAAAGATCGGCAGACATGGGCGGTCCCGATCCCGTACGTCGAGGATTGGGCCAATCGCGGCTTGCCTGAACGGAAGACTTCATGTTCGACATCGGGTGGAGTGAACTGGTCCTCATCGCGGTCGTTGCGCTGGTTGCCATCGGCCCGAAGGAGCTCCCCGGTGTGCTGCGCATGGTCGGCCAATGGATGGGCAAGGCCCGCAAGATGGCCGCCGAGTTCCAGGGGCAATTTCAGGAAGCCATGCGCGAGGCCGAGATGGCCGACCTGAAGAAGAGCTTCGATGAGGTCAAGGAAGCGGCCTCCGGCTTCACCCGCAACAATTTGATGACTTCGCTCACGAAGGACGTCAACGAGGCGCTGCGCATCGAGGACATCGACAAGCCGGCGGAGGCCACGCCCGCGATCGAGCCGCCGGCAACGTCAAGCGACGCGCCGGCGACGTCAAGTGAAGCGCCTGCGGCTTCAAGCGAAGCACCGGTGATGCCGACGACACCGGAAGCCCCCACGCCCGCGACCTTTGTGGAAGCGGAGGCGCATGCAGCAGCAAATGAACCGCTCGCGATCACCCGCGAGGTTGAGGCGGCTCCCGTGATGCAGGACACCTTAGTCCAGGACACCGCGCTACCTGAAGCGATCAAGGACGCCAAAGCGTCATGACCGACGCCGACATCGAGGCCAGCAAGGCGCCGTTGATGGACCATTTGATCGAGCTGCGCGCGCGGCTGATCAAGGCTCTGCTCGGCTTTGGCATCGCGTTCATTTTCTGCTTCTTCTTCGCCAAGCAGATCTACAATGTGCTGGTCTGGCCGTTTGTGTGGGTCGCAGGGCCGGAGAATTCGAAGTTCATCTACACGGCGCTGCTGGAATATTTCATCACCCAGCTCAAGCTCGCGCTGTTCGGCGCCGGCTTCATCTCGTTCCCGATCGTCGCCACGCAGATCTACAAGTTCGTGGCGCCCGGCCTCTACAAGCACGAGAAGCAGGCTTTCCTGCCCTATCTGGTCGCGACCCCCGTCTTCTTCGTGCTGGGTGCGATGCTGGTCTATTTCGTCGTGCTGCCGATGCTGATCCGCTTCTCGCTCGGTATGCAACAGGCCGGCAGTGACGAGACAGCGCAGATCCAGCTCCTGCCCAAGGTCGGCGAATATTTGTCGCTGATGATGTCGCTGATCTTCGCCTTCGGCGTCGCCTTCCAGCTCCCGGTGATCCTGACGCTGCTCGGCCGCATCGGCATCATCACGTCGAAGATGCTGCGCGAGAAGCGCCGCTATTTCATCGTCATCGCATTCATTATCGCGGCCGTCCTGACCCCGCCCGACGTGCTGAGCCAGTGCTCGCTCGCCATACCCTTGCTGGCGCTCTATGAGGGCTCGATCATCGCGGTATCGATAGTGGAGAAGAAGGCGGCGGCTTCGCAATCGTCCAGCGGCACTTCGTCTAGCGCCAATCCGGCGGAATAGGCCCAAATCATCCGGTGTCATTCCCCGCGAAAGCGGGGAATCCAGTACGCCGCGGCTTCTCCGTACCCTCGCACTGTCTCTGGAATACTGGATCGCCCGCTTTCGCGGGCGATGACAGCCGTGCTAGGGGAAATCCGCCATTTGCAAACCTGCAACCTGAAAGTTGAAGGTTTGTAACAAGCCCCAGGACCACAGCCATGCACGACATCAAGACGATTCGCGACAATCCGCAAGCTTTCGACGCCGGCCTCGCCCGGCGCGGGTTGAAGCCGATGTCGGCGTCGCTCTTGGCGATCGACGAGAAGCGGCGGGCGGCGATCCTGGCTTCCGAGCAGGCCCAGGCCCGGCGCAATGCCGCCTCCAAGGAGATCGGCGAGGCCAAGAAGGCGAAGGACGAGGCGCGCGCGACCAGGCTGATGGCCGAAGTCGCCGAGCTCAAGACCACGATGCCGGAGCTCGAAGCGGCCGCGAAGGCAGCCGACGAGGAGCTGGCAAAGGAGCTTTCGGCGATCCCCAATCTTCCGCTTGCCGAAGTGCCTGATGGCGTCGACGAGCACGGCAACGTGCAGCACCACGTGTTCGGCAACAGGCGCAACTACGCGTTCACGCCGAAGCTGCATGACGATCTCGGCCATGCGCTCGGCTACATGGACTTCGAGGCTGCGGCAAAGCTCTCGGGCGCGCGCTTCGTCGTGCTGAAAAAGGGCCTCGCGCGGTTGGAGCGTGCGATCGGCCAGTTCATGCTCGACCTGCATACGAACGAGCATGGCTACACCGAGATCAACCCGCCGCTCCTGGTACGCAACGAAGTCATGTTCGGCACCGGGCAATTGCCGAAATTCGAGGACGACCAGTTCTGGGCGATCAAGGGCGAATTGCTGGCCGCACCCGACGACGGGCGGTTGCGAACCGAACGGCTTGGCCTCATCCCGACCGCCGAAGTGTCGCTGACCAATCTCGCGCGCGAGTCCATCCTCGACGAAAAACAGTTGCCGATGCGGCTGACGGCGCTGACGCCGTGCTTCCGCGCCGAAGCGGGCGCGGCAGGGCGCGATACGCGCGGCATGATCCGGCAGCACCAGTTCACCAAGGTCGAGCTGGTGTCGATCACGACGCCGGAGATGAGCAAGGACGAGCACGAGCGCATGCTGGCCTGTGCGGAGGAGGTGTTGCGGCGGCTAGACCTGCATTATCGCGTGATGACGTTGTGCACCGGCGATATGGGCTTTTCGTCGCAGAAAACGTATGACATCGAGGTCTGGATGCCAGGCCAGGGCGAGGGTGGGGCATTCCGCGAGATCTCGAGCTGCTCGGTGTGCGGCGATTTCCAGGCTCGCCGCATGGACGCGCGTTCGCGCGGGCCAGACGGCAAGCCGCGGTTCGTCCATACGCTCAACGGTTCCGGCACCGCGGTCGGACGCGCGCTGATTGCGGTGATGGAGACCTATCAGCAGGAGGACGGCTCGATTGCCGTTCCGGACGTGCTGCAACCCTACATGGGCGGGCTGAAGGTGGTCGCGCGCGAGTAGGGCGTGTTGCCCGCCTGTAACGCAGAAACGTTTGGTTGCGAAGATCGGGCGGCCGGTTATCCTGACGGCCGTCCGACTTCTCCGGCGACCATTCATGGCCCTGCACCGCGACATCTTCTGGATCGGCAGACAATGGTCGGTGACCGGCTTTGGCGTCCAAGCGGTCGACCAGCGCTTGCGCGGCGCGCTCGACATCGAGATCGCGCGGCTTTGGGACGACGATTTCGTGCAAAGCCGGCGCGCCAAGCCCGGGATCAATCTCGAGGATTTTGACAAGGCGTTGACGCAGGCGCGCACGCGCTATCCGCAGGCGCAAGCACCGGTGCAAGTTGTAATTGACCTGCCGCCTGCACCGGCACCCGTCGCACCACCTCCGAAACCTGCCCCGCCGGTCGTGCTCGCCTTGCGAGCGGAAGGCCGGCTGGCGCGCTTCCTGCCGCAATGGCGCATCCGCCGCTAGGCGACGGGCGTGCCGAAAGCCGTTGGTAGGTTCCAGGCGGCCCGGAAACTCCCGCCTTTCGCCGGTTTGCCTGATCGGTCATAGCCGGATAAGACCTCCTCAGAGGTATCCCAGGAATCGATCTGACGCATGCGCATTCTCTGCACCAATGACGACGGCATCCACGCGCCCGGCCTCAAGGTCGTGGAGGAGATCGCACGCGCCCTGTCCGACGATGTCTGGGTCGTGGCACCCGAGCTCGACCAGTCCGGCGTCTCGCATTCGTTGTCGCTGAACGATCCCTTGCGCTTGCGCGAGGTCGGACCTCGGCACTTCGCGGTGAGGGGGACGCCGACCGACTGCGTCATCATGGGCGCGCGCCATATCCTTGGGGCGACGCTGCCCGACGTCGTGCTGTCCGGCGTCAACAAGGGCCGCAACGTCGCCGAGGACGTCGTCTATTCCGGCACCATCGCGGGTGCGCTCGAAGGCACCATTCTGGGCCTGCCGTCGTTCGCGCTGTCACAGGAATTCAGCGTCGAGACGCGCGAGCGTCCGCCGTGGGATACCGCGCGCAAGTTCGGCCCCGACATCCTGCGCAGGGTGCTCAAGGCCGGCGTGCCCAGGAACACCGTGATCAACGTCAATTTTCCGTCCTGCGCGCCGGAGGAGGTTCTCGGCATCCGCGTGACGCGGCAGGGCAAGCGCAATCTCGGCTTCCTCAGGATCGACGAGCGCCGCGACGGCCGCGGCAATCCCTATTTCTGGATCGGCTTCGAGCGTGCCGCGATGATGGACCTGCCGGAGGATGGCACCGATCTCGCCGCGCTGCGCGAGCGTTACATCTCGGTGACGCCGCTGAAGCTCGACCGCACCGATGAGGCCTTTTCGCAGGCGCTCGGCGAGACGCTGAAATAGGGCCGGGTTCGCCGTCGTGAGAGGCCTTCGGCCTGACGTCGTCGGGGGCCGTCCAGCAAAAACATCGAAAACAACCCCATGCAAAGTAGCCGAGGGTTGCCGGGCAGGGGGTTCGTATTTTTCGAAATCGATTGACGTGTCGGGCAAATCACCGGCATAAGTCCAGCATCGCAGCACGTAGGATCGGCGATGCCTAATCGGCGTCAGCCACCGCGCAGCGCGGACTCGATGGTCTTGCCCAGTGCGTCGAGCTGAAATGGTTTTTGCAGCGCGGGCCGGTCGCGATACTGCTCGGGCAGGCCGGACGAGCCGTAGCCGGTGGCGAAGATGAAGGGCCGGCCCTTGGCCTTAATGACGTCTGCGACCGGCGAGATCACCTTGCCATTGACGTTGACGTCGAGGATGGCGAAATCGAATTCGGTCGACTGTGCAAGCCGCATCGCTTCGGAAATGTCGCCAGCCTCGGCCGCGACCTTGTAGCCAAGCTCTTCGAGCATGTCTGCGACCATCATCCTGATCATGACCTCGTCCTCGACGAGGAAAACAGAACCGCCCGAAGGCCGTGTCGCAGTCATTCCGTGAGTCCTTGCCCTTCCCATCAAACGTTCGCAGATAAAACCATGCGACGCAACGAGCGTTTGGACAAACCCCGATCTGGAAATGGCGGCATGACCAATTCCGCGGAAAGCAGATTCTGTGGTCAGATGCCGTGGCAGAAGTTTATCATGGGTTCCTGCGCCGGAACAAGAATCCCGCGGCTGCGACGAAGGTCGCAACTGCATGGCGGGTTCGGCCCGGCCGAGATGAAAACGCGACGAAAAATTAGCCAATGACCACCAATCAGCATCCGCCGGAAAAGATGTTGTTTCAGCTCACGCTGCGACGTCGCGGCATCAGTGATCAGGCGGTGCTGCGCACCATGGAGGAGGTGCCGCGCGATCTGTTCGTCGAGGCGGCGGACCGCGAGGACGCCTACCGCGACAGCGCGCTCCCGATCGCCTGCGGGCAGACCATCAGCCAGCCCTTCGTCGTTGCCTACATGACCGAGCAGCTTCGGTTGCAGAAGCAGCATCGCGTGCTGGAGATCGGCACCGGCTCCGGCTACCAGGCCGCAGTGTTGTCGCGGCTTGCCGGGCATGTCCTGACGGTCGAGCGCTATCGCAAACTCGCTGATACGGCGCGCGCCCGGCTGGAGAATCTCGCCTGCCACAATGTAGAGGTGATGCTCGGCGACGGTCTCGATCTGCCGCCCAATATCGGTCCCTTCGACCGCATCATCGTCACCGCCGCGATGGAAGAGATCCCGGACAATCTGATCGAGCGGCTCGAGGTCGGGGGCATCCTGATTGCGCCGGTCGGACCCCATCAGGGGGTGCAGACCCTGATCCGCCTGACCCGCACCGAGACTGGGACCGAGCGCAGGGAACTCGTCGACGTCCGCTTCGTCCCCGCGCTGCCTGGCGTGGCCCGCGAGTTGTAGAATTCCGGATCGGCAGTGCTGCCAACACCTTATTGGGAGGGTTAAGCGGTTATTTACTCGGCGCGTGTTTACTTAAAAGACCAGTTCAGTTGCGTACGAGTGAGTAACCATGTCCGCTCTTGCCGAGTTGCTTTACTCGCGCCGCGTGCCGCAGGTCGCGGTCCTGGCGCTGATCTCGTTCGGTTTCGCCGGATGCAGCGCCGATATGTCGTCGCGGCTTTCGCAGTCCAACTTCTCCAATCCCTTCGCGTCCCAGGACTCCACCGGGTCGGTGCAGCAGGCGCCGCCGCAGCAGCGCGAGCTGCCGCAATATGCACGGCCGCAGACACAGCCCGGCTATTATCAGTCCCAGCCGTTGCCGCCACCGGCGATCGCCGCGCCACAATCCTCTCCCGTCGCAGCAAGCGGGGGTGTAGCCGGAGGCGGGCGTGGCATGGGGTCCTATGCGCCGCCGGCACAGCCGCATCTCGAGGCCACTGGTACCGTGCCGCCGCGTTCGGTTGCCGCGGCCCGTCCCGCCGGTGGAACCAAGATCATCGTTGGTACCAGCGACACGCTCGATGTGCTTGCCAAACGCTATCACGTCACTCCGCAGGCGATCCTCGCTGCCAATGGTTACAAGGGCCCGCGCGCGCTCTCGCCCGGCCAGCAGATCGTCATTCCGCATCCGGCGGTAGTCGCCGCGGCGCCTGCGCCGGCCATGGCTCCGGTTGCCGCAGCGCCAGTCGCGGCGCCCGCAGCCAAACCGGCGGTGGTCGCCAGCGCGCCGGCTGGCACTCACTTCGTCAATCGTGGCGACACGCTCGCCAGCATCGCGCGCAAGAACCACATTCCGGTGGCTGAGCTCGCGCGCGCCAATGGTCTCGATCCGTCGGCCAAGCTCAAGCTCGGCACCAAGCTGACCGTGCCGAGTGGCAGGACCGCGGCCGTTGCCGCGCCGGCTGCTCCCGTAGCGGTAGCTGCAGCGCCCGTCGCCGTCGCTCAGCCGCCTGCCGCGGTGGCAACCGTGCCCGCCACCAGGGTCGCGGTTGCCGCACCGGTGCAGAGCGCACGGCTGGCCCAAGCCACCGCCAACGTCGAAGAGAAGTCCGCCGAGACGCCGGCGAAGGCCGCGGACGCTACTGGCGCGCTGCCGACCTTCCGCTGGCCGGTGCGCGGCAAGGTGATCACGAGCTACGGCGCCAAGACCAACGGCAAGAGCAATGACGGCATCAATCTCGCGGTGCCCGAAGGCACGCCGGTCAAGGCCGCTGAAGACGGCGTCGTTGCCTATTCCGGCAACGAGCTTAAGGGGTACGGCAATTTGGTCCTGGTTCGGCACTCCAACGGCTACGTCACCGCATATGCCCATGCGAGTGAGTTGTTGGTGAAGCGCGGCGACACCATCAAGCGCGGCCAGGTCATTGCCAAATCGGGTCAATCCGGGGAGGTGGCGTCGCCGCAGCTCCACTTCGAGATCCGCAAAGGATCAAACCCGGTTGACCCGCTTCAATTCCTGAACGGGGCGTGAGACGCGAGCTCTAGGAGGGGCGCTCGCGATCACCACAATAACGCTGTCATCGCCCGCGAAAGCGGGTGATCCAGTATTCCAGAGACAGCGACGGGATACGGAGAAGCCGCGGCGTACTGGATTCCCCGCTTTCGCGGGGAATGACAGCAGTGAGTGGGGCACGACTTTCCGACTTCGGGACCCTCCGGCTCTTAATTCGCCGTCAGCTTCACACCCAGCCGTCCCGCCAGCTCCTGCACGAACTGCCAGGCGACGCGGCCGGAGCGTGAGCCGCGCGTGGTCGACCATTCCAGGGCCTCGCGCTCCAGCGCCTCGTCGTCGAGCTTGATGCCGAAATGGCCGCAATAGCCGCGCACCATCGCGAGATATTCATCCTGGCTGCAGCGGTGGAAGCCGAGCCACAGGCCGAAGCGGTCCGACAGCGAGACCTTCTCCTCGACCGCTTCACCCGGATTGATCGCGGTGGAGCGCTCGTTCTCGATCATGTCGCGCGCGAGCAAATGACGGCGGTTGGAAGTGGCGTAGAGGATGACGTTGTCGGGCCGGCCCTCGATGCCACCTTCGAGCACGGCCTTCAGCGATTTGTAGGACGCATCATTGCCGTCGAAGGAAAGGTCGTCGCAGAACACGATGAAGCGGAAGGACGAGCCGCGCAATTGCTCCATCAGCGCCGGCAGCGTCTCGATGTCCTCGCGATGAATCTCGATCAGCTTGAGTTTGTCGGAGGCTTTCCGGTCCGCATTGATGCTGGCATGCGTAGCCTTCACCAGCGACGACTTGCCCATGCCGCGCGCGCCCCAGAGCAGAGCGTTGTTGGCGGGGAGGGCGTTTGCGAAGCGCTCGGTGTTCTCGATCAGGATGTCGCGCATCCGGTCGATCCCCTTGAGCAGGAAGAGGTCGACACGGCTGACCCGTGGCACCGCCGAGAGGCGGCCATCCGGATGCCAGACGAAGGCGTCGGCACGCTCGAACGAGGTGGGCGCGGCGATGGCCGGTGTCTGGGTCGAGAGGTGCGCCGCGATGGTCTCGAGCGCACGCACGATGCGCTCCTGCGCGAGGTCGGCGCCGGCCGTTGTGGGGCGTTTTGCCGCGAAGCGGGTGGGCTTTTGGGCAGGGGTCTTGACGAGGGCCTTGGTGGCCTTGGCGCCGGCAGTTTTGCTTGGTTTTTTGGGCATGTCCGAAGTTCCTGAGAATGCAGCCTTATCGGGCCTGAGCGCCGCCCGCAAGGTGGCCAAATCGTCAGTCTGGCAGCGTTGCAATTGGGACCGCTGCCGCTATAGTCCGCGCGAAATTTGACCGGCCCGGCTGGCCCAAAGGGGGCAATGCCGGCCTTCTTCCGTTCACGAGGATCGTCCGAATGTTCATTACCCCTGCGTATGCCCAGGCCGCGGGCGCCGGCGACACCAACAGCATGTTGATGTCGCTGCTGCCGTTCGCCCTGATCTTCGTGATCATGTACTTCCTGATTCTGCGGCCGCAGCAAAAGAAGGTGCGCGACCATGCCGACCTCGTGAAGAACATCCGCCGCGGCGACACGGTCGTGACCTCGGGCGGTCTCGTCGGCAAGGTCACCAAGGTCGTCGACGACGACCAGATCGAGTTCGAAATTTCCGACGGCGTGCGGGTGCGGCAGATGCGCCAGATGATCTCCGGCGTACGCGCCAAGGGCGAGCCGGCCAAGGACAGCGCCAAGGACGACTCGGCGAGCTGATCGCTCGTTCGAGCCTCGTAGTCTACTGATCTGACAGGTTCACTCGATGTTGTATTTCACGCGGTGGAAGGCGCTGGGGATCATCCTTGTGGCGCTGATCGTGTGCCTCTGCGCGGTCCCGAACTTCTTTCCCGAGGCACAGGTCAAGACCTGGCCCGCCTGGGCGCAGCGCCGCCTGGTGCTCGGCCTCGACCTTCAGGGCGGCTCCTATCTGCTGCTCGAAGTCGACTCCAATTACGTCAAGAAGGAGAAGCTCGACCAGGTCCGCGACGACGTTCGCCGCGTGCTGCGTGAGGCCAAGATCGGTTACACTGGGCTGGCGTCGAAGGGCGATGCGGTCGAGGTCCGCGTCAAGGACACCGACCTTCAGAATGCACTGTCCAAGCTGCGCGACCTCTCGCAGCCGCTCGGCGGGCTGCTCGGCTCCAACGGCCAGCGCAGCCTTGAGATCAGCGATGCGGGCGGTGGGCTGATTCGCCTGACCGTGCCGCAGGCCGCGATCACCGAGCGCGTGCGCCAGACCATCGAGCAGTCGATCCAGATCGTCGAACGCCGCGTCAACCAGCTCGGCACCGTCGAGCCGGTGATCCAGCGGCAAGGCACCGACCGCATCCTGGTCCAGGTGCCGGGCCTGCAGGATCCGACCCGCCTGAAGGAGCTGCTCGGCAAGACCGCGAAGATGGAATTCCGCATGGTCGACCCCTCGGTGCCGCCCGACCAGGCGCAGAAGGGAAGCCTGCCGCCTGAATCCGAGCTCCTGATGAGCGCGAGCTCGCCCAAGGTGCCTTACGTCGTGAAGAAGCAGGTGCTGGTCTCCGGCGGCGACCTGACCGATGCCCAGCCGGGCTTTGATCAGCGCACCGGTGAGGCGGTCGTCAACTTCAAGTTCAATACGTCGGGCGCGCGCAAGTTCGCGCAGGCCACGCAGGAGAATGTCGGCCTGCCGTTCGCGATCGTGCTGGACAACGAGGTGATCTCGGCGCCCGTCATCCGCGAGCCGATCACCGGTGGCCAGGGCCAGATCTCCGGCAGCTTCACGGTGCAATCCGCGAACGACCTTGCGATCCTCCTGCGCGCCGGTGCGCTGCCGGCGCCCTTGACCGTCATCGAGGAACGCACCGTCGGTCCGGGCCTTGGCCAGGACTCGATCGAGAAGGGCGAGCTGGCGGCCTATGTCGGCTCGATCATGGTCATCGTCTTCATGCTGTTGACCTACCGGCTGTTCGGCGTGTTCGCCAACATCGCGGTGGCGATCAACGTCGCCATGATCTTCGGCCTGTTGTCGCTGCTCAACGCCACGCTGACGCTGCCCGGCATCGCCGGCATCGTGCTCACCGTCGGCATCGCGGTCGACTCCAACGTGCTGATCTATGAGCGTATCCGCGAGGAGCTGCGCGGCGGGCGCAACGCGATCTCGGCGATCGACGCCGGCTTCAAGCGGGCGCTTGCGACCATTCTCGATTCCAACATAACGACCTTCATTGCCGCTGCCGTGCTGTTCTATATCGGTACCGGTCCGGTGCGCGGCTTCGCCGTGACGCTCGGCATCGGCATCATCACCACGGTGTTCACCGCCTTTACGCTGACCCGGCTGATCGTGGCCTGGTGGGTGCGGTGGAAGCGGCCGCAGAGCGTGCCGATCTAGGAGCCTGATTGTGACTCACTTCGTTCTCATCGGGCTTGGCGTCCTCATTGCCGTCCTCACCGTGGTTGCCGCGCTCGGCCTGCTGCCGTCGCTGCGCATCGTCCCGGACAATACGCATTTCGACTTCACGCGCTTCCGCCGTATCAGCTTCCCGATCTCGGCGGCGCTGTCGATCGTCGCGATCACGCTGTTCTTCACCCACGGGCTGAATTTCGGCATCGACTTCCGCGGCGGCACGCTGCTCGAGGTGCAGGCCAAGTCGGGCACCGCCGACATCGCGGCGATGCGCACTGCGCTCGACGCACTGGGGCTCGGCGAAGTCCAGTTGCAGCAGTTCGGCGGTCCCGAGAACGTCCTGATCCGCGTTGCGGAGCAGCCCGGCGGCGATGCCGCCCAGCAGGAAGCCGTGCAAAAGGTGCGCGGCGCGCTCGGTGACACCGTCGAATACCGCCGCGTCGAGGTGGTGGGCCCGCGCGTCTCCGGCGAGCTGCTTGCCTACGGCATGCTCGGCCTGATGCTCGCGATCGTCGCGATCCTGATCTATCTCTGGTTCCGCTTCGAGTGGCAGTTCGCGCTCGGCGCCATGATCGCCAACGTGCACGACATCGTGCTCACGATCGGCTTCATGTCGATCAGCCAGGTCGATTTCGACCTGACCAGCATCGCGGCGCTTTTGACGATTCTCGGCTACTCGCTCAACGATACAGTCGTCATCTATGACCGTATCCGTGAAATGCTGCGGCGCTACAAGAAGATGCCGATGCCGCAGCTCCTCAACGAGTCCATCAACTCGACACTGTCGCGCTCGATCATCACCCACGTCACGGTGACGCTGGCCTTGCTCGCGCTGCTGCTGTTCGGCGGCCACGCCATCCACAGCTTCACCGCCGTGATGATGTTCGGCGTCGTGCTGGTCGGTACCTACACCTCGATCTTCATCGCGGCCCCGATCCTGATCTATCTCGGCGTCGGCGAGCACCGCGAGGATGCCGTGGATCCGGCTACGCCGGCCAAGAAAAATCGGCCATGATCCGAACCGCGGGCCCGCGCAGGAGTTTGCGAGGGCATTAGCCAATTCGGACGAATCCCATGGCCGGCGATCCCAACGCTCCACATTTCCCGCGCTCGGCGCCGATCGACGCCTATGGCAAGGGCGGCTTCGCCTTTGCCGGCATGTCGCATCGCGGCTCGCTGCTGTGCCTGCCCGACGCGATCTGGGCGTGGGACGTGACCGATCCCGCCAAGATCGACCGCTATTCGCTGGAGCGGGTCTTTGCCGCGGCCAACAGCATCGACACGCTTCTGATCGGCACCGGCGCCGGCGTCTGGCTGCCGCCGCCGGGGCTACGCCAGGCGCTCAAGGCGGTGAGGGTGGTGCTGGATACGATGCAGACCGGCCCTGCCGTGCGTACCTACAACATCATGATCGGCGAGCGGCGGCGGGTCGCGGCGGCCCTGATCGCTGTGCCATGAGCGGCAGCGCGCCAGCGACTGACGCTGCCTTCTGCGCCGATCTCGTGCGCAGCCACGATTTCGCGCGCTACGCCGCGACCCTGTTCGTATCAGCCAATGAGCGCCGCGCGCTGCTCGCACTCTATGCTTTCAACGCCGAGATCGTTCGCGTCCGCGATCAGGTGACCCAGCCGCTGCCGGGCGAGATCCGCCTGCAATGGTGGACCGACATGCTGGCCGGCCATGTCCATGGCAGCGCTGAGGGTAATCCTGTCGCCGCCGAGCTCCTGGTCGCGATCCGCGACTACGATCTGCCGGTCGAGCCGCTGTCGCGACTCGTCGAGGAGCATCAGTTCGACCTCTACAATGACCCGATGCCGACCATGGCCGCGCTGGAGGGGTATCTCGCCGAAACGTGCTCGGCGCTGTTGTCGCTTGCCGCACGGATCTGCGCGCGGCCGTCTGAGGCGGTCGATCATCTCGCCCGCCACGCCGGCCTCGCGCAGGGCATGGTGCAGGTGATCGCGAGCCTGCCGCGCGATGCCGCGCATCGGCAGCTCTTCGTGCCGCAGCAACTCCTGGAGAGCCACGGCAGCACCGTCGAGGAGGTGTTTGCCGGCAAGGAGACGCCGACGCTGCGCGCGGCGCTGGATGAGCTCGCGAGCGAGGCGCGAAAGCATATCGCGACGGCGACCTCGCTGCTGGCGGAGATACCGCCGTCGGCAAGGCCGGCGTTCCTGCCGCTGGCAACGGCGCGCCGCGATCTGGCGCGCCTGTCCCGCGCGGATCGCAATCCCTTCCTGCCGCAGCCGCCGTCGCGGCTAGGAACCCTGTGGACGCTCTGGCGGGCCTCGCGGTCGCGGCAATTTACCAAATAGCGGCTCCCGTATCGCCGGGTCCAGCCAAATGCCCTATATTGCCCTATGGCCGAAGCACTCGACACCACCTCGCACGACACGCTGGATGCGGCGGTCGACCTGAGCGGCCTTCCGGTCACGCTCGCCGACGTGGGCGCGGCCGCGGACGTGGTCCGCGGCGCCATCGTCGAGACGCCCTGCAACTACAGCCGGACGCTGAGCGCGATCTGCGGCTGCGATCTCTGGCTCAAGTTCGAAAATCTCCAGTTCACCTCCTCGTTCAAGGAGCGCGGCGCCCTCAACCGCCTGACCGCGCTCTCTGCGGAGGAACGGCAACGCGGCGTCATCGCGATGTCGGCCGGCAATCATGCGCAGGGCGTTGCCTATCACGCCAAGCGCCTCGGCATTCCCGCGACCATCGTGATGCCGGTCGGCACGCCGATGGTGAAGATCGAGAACACCAGGCATCACGGCGCCGAGGTGATCGTCACTGGCGCGACCCTGGAAGAGGCCGCCGCCTTCGCGCGCGCAAGCGGCGATGCGCGCGGCATGATCTTCGTCCATCCCTATGACGATCCGCTCGTCATCGCCGGGCAGGGCACAGTCGGGCTCGAGATGCTCAAGGCGGTGCCGGAGCTGGATACGCTGGTCGTTCCGATCGGCGGCGGCGGCCTGATCAGTGGCATCGCCATTGCGGCCAAGGCGCTCAAGCCGTCCTTGCGAATTCTCGGCGTCGAGGCCTGGCTCTATCCCTCGATGTACAACGCCATCCATGACGGCAACCTGCCCGCGCGCGGCGACACGCTGGCCGAAGGCATCGCCGTGAAGTCGCCAGGCAAGATCACGACCGAGATCGTCCGCCGCCTCGTCGACGACATCGCGCTCGTGAACGAGGCAGAGCTCGAGCGCGCCGTTGCGACCCTGATCTCGATCGAGAAGACCGTGGTGGAGGGGGCGGGCGCCGCCGGACTTGCTGCGATCATGAGCGATCCCTCGCGCTTTGCCGGCCAGAAGGTCGGCCTTGTCCTGAGCGGCGGCAACATCGACACGCGGCTGATCGCCTCGGTGCTGACCCGCGAGCTCGCGCGCGAGGGACGGCTGACGCAATTGTCGCTCGACATTCCCGACAGGCCGGGCCAGCTCGCCGCCGTGGCCGCGCTCTTGGCGGAAGCCGGCGCCAACATTATCGAGGTCTCGCACCAGCGGACCTTCTCCGACCTGCCGGCCAAGGCGACGCTGCTTCAGCTCGTCATCGAGACGCGCGATGCCGCCCATCTCGATGAGGTCATGGCCAAGCTCGGCGCCTCCGGCCTGAGCGCGCGCTGCACGTGAGCCGCAGCTAGCGCGTCGGCAAATCCGCCTCGAAGTTGAAGCGGTCGCGCAAGTTCTTGCGTTGCTCGAGGATATCCTTGAGGAACGCGCGGTCCTGGTCGCTCGTGATCATCGGCTCGATCAGATCGAGCTGGTTCATCGCCACGAGCTGGAGGATCTCGGTGCGCGGCTTGCCGACGGCATCGCGCGGCAGCGCATGCACGACCTGGATATGCTCGGGCGGCTTTGGTCCCTTCGCAGCGGCGAGCTCGTTGCGAAGCTGGCCTTCGAGCGCCGACTGGTCCGCCTCGACGAAGGCGTAGAGCCCGACGCCGGATCGACGGTCGGCGAAGGCGACGATGGCGGTATCGCGCACGGCGGGATTCTTGCGGATCAAATCGGCCAGCACGGGCGCGTCGTTGACCAGCCTGCGGCCACCGCCCTCGCGGTCGGTGAAATTGAACAGACCGCGGGTGATCGCGCGATAGACCTTCTTGCCGGTGGCGAGCCAAAGGCTAGCAGCAAAGGATTTCTTCGCCAGGATCTTGCGCTCCCTTGGCGTCAGCGCCTCGGGCGCATAGGAGCGCTTGTGCTTTAGCAGATGCCGGAGGTCCTCGTAGGCGAGAATGCGATACAGCCGGCCGCGACGCTCAAAGCAGGCGGCGAGCTGGAAGTCGGTCACATAGGCGCGGCCGTCGCGGCCGACCAGCCAGTTCTGCTCCTTCGCAAGGTCGTTATGGCAGATGCCGGCGCGGCGAAGCCGACGCAGCGCGTCCTTGGCGGAACGGAAGTAGGCGACATTGCCATGCGGCTTGGCCAGATGCAGCGCGACCCCGTCGACGAAGCCGCGGACCAGCGCGCGACGCCCGGCCCATAACAGCTCGGGGCCGACGTTCAGGCCCTTAGCCAGCGCCAGCGCATGTTTCTCGCGCGCGAACAGATGGCGCGCCAGCACAAACGACCACCACGGCACCTCGTCGAGCCGGCGCAGCACCGCATCGACCTCTCCGCGCTCACTCCTGAAACGGCCGCGCTCGACAGTCGAGAACACGTCGCGCTTCAGAAGCACGCCCTCGGTCCAGCGCGCCGCGAGCACTGCGGCGTCTTCTTTGGGTAGGCTCATGACAGGCTCACGCCGCTGCGGCGATGTTTTGGTGATCGGCGATCCAGCGATCGAGATCGGCAAGCGCACGGGCGCTCATCGCCTGTTTCTTGGCGACCGTCTTCTCGTTGCCGCGCAGCCGCGTGCCGTCCGGCTTTTTGGTCGGCAGGGTCGCAAGCGGCGGGAACAGGCCGAAATTGATGTTCATCGGCTGGAACGAGCGCGTGCCCGGCTCGATGGTCTCGATATGGCCGCCGGTGATGTGGCCGAGCAGCGCTCCCAATGCCGTCGTCGCCGGAGGGCTCGTGAGCTGCTCGCCACGCGCGTCCGCCGCCGCATAGAGGCCGCCGATCAGGCCGACGCTGGCGGATTCCACATAGCCCTCGCAGCCCGTCATCTGCCCGGCAAAGCGCAGCCGCGGCTGCGCGCGCAGACGGAGCTGGCCGTCGAGCAGCTTCGGCGAGTTGAGGAAGGTGTTGCGATGCAGGCCGCCAAGGCGCGCGAACTCGGCCTTCTCCAGGCCCGGAATGCTGCGGAAGATGCGCTGCTGCTCGCCGTATTTCAATTTCGTCTGGAAGCCGACGATGTTGTAGAGCGTGCCGAGCTTGTTGTCCTGGCGGAGCTGCACGATCGCGTACGGTTTGGTCGTCGGATCGTTCGGATTGGTCAGCCCGACCGGCTTCATCGGGCCATGACGCAACGTCTCGGGCCCGCGCTCGGCCATCACCTCGATCGGCAGGCAGCCGTCGAAATAGGGCGTGTTGGTCTCCCACTCCTTGAACTCGGTCTTCTCGCCGGCAATCAGAGCGGCGACGAAGCCGTCATACTGCTCCTTCGTCATCGGGCAGTTGATGTAGTCGGCGCCATTGCCGCCGGGGCCGACCTTGTCATAGCGCGACTGGAACCACGCGACCGACATGTCGATGGAGTCGCGGTGCACGATCGGCGCGATCGCATCGAAGAAGGCGAGCGCGCTTTCATCCGTCAGTTCGCGGATGGCGTCCGCCAGCGGCGCAGAGGTGAGGGGGCCGGTCGCGACGATCACATTGTCCCAGTCGGCCGGCGGCAGGCCGCCGACCTCGCCGCGGGCAATCTCGATCAGGGGATGCTCGTTCAGCGCCTTGGTGACGGCCGCGGAAAAGCCCTCGCGGTCGACCGCCAGCGCGCCGCCTGCGGGAACCTGGTTGGCGTCCGCCGCGCGCATGATCAGCGAGCCGAGACGACGCATTTCGGCGTGCAGGAGGCCGACCGCGTTGTTGGCGGCATCGTCGGAGCGGAACGAGTTCGAGCAGACGAGCTCGGCGAGCCCGTCGGTGCGGTGGGCCTCGGTCATGCGGCTCGGCCGCATCTCATGCAGCACCACGGCTACGCCTGATCTGGCAACCTGCCAGGCGGCTTCGGAGCCGGCGAGGCCCGCGCCGATGATGTGTACGGTCTTGGAACTGGTCTTGGAGTGGGATCCTGTCATGGGCGCGACAGGTAGCGCTTTTCAGTCTCGAGTGGAATCGCCGTGATGGCGTTTCTCACCCCAGAAACGACAACGCCCGCACGAGGCGGGCGCTATCGGTTGGTCCGGTCCGTGAAGGCCAATCAGCCCTTGTAGGCGCCGGCGGCAACGCGCGGAATGTCCGAACGGTCGAGGCCGATGTCGGCCAGTTCGCGATCGCTGAGCTGCGAGAGTTCAGCAACGTTGCGCTGATAGTCCCGGAAAGCGTGGATCATACGGATGAGCGAGAGCAGCATGGTAGTCTCCTGTAGTTCGATTCAGCCCTTGACCTGAGCATCATCGTTGAAATGAATATAGAAGGGACTGCTGCACTGCGGAAGTTCCGATGTTGCGATGCAGCTAAGCGGATATCGCATAGCGCTGGTAAGGAACGATTAACCCGTTGGCGCTCCCGTCATGAGCCAGCCCCGGTGAACCTGAGCTTGTGATAAACTCTCGAGAAATCACGGATTTGTAGCATTTCTTGTGAGTTCCGCCTGTTGCGGAAATATGTTGCAATATGCCCACCGCAAGCCGCCACGCGGAATTCATACCCTATCCCTCGTATGCGCGAATCGCATGCAATATGGTTCATAGAACTGAGTATTAGTTCACTATTTTGTCATCTGAAGCGGTTCGCGGGACGCTGCCACCGAGCGGCCGTGAGGCGGGACCGATCAGTCGCTTCGTCCCGCAGCTGGCGTTGATTCCCGCTTGAGCTCGGCACTGAGCCCCGATCCCGGTCCGTGATACCCCCGACCCAGACCCTCAACGTCCTCGCTGCGCTGCACACACGCCGAGCGTGCATGAGCTAAATTACAAAACCGTAATGAAAATCAGAAATTTCGCATGAGAGCTCTGCGCGCCGCGCAATATCACGCAATTCTCGCGGGGAATTCATTCTCAAAACTTGCAGCGGTCGAGGAACAATCTCGCCCGCAGATTCCGGCAATGCCGTCGGGCTGCGCAACGATAAGAGAAGGAAGGTAACAATGAAGACGTTACTAGGGGTCATTGCAATTGCCGCCGTCGCATTCGCCGTCGCTCCCGCGCAGGCCGCGAAGAAGATGGGCGGATGCAGCGCCACCAATCTCGAGCAGACCGAGACCGCGATCGAGAACATGTCCGACGGTGACGGCAAGTTCGCGGCGCAGAAGGAGATCGCTGCGGCCCAGGACGCGCTGTTGAACGGCAAGATGGGGGTGTGCGGCGCGCACCTCAACAAGGCGATGCACGCCACTGCGGGCAAGTAAACGCCAGGGAACAAGGAGGGCCGGTCGCGACGCGATCGGCCCCTCGATCTCTTCGAAAGCTTCCTAGGGAGCGCGCGCGAGCTGGGTCGCGAAATAAGCGACCGTCTTGGCGTAGACCTCGCTCTTGTTCCATTGCTGAAGCACCGCAAAGTTAGGGCCGCCGGGCTCCCAGTCCTTGCCGCGCTGCCAACCGTAGTTCGCAAGATAGTTGGCGGTCGATGCGAGCACGTCGGGCGCGCTGTGCAGGAGATCGCGCCGACCGTTGCCGTCGAAGTCGACGGCATATTTCATCCAGGATGACGGCATGAACTGGGTCTGGCCGAGCTCGCCGGCCCAGGCACCCTTCATTTCGCTCGGTGCGAGATCGCCACGCTGGACGATGCGCAGCGCGTCCATCAGCTCGCCGCGAAACTGTTCGGCGCGCCGGCAGTCATAGGCAAGCGTCGCGAGCGAGCGCAGCGTCGGAAACTTCCCGGTATTGACGCCGAAATCGGTCTCCAATCCCCAGATGGCGACCAGCACTTCGCCCGGCACGCCGTAGGTCTGCTCGATCCGCGACAGCACCGAGCCGTACTGCTTCATCATGTTGGAGCCGCGCTGCATGCGCGGCGGCACCATGCGGCCGGAAAACTCCTCGAAACTCTGGCTGAAGACCTTCTGCGAGCGGTCGCGCGACAGCACGCTTTGATCCAGCGTGACGCCGGCAAGGCCGGCCGTGATCGCCTGCTGAGAGATGCCCTTGGCGGCGGCTTCGGTCTTGAAGTCGGCAACCCAGGTATCGAAATTGCCGGAACCGCAGGCGACTGCGGCGAGCGCGGGCCCGGCTGAGGCAATCGAGGCGGTGAGGGCGAAGGCTGCGAGAGCGAGACGAGAGATCGTCGGGGTCATTCGAACAAATCGATTCCGTGAAGTGGATGACCGGCGGCGCGGAATGTCGGTTCCAACCGCGGCTAAAACAAGGCCCATGGGCCAGCGGCGTCTGCTCAACTACGAGCAGGGTTAAAGGAAGGATATTGAGCGAGTCCGCAAGCGATCAGCCGGCGGACTCGCAGCAACGTGATTTACGTTTTACTCCGACCGATTCCGCCAGGGGAACAGGTTGGCGGGAAAATCGGCAGCCGGCTTGCGCGGACGCGGCGGCGGAGCGTCATGCCGTACGTTGGGATCCGATACGATCACCTTGCGATAGAGATGCCAGGTGGCGTGGCCGAGCAGGGGAATAACGACGGCGAGGCCGAGGAACGCCGGGATCGTGCCGAGCGCCAGCAGCGCCGCGACGATCAGGCCCCAGGCTGCCATCGGCACCGGGTTCTTCGCCACGGCCCGCAGCGAGGTCACCATGGCTTCGCCGGCGCTAGCGTGCCGGTCGAGCATCAGCGGGAACGAGACAACGCTGATGCAGAGCGCGGCGAGCGCGAACAGGAAGCCGACGCCGCAGCCGACCACGATCAGCCACCAGCCCTGCGCTGTCGTCAGCACGCGCGTGACAAAGTCCGCAATGCTGTTGACGCCTTCGTAGCCGAACGCCGCTACGTAGATCGCCTGCGCGGTCGCGACCCATGTCACGAACAGCGCAAGCAAGAGTACGCCGAGCCCGAGCATGGCACCGAAGGAGGGCGAACGCAGTACGTCCATGGCATCCCAGGCGCTGGCGTTCTCGCCGCGTTCGCGACGGCTGCTCAATTCGTAAAGACCGAGTGCCGCGAACGGGCCGATCAGCGCAAAACCGGCTGCCAGCGGAAACAGCAGCGGCAGCACCGAATAGCCCATCGCCCCGCGTGCGATCACGAGGCCCAGCACCGGATAAATGATGCAGAGGATGATGGCGTGGCTCGGCACCGCCTTGAAATCCTCCCAGCCAAGCTTGAGCGCGTCGTGCAGGTCGGACAGTTGAATGGTCCGGATGACCGGTCCAGCCGCGTCAGCGGACTGGACCATGCTGGGGACATTGCCCTGGTAGAGTGTGGCCATGGTCGCTTGCTCCCTTGCCGCGCGGCCACATGCCGCGCCGGCAAACGGCGCAAGCGGCCGCTATTTTCTGGACAATCGCAATTCCAAACCAGACGCGAAGACCGGCGGGGATCGCGAACTGAAATGAAAGCGTACTCCCATTCGCAGGGCCTGTCCCTCACGCTTGGGTGAAATTCGATGTCGCAGTGCAACCGCGAATATGTCATTCGGTCGTCATTTCGCCGCAGATAAGCTGATGCTGTGACGTGCTTCGCCCAGGCAGCGGACGCGGCACAGAAACTCGGCCTTCAGGTTGACATCCGAGGCCCTTCCAACGGATCCTTTTCGGGGAGCAGACATGAGCATTTTCGGTAAAATCGTCAGCGCGATCTTCGGCAGCCATCCTGCCGCGGCTGCGCCGGCCGGCAGCGCGACCTCCGGCGAGACGCCGGCAGGCTCCGCTCCCTCAGCCTCGGCGCCGTCTGCCGCACCTTCCGCTGCGCCATCCGCCGCTCCCGCGCAGACCGTGGACGTGGCCGCGATCGTCGACAAGGCGGTCGCCGCGCACAAGGGCGAGAAGCTGGAATGGCGCACCTCGATCGTCGACCTCATGAAAGCGCTCGACATCGACTCCAGCCTTGCCGCGCGCAAGGAGCTCGCCAAGGAGCTCGGCTACACCAGCGACACCAACGATTCCGCCACCATGAACGTCTGGCTGCACAAGCAGGTGATGTCCAAGCTCGCCGCCAATGGCGGCAAGCTGCCGCCGGAGATCAAGCACTGACGGCAAGCGCCCTCGACGTCGAAAAAGGCCCGCGTGATCGCGGGCCTTTTTAGTCTCCGGTCTTACGCGACGAGGTCTGCATATTCCGGGTGCTTGTCGAGATAGTCGACGACAAAGCCGCAGCCGGCGACCACCTTCCTGCCATCGCGCCGGATCAATTCCAGCGCACCCTTGATCAGCTCGGATGCGATGCCGCGGCCCCGCAGGGCGCGCGGCGTCTCGGTGTGGGTGATGATGACTGCCGACGGCGTCAGCCGGTAATTGGCGAAGGCGACCTCCTGGCCGACATCGAGCTCGAAACGGCTCTTGTCCTTGTTGTCACGTACCGCTGCCGACATGCCTATCCTTCCCGTCAGTCGTTGCAGGCCCAGATCTAGGCGTGTGAACCCGCCTCTGCCAAGACGCGACCAAGGGACATCGTCGCAGGGGAGATATCCGTCACATGCGTGTCTCGATCGGTCTTGTGGCTTCGCTGGCCATGCTGGCGCTTGCCTGGGCTGCGCCGGCATCGGCCACGGACGGCGAGGCGGCGGCCAAGGCCTGGGACGCCTGCATCGGGACCACGACCGCGCTGGACGACCGCGTCAAGGCGTGCTCGGCGGTGATCGATGCCCGCAGCGAGACCGGGCGCAAGCTCGCCGCCGCCTATTGCAACCGCGGCCATGTCCTGACCGATAAGCGCGAGTTCGATGCCGCGCTTAGCGATCTCGACAAGGCCATCGAGATCGATCCGACTTCCGCCTGTGCCTTCAATAATCGCGGTCGCGTCTACGCCCTCAAGCACGATTTCGACCGCGCCATCGCCGACTATGACCAGGCAATCAAGCTCGATCCGTCGTTGGCGATTGCCTACAACAATCGCGGCGAGTCCCGCTACAACAAGGGCGACCTCGACGGCGCGATCGCCGACTATGACGCCGCGATCAAGCTCAATTCCAACTATGCCATGGCTTACGGCAATCGCGGCCTGGCCTTCTATCGCAAGCGCGACATGGTGCATGCACTCGCCGACTACACGACGCGCATCAGGCTTGCGCCCGATCTGCTCGCCTATATCGACCGCGGCAACGTCTATCGCGACAGCGAGCAACTCGATCGCGCCGCCGCAGACTATGGCGAGGCGATCCGGCTGGCGCCGACCGATGCGCGCGGCTGGCGCAATCGCGGCATGATCCGCCTCTTTCAGGGCGACAATAGAGGCGGCCTCGCCAACTACGACAAGGCGCTGCAATACGATCCCTCGGATGCGTTCTCCTGGAATAACCGCGGCCAGGCCAAGATGCAGCTCGGCGACAAGCAGGGCGCGATCGCCGATTTCCGCAAGGCGCTGGAATTGCGACCCGGCCTGCCGACGGCACTGGAGTCGCTTAAGAAGTTGGGCGCGCTGTAGGGCGTGTATTTATAACGGCGCGGACGTCAGCATTCTGATGGTCAAGCGGAAATCTTACTGTCAGTCAGAGCATTGCTGCTCATGACTCGGAACGGACGCCACGCTGTTTTGGTTTAGCTAAAATCAGGCATCGTGGCACTCGTTGCCGCCCGCACATCGCCTCCGCACGATGCGACCCGCTCGGCGATCTGATCGGTGCTGTTCTGGTGCAGGATCAGGCGGGCGGCTCGGCAGTCCTCGCCAGGTACGAACGTGACCTGCGCATCGACGCGCCTGTAGAAAAAATGCCATTCCGAGGTGGGAAACACCCGCATGGCCGGCTGGTCGGCAAGTTGAACGTAAAGCCGGTCGGCGGTCGATGTCACGTCGAACACCCGATCCGGGCGCAGTTGATAGCGTCCCACCAGACGGGCGAAACAGGCGGGGTCAATCGCGACCTCCTTGCGGGGACAAATCAGGTCGCAGCGCGGGTCCAGCACATGGATCCCCAGATCGACCACGGAACCGACGACGCGCGCGTTGCTGAGCGCGACCACCCCGCGTTTCCATTGCGGAATGCATCTGATGAAAGTGAGGAATCCACCAGTAAGGCCTCCGTGCGAAAGCGAAATGACGCCATCCGGATGCGGCGGTAGCGGTGGCCCCAACTCGAGTCCACCACGGTCGCGCGGGGTCACCAGCGGGCCGATCATGGATGCGATCGGCGAGTCCGGATCGCACGCCGCATCCATGAAGAGCAACAGATCGGAAACGTTCGAGCGGAACGCACCCGCCCCAGCCAGGACATCGAAATTCCAGTTCGACACCGGATCGAGACTCTCGTCGTGGCCGGATGCGACGTTGGCCGTCAGCCGGGAAGGTATCGCGATCACCGTGTCATCCATTCGCAGCGGATCCAGGATGCGCGCGCGGATCAGGCTCTCGTAGCTGGTGGCGCCGGCGCGCAAGACCAGCGCGTGCCCCAGCAGTCCCACGCCAACGTTGGAGTATTCCCAGCTCTCACCCGGTGTCCGGATCAGTTCGTGGGTGGCGAGGAACTGGTAAAGCTCTTCAGCGGTGTACCCGGCATAGGGGTCGCCGGGATGATCTTCCCACCTCAGATTCGTCGGCAGTCGCGGGAGTCCGGAATAATGCGAGGCCAGATCGCGTAGCGTGATGGCTCTGCCATCGCGGACCGGGACACGCGTTCCCGCCGGCAACAACTCCGCAACGGGCTCATCCAGCCGGGCCTCGCCGCGGTTGTTCATGTCGGACAGCAACAGGGCGGTAAAGAGCTTGGTGATCGACCCGATCTCGAACACGGTTTTTTCGTTCACCGGCCCCCCGGTGCGCGTGTCGCAGCAGCCATGGGCGACGAAACGATGGTTCTTGGCTTCGGTGATACCCACCACCATGCCAGCGCTCAAGCGGCGCCCATCCACGCGATCAACAACAAGCTGGCGAACTACGTCCTCGAACAAGGCGGGCGGCGGGACTGCCGATGCGGACACGATCATCACTCCAACGCAACTCGACCACGCCGCTTGGCTACCACGACATCACGCAAAACAATTATCAATCGGCATCCCGATCGTCTATCGTTTTGGGGCAGGCGAGCGCCGTTGGCCCTTTTCTCTAGCGTCTGTTTTGTCGCCGCGTCGAAGTGTCTGAATGAGCGAGGCTGTATGCCGCCGCCGATTAAAGTCGAATTGCTGCCCCACGACCCAGACTGGCCGAATTTGGCCAATGCCGAGGCACGGTTGCTTACAGGAGCCCTCGGGCCGAACTTGCGCATAGTTCATCACATTGGCTCGACCGCAATTCCCGGCATACGGGCGAAGCCGATTTTGGATCTGATGCCCGTGATCAGCCACTTGGCCGAGTTGGATAGGTGCCAAGGTAAGATAAAGGCGCTCGGTTATGAGTGGTGGGGCGAACTTGGTTTGCCCGGACGGCGCTACTGCACGAAATCCGATCCAAAGACCCAGTGCAGAACTGTGCAGCTTCATTGTTATGAGAACGGTTCGACAGAAATCACGCGGCATCTTGCGTTTCGAGACTATCTCCGCGCACATCCGGGACTTGCCGCTGAATATGATCGTGTGAAAATCGAGTGCCAGCGTCGGCATCCGGACGACTCGCACGCCTATGGCGATTGCAAGGAGGCATGGATCATAAAAGCGGAGGCGGTCGCAATAAAGTGGTATCAGGCGCAATGAAGGGCGCGATCGCCGATTTCCGCAAGGCGCTGGAATTGCGACCCGGCCTTCCGACCGCACGCGAGGCGCTGCAGAGGCTTGGCGCGTCATAAGGTGGGTATTCATAAAGGCGCAGAGGCCAGCTTTCTGATGGTCGAGCGGAAATCTTGCGATCAGTCAGAGCATTACTGCTCGTGGGCGAGTGCGCGCTTTGATGATATCGTCTCTCATTGGGAACGCCATCCAGTGAGATCCCCCGATGATAGTCCACATCGGCAGACGGATATTCCTCGGCGCTTTGGGCGGCGCAGTGGTCACGTGGCCGGTCAGGGCATGGTCGCAAAGCTCGGAAAAGGAGCGGCCCCGCATCGCCTGGCTGTCCGGATCAGAAAGCAAGATGGCGGGGGCGTTTGCCGATGATTTTCTGGATGGCATGCGGGGCTTCGGTTATGTGGATGGCCGGGACTTCGAGTTTGTGCCCCGCTATGCCGAGGGATTTCAGGACCGGCTGCCGCGGCTCACACAGGAAATCGTGGCGCTGAAGCCCGCTGTGATCGTGGCCGCTGCCGTCAATGCCGCAGTTCCGGCACACGCTGCGACGTCGGTGATCCCGATCGTCTGCCCGGCGCTGGCTGATGCCGTCCATATCGGACTGATCGCGAGCGAAGCGCGGCCCGGGGGCAATGTGACGGGGATCGAGCCCTATGTCGCTGGATTGCCCGCCAAGCAAATGGAGATTGCCCGCGAGATTGCTCCGGGCGCAAGGCGGATCGGGCTTCTCACCAACCTTCACGATCCGAAGGCCCCTCCGCAGCGAAGGGAATTGGCCGAAGCAGCCGAGGCGCTCGAAATGACGGTCGTGGAGGCCGATGTCAACAATCCGACGGAGATCGAACTTGCCTTGAAGACGCTCGCAAGTTCGCAGGTCGACGTCGTCATCGTTCTGCAGACCGGGCTGCTATTGAGTGTGGGACGGCAAATTGCCGAATTCGCCGCCGCGAAGCGGCTGCCCACAGTGTACGGGTATCGTGAGCACGTACAGGATGGCGGGCTGATCAGCTACGGTGTCGACTTGCGCTGGTGCTATCGCCGCGCCGCTTATTTCGTTAACGAGATTCTGCACGGCGCTGCGCCAAGCGCGCTGCCGGTGGAGTTTCCGACCAAGATGACGTTGTCAATCAATCTCAAAACGGCAAAGACGCTCGGCATCACGGTCCCACCAGCGTTGTTGAGCGTCGCCGATGAGGTGATCGAATAGCAGTCCCGCTTGCTGCAATGCATGAGTCCGGAAGTTGCCCCAACCGGCAGTTGAGGGATGTCTGCTATTCCGCCGCTATCAGCGCGGCTTGGCGCGTCATAAGGCGTGTATTTACAAAGGAGCAGACGTAGCTTTCTGATGGTCGAGCGGAAATCTTGCGATCAGTCAGAGCATTACTGCTCGTGACCCGATACAGACCTCCGAGGGGCAGCTGGGGCGATAGCATCTCAGGCGGTCGACATCGCTTCCAGGCGATCCATCAGGCTCCTCTTCCATATTTTGGGAGGAAAGTTCTCGACTTTCCATATCGCGCTAGATTTCGGAAGGCCTTAGGTTTAGGCGGCTCAAAGGAGAACGCGGCATTGAAAGTTTGCGACAGTTCTCGGCCAGCAGCGGCGCATTGCCGAGTCCCGGCGTCCATTCGACGCGCTGCAATGTAGTTTGGGAAAGGAGCGGCGATGGACCAGCTCGAAACCGGCGAAGCGCATGAAGCTGCTCATGGCCGTTTGCAAAAGGAGCTGGCCGAGATTCTTCGGCAACGGGCGGCCATCTCGGAAGTGCTGCGCGCTATTGCCGGGTCGCCACATGACTTGCAGCCCACATTCGACACGATCATCGACAGCGCAGTACGTCTGTGCCGAGCAGATTCGGGCGCCTTCCGTTTGGCCGAGGACGCAGGCTTTCGTCTCGTTGCATATAACCTGACTCCCGCAGTGTCAGAGATGTATCTGCCTCCAACGCTTTGGGAACACGGCAGCTTTCTAGGTCGCCTCTACGCAAGCAAGTCGCCTCTCCACATCCCCGACTTAGCCACACATCTCGAATGCAGTTCTGCCGGAGAAACTGACCGAGAGTATCTATCCAAACTAGGTGTTCGGGCAGCCCTCATCGTGCCGATGCTCAGAAACGACGAGCTAATAGGAACGCTTGGTGTTGGGCGGCGGCGCATAGAGCCCTTTACGGAGAACGAGATTGAGCTGGTCACGGACTTCGCCGCGCAGGCTGCCATTGCCCTAGAGATCACCCGCCGCGAGCGGGAGCTGCGCGAGTTGCAGATGCAGCTGGCGCACACGAACCGCGTCGTAACAATGGGGGAACTCAGCGCCTCTATCACGCATGAGGTCAATCAGCCGATTGCCGCGGCGCGCAACAACGTTATTGCGGCGCTGCATTTCCTGGATAGAAACCCTTCAGATTTGCGGGAGGTCAGAGAAGCGCTCGCCGCTGCCGTCAAGGACGCTGACCGGGTCGGTGCCATCGTCGGTCGAATGCGTGCGCTCATGCAGAAGGCGTCGCCCCGATTAGATCGGGTAGATATGAACGAGGCTCTACAGGAGGTGATTGACCTTACCCGAGGAGAAGCGCTGAAGAACGGGATCTCAGTGGAGTGCCAACTCGCGAAGGGCCTGCCTATTATTGCCGGTGATCGGGTCCAACTTCAGCAAGTCGCCCTTAACCTCATTCTCAACGCGCTGCAAGCGATGGGCGCAGTTAGTGAGGGCGCTCGACAGGTGCTAATCACCACCCATCAGATCGAATTGAACGATCTGTACGTTGGGGTTCAGGACACGGGTCCTGGGCTTAGCCCGGAGACCCTCTCGCGTCTGTTTGAACCATTCTACACGACAAAACCCAACGGCATGGGAATGGGGCTAACAATCTGCCGTTCAATCGTCGAAGCCCATGGCGGACGCCTTTGGGTCAGCGCTTGCGAGCCGCGCGGGGCTCTCTTTCAGTTTGCGATCCCTGCTCGGCCATTGGATGCCGACCATGGCGACGCGGCTGCAAAGCGCCTCGCGAGAGAATGAAGTTAGCTTCGTGCGCTTACCCTAGCTGGGTGAGGACCAGCGATCATACCCAGAGTGCCGAAGCGGATGACATCTGCCTAGCCAGATCGGACAACGGGTCTAGCCAGACATCGGCCCACGATTTCTGCTATGTAGGCATTCGTTTCCCCGAAGCATGGGGGTGATATTGAGCGGCGAGCGCGTGGAAAGGCGACTGGCGGCGGTGCTGGCGGCAGACGTGGCCGGTTATAGCCGCTTGATGGGCCTCGATGAGGAACGCACGCTCGCCAATCTGAAATCGTTCCGAAAGACGCTGCTCGATCCCTCCATCGCCGCGCATCGAGGTCGCATCGTCAAGACGACGGGCGACGGCATGCTGGTCGAGTTCGGCAGCGCAGTAGACGCAGCCCGGTGCGCCGCCGAAGTGCAGCGCGGTATGGCTGCTCAGAATATCGACGTAGCGCAGCAAGAAAGGATTGAATTTCGGATCGGTGTTCACGTCGGCGACATTATCGTCGATGAAAACGACATATTTGGCGACAGCGTGAATATCGCGGCGCGTCTGGAAGGATTGGCAGAGCCCGGTGGCATCTGCATTTCCGATGATGCCCACCGGCAGATCCGCGGCAAGGTCGATATCGCCCTCGAGGATATGGGACCGCAAACGCTGAAGAATATTGCTGAACCTATGCGGGCCTGGCGTTGTCGGATTGATGCCGGCTCTTCGTCGGCACCGCCGACGAAATCATCGGCCGAGACCAGTCAACCGCTCGTTCTTCCCGACAAGCCCTCTATCGCGGTTCTGCCGTTCCAGAACATGAGCGGTGATCCAGAGCAGGAGTATTTTGCTGACGGAATGGTGGAAGAGATCACTACAGCGCTCTCGCGGTTCAAGGCGTTGTTCGTCATCGCGCGTAATTCGAGTTTTGCGTACAAGGGCAGAGCCGTCGATATCAAACAGGTCGGGCGCGAGCTTGGCGTCCGCTACGTCCTTGAAGGTAGCGTCCGTAAAGCCGCCGGAAAAGTCCGCATTACCGGCCAATTGATCGATGCGGCGATCGGGTCCCATCTTTGGGCGGATCGCTTTGAGGGCGACTTGAGCGATATTTTTGCTCTTCAAGACCAGATGACGGAGAGGGTTGTCTCCGCAATCGCGCCAAGATTGTTGCAGGCTGAAATCGAACTGGCGACGCGGCGGCGGCCAGACGACCTCAGCGCATATGATCTTTACCTCCGAGCCGCACCACGGCTTTATTCTTCTACCCGCGAGGGCTCAGCAGAGGCTCTCCAGCTGTTGTATCGTGCTTTGGAGATTGACCCTCGGTATGGTACTGCGGCGTCGTTTGCAGCAAGTTGCCACCTTCACAATATCAGTCATGGATGGGCTGTCGATCCGAAGTCAGTGATTGAAGAAGCGGCGCGGCTTTCGCGATTGGCACTAAGTGTTGACGAGAACGACCCGGAGGCGCTTGCCATCGCTGGTCGGGTAACGGCTTTCTCTGGCGATATCGACGCTGCTATCGAGCTGGTGGACCGCGCCGTCGCTCTCAATCCAAACTCAGCGAATGCCTGGCACAGGAGAGGCTTGACTTATCGGCATGTGGGGCAGCCTGACGAAGCACTCCGGAGTATCGAGCGCGCCATCCGCCTGAGCCCCGTCGACCCCTGGATTTTCCTGATGTTCACGGGAATGGGCATTGCCTGCATCGACCTTCGGCGCTTCGACGAGGCGGTCGAGTTTGCAAGAAAAGCCCTTCGCAAGAACCACGTTTCTTCGATGGTGTATCGCTGCCTCGCGGTGGCCTTGGCACATCTCGGACGCGAAGCAGAAATGAAAGCGGCGGTTACCCAAATGCTGGAGCTCGAACCCAATTTTCGCATTGCTGAATGGGTGGCCCGCACCAGTTCGTCAAAGCTCCAGGTATTTATCGACGGTCTGCGTAAAGCAGGACTTCCCGAATGAGTGACGCAGAGGTCGTCAAATGTAGAACCGGCGAAGCGGTTACTTCCGGTTATGGCCCATCAGCGAACCGTTGGAGGCGCAACTGTTGAACTCAACAGCGTTCGAAAATCTTGGCCCCTGGGTATGCACGCCGGGCGTACGTAACCACCAACTCCCGATCCTGATTCTCCAGGAACGGCGTTCGGATCTGGCACGACCCCACGATCAGGTGCCATAGCCCATTGAGCTTCTGAATGATGACGTTCATCGGTGTGTCTCCAAGAAGCCGCATCGCAGCAAACATTTGATCTTCGCGACAGTCTCACGGCTTGCTCGCCGATACAGTGACCCTGCTCACTATGCGCCACTATCAGGGGGCACAGCGGACCTCGTACGTGCTGCGGCTGCGGCGTGGGTCTGTGAGCACGCGCCTTGGTTGGATCAACCCCGCAGGTTGTCGTTTGCGTGACGCCGCTTCGCTGGCAAAAAACCACGGGTCCGCTCTTGCAGCCGTGCTACCGGTTCCCACGTCTTGTTGCAGGACATACGCCCGAATGCGGCCGGCAGGGTCGCTGAACATTCGGAGTGTCGTGATCGCCAGCCGCCGACGTATGCCTCTTGTGTAGGAGGTTACGATGTCGGACTTTGGTTTTCTGAATACTCATCGGACATGGGAAGACTGGTGCGGGATGCTGCTCGGCGCGCTGATCGTTGCGTCGCCGTGGATTCCCATCCAGGATCATGCGGTGATCGTCGGACACCAAGCGGTGATCCTGAACGCGGTCGCAGCCGGCCTGGTCGTGTTTGGCCTCAGCCAGCTCGAATATGTTGCGTTGCAGCGCTGGCAGGAGATAGCGACGATCCTGGTCGGGCTCTGGCTCATCGTCTCGCCCTATGTCCTCGGCTATTCCGGCGAAGGCTTTCTGCGTGTCTACCATACCAGCCTCGGCGCGCTGGTGGTGCTGCTCGGCATTCTCCAGCTCTGGCAGGATTGGGAGCTGAGCGACCAGGACATGCTCAAGCACGGGCAATAGGCATGGGTGCGCGCATGGCCCGCCGCGGGATCGGCGGGCCTGCGCCCACTTTTCACGTCACGAGATCAGCGTAGTCCGGATGCTTGTCGATCCAGGTCTTCACGAAGGGACATTGCGGGATCAGCCTCAGGCCTGCGGCGCGGACCTGGTCGAGCGCGCCTTGCACGAGCCTTGAGCCGACGCCCTTGCCGCCGAGCTCCCTCGGCACCTCCGTATGCTCGAAGGTGATGACGTTGCCGTCGAGCTTGTAATGTTCGGTGGCGAGATGACCTTCCACCTCGAGCTCGAAGCGGTGATGAGCCTTGTTGTCGATGACGTCGCTCATGTCGTCTCCCGTCAGATCTTCAGCGACTCCGTCAGCATCTTGCGGATCGACCAGGCTTGCCCATCGGACTCGCCCTTGATGTCGTCGATCTTCCAGCTATTGGCCTCGCGCACGAAGTCATAACGCACGACCTGGTCGGCGGGTTTGCGGTCGTTGCGACGCCCGATGATGGTCACCGCGATCGTGGCCTTGTCGGCCTCGAGCTTCTCCGTGTCGACCTTGAACGATTTGACGTCAGGGTCCTGCGAGTTGGTGACGGGATCGAAATCGATCGGCCCGACATCGCCCTTCGGCGTGTGCGCGTCGGCCTTCGCCCACAGCGCGATCAGCGATCTGGAGAGATATTTTGCCTTGGCCGCCTTGGTCTCGATGATGAAGGCGCCGCCGCCGTCGCCTTTGCCCTTGGCGGCGCGGGTGTAGATCGCGGTCAGGATCGCGACGGGATCGTCGGCTGAGGGGGCTTGTGCGGCGGCTGCGTTGACGGAGGCGAGAAGCGAGGCTGCGACGAACGTGCGGCGGGTGAGCATGGGGTGTCCTGAGATAGGTTGCACCGCTCTTATAGACGGGAATGTCGGGCGGCGGTGTATCTCAGTAGAGGTTTGCAGCGGCGATTTGGTTCAATCGGCGACCCTGGCGAGACGCGGATCCTCGGCAGGCTGCGGGTGCAGGCAACCCTTGCAGATGACGAGCGATCGCTTGACCTGTGCGTCCTGGTCGGCCTGGTTACCGTCCTGGCCCTGCGACGACTCCTTCGCGTAAGATTGGAGTGCCGCGGCCGATTTGTCCGGGCCGGTTCGCGCGGCGGTCCGTGGCGTATGCGCTGGCTTTGGCTGATTGGGGTCCTCGCCCGCACCGTCCCAGGCGTAACGGGCCGGCGCGTAAGCGGGATCGGAGGCAAGCCGTGCTTGCGGGGCCGCGGCACACCCGGCGAGCGCCAGCGACAACAGGAGAAAGGCGGGCGCTTTGGACATGGTGCGGAACTCTGTACGCGGAGACTGATCAAGATTGCGCCGATCGTGTTTAAGATTCCCTGAACGGTCGAGGCGATCGCGACGGCTGCGTGATGGACGTTCTGGTGACGCTGCCAACGGCAATGTGCGTCGCTTATTCGATGGCTATGTGCGGCGGGCACGGTTCGCCATCCTGCTTCAAGGAGAGAAGGCGATTACTGCAACGCCCTTCGCGTTCAAGATGCCGTAATGGGGCTCTGCGGCGGGCGGCCTTGCCGCGCCGCTGATGATGGCGATAAATGAGCCGCGAAGAGCGGCCCGCTTGCGAGCCGTCCGCCAGCGAAGAGGAAGCCCCATGCAGCCATTGCGGATGTCGCGCCGCGTCATGAACCTCGCTCACATGCTGACCCAGAATGCGCGGCGACACGGGGCGCGGCCGGGTTTCGTGTGGGGCGACCGATCCTGGAGCTGGCGCGAGATCGACGCGCAGGTGTCCGCGCTTGCCGCGGCGCTCGCCGCGCGCGGCATCAGCAAGGGCGACCGCATCCTCGTCCATTCCAAGAATGGCGACGAGATGTTCTTCTCGATGTTCGCCGCCTTCCGGCTCGGCGCGGTCTGGGTGCCCACGAACTTCCGCCTGATGCCGGACGAGGTTGCCTATCTCGCGCAGGCCTCCGGCGCGAGAGGGTTCCTGTGCCACGGCGATTTTCCCGAGCATGCCGCGGCCGTGACCGGCAGCGCGCTGGAGTTCATCTGGCGCATCGGTGACGGCGCGTTTGGTGAGACCACCGTTGCGGAGGCGATCGACAGGCATGCCGGCGTCACGGTCGAGAACGTCGCCGTCGAGCATGACGATCCCTGCTGGTTCTTCTTCACTTCCGGCACCACCGGCCGTTCCAAGGCGGCGGTGCTCACGCATGGCCAGATGGGTTTCGTAGTCACCAATCACCTTGCGGATCTGACGCCGGGCACCACCGAAGCGGATGCCTCGCTCGTGGTTGCGCCACTGTCGCATGGCGCCGGCGTGCATCAGTTGATGCAGACGGCGCGCGCCGCGCGCACCGTGCTGCTGCCGACCGAAAAATTCGACATCAGCGAGGCGTTCCGCCTGATCGAGACGCATCGCGTCAGCAATCTCTTCACAGTGCCGACGATCCTGAAGATGATGGTCGAGCATCCCGCGGTCGACAAGTTCGACCATTCCTCGCTGCGCCAGGTGATCTATGCGGGCGCGCCGATGTATCGCGAGGACCAGAAGACCGCGCTGAACAAGCTCGGCAAGGTCATCGTGCAGTATTTTGGCCTTGGCGAAGTCACCGGCAACATCACCGTCCTTCCGGCCGCGCTGCACGATGTCGAGGACGGTCCGCATGCCAAGATCGGCACCTGCGGTTTCGAGCGCACGGGCATGCAGGTCTCGATCCAGGATGACGAGGGCCGCGAGCTCGGCGCCAACCAGAGCGGCGAGATCTGCGTGATCGGGCCGGCCGTGTTCGCCGGCTACTACGACAACCCCGAGGCCAATGCGAAGGCGTTTCGCAACGGTTGGTTCCGCACAGGCGATCTCGGCCACATGGACGAGGAGGGGTTCGTCTACATCACGGGACGTGCCTCCGACATGTACATTTCCGGCGGCTCCAACATCTATCCGCGCGAGATCGAGGAAAAGATCTTGACCCATCCCGCGGTCGGCGAGGTCGCCGTCCTCGGCGTACCCGATCCGACCTGGGGTGAAGTCGGCGTTGCCGTCTGCGTTGCGCGCGAAGGTGCAAAACCCGTGGGCGAGGCGGAGATGGCCGCTTTCCTCGGTCCCAAGGTGCCGCGTTACAAGATGCCGAAGCGCTTCTTTTTCTGGGAGGCGCTGCCGAAGTCGGGCTATGGCAAGGTCCCCAAGCGGATGGTGCGTGACGAACTCGAGGCGCGCGGCCTGCTCGATCTCGACAACAAGCAGGCGGGCTGAGCGCTGATCATGCGGAGCATCAAGCAGCCGGGCACGCCGGTCGCGGAGCGTATCCAGTGGGTGGAGGTGAGGGGGCGGGCCTTCGCGTTCAGGCTCGAGGCCGGCATGCCGCTGCTCGAAGCTGCGCGCCGCGGCTTTGCGGCGGAGGGCTTTGCCGGTGGCGTTCTCAGCTTCGGTCAAGGTGCACTGGGCTCGTTCGCTTACGTGATGCCGGCGCTGTCCAAGACTGGCGAGAACGCCGCATTCTACAGCGATACCTTTCGCCCCCAGGGCATGACGCGCTTGAAGCTCGGCAGCCTGACGCTGGGCAGGCGCGACGGCGCGCCGTTCTTTCACTGCCACGGGCTCTGGACCGAGGCGGACGGTCGCGCCAGCGGCGGCCACATGCTGCCGGAGGAGACTGTCGTTGCCGAGCCGTTCGAGGCCGCGGCGTTCGGTATCGACGGCGCGATGTTCACGGCGGAGCCTGACGGCGAAACCAACTTCAAGCTGTTCGGGCCGGTGGCTTGTCCGCCGAGCGGTGCCCGCACCACCAGCCGCGCCTTCGCGCTGCGGCTCCGGCCAAACCAGGACTTTGCCGGCGCGCTCGAAGGCTTCTGCCGTGAGCACGGCATCGCGCGCGCGAAAATCCATGGCGGCGTCGGCTCGACCATCGGCGCGCGCTTCACCCATGGCGGCGTGACCGAGCCGTTTGCGACCGAGCTGGCGGTGACCGCCGGCGCGATCGCGCCCGGCGCCTCCGGTGCGCTGGAGGCGGAGCTCGATGTCGCCCTGGTCGACTACACCGGCGGCCTCGCCGAGGGCCGCCTGGTTCGTGGAGACAATCCCGTGCTGATGACGATGGAGCTGGTGCTGGAAGTGCTGGACTAGGGTGCTGCCGGGGCTTGTGCTGCTTGGCAGATGCCACTTCCTTCGCGATGATGTTCTTATTATGTTCTCAAGATGAGAGCGGGCTGAGGAGCCGAGAATGGGCCGGAGAGGCAATCGCACGATCAACCTGCCGGCGCCGTATCTAAAGCGGGTCTGGCTCGATGCGCCCAAAATTGGCGATCGCGAACCCTATCCGTTCTGCCTTCCCATCTTCGCGGGCGACTTCGAACTTTGCTTTGACTCGGCCATCACCATCATTGTCGGCGAGAATGGCGCCGGCAAGTCCACCATTCTGGAAGGCATTGCTGCTCTTGCCGGCTACGACGAAGCAGGCGGTGGAAAGGGCTACAGGCCGGTCGATCATTCCAGTGCGCTGGAGAAGATGGGCGGCCAGCTCTCGAAGGCGCTGCGCGCGAGCTGGCTGCCCAAGATCACCAACGGCTGGTTCTTCCGCGCCGAAAGTTTCTTCTCGGTGGCGCGTTACCTCGATCAAGCGGCGCTCGACGACCCGTTCGGAGGCCCGCCACCGGATTTCCTCTCCCACTCCCATGGTGAAGGCTTCCTGCGCTTTTTCGAGGAGCGCTGCCAGCGCCAGGGCATTTTCATCTTCGACGAGCCGGAATCTGCGCTCTCACCGTCGCGCCAGATCGAATTCCTGAAGTTGCTGCGGCGGATGGAAGACTCCCGCATCTGCCAGGTCATCATGGCCACGCACGCGCCGATGCTGATGGCCTATCCCAATGCGACCCTGCTGCGACTGACCAAAGGCGGACTGGAGCCGGTGACCTTGTGGGAGACCGACCATTTCAAGGTGATGCGCGAGTTCTGCGATGATCCGGCCGGATTCATCGATGCAGCGCTCCAGGACGAGTAGGGCACGGGACAAGGGGGTGAACACGCCCCCCAGACCACCGGGTACCACGAAGGGCCTCGATCCCGTCCAAAACTGCGCTACGATGCCCGCAGCGCGCGTCAGTCGCGCAAGGTCAACGAGACGCGAACGAGGATACGACATGAGGGTGACGACGAGGACGGCGCTGGCCGTGATGGCGGCGCTGGCGGTGGGGACGACGGCTCTTACAGCAGCCTGGGCGCATGGACCGACCCGGCAGAAGGTGCGGGAATCCGTCGAGATCAACGCGCCGCAGGCCAAGGTCTGGGCGGTGATCTCCAATTTCCAGGACATGAGCTGGCTCGCGGGCGTCAGCAAGACCGAGGGCGAGAAGGGCAACGAGATCGGGGCAACGCGGCGCCTGACGCTGGGGACCGGCGCGACCATCGACGAGGAGCTCTACAAATACGAGCCCGATATGATGAGCTATTCGTACCGGATCACGGCCGTCGACGTGAAGGTGCTCCCGGTCACCAATTATTCCTCGACGCTGACGGTGTCGCCCGCGCCCGAAGGCAAGACCAAGCTGGAATGGGCCGGCGCGTTCTATCGCGGTTTTCCCAACAATGACCCGCCGCCGGAGTTGAGCGACGAGGCCGCCAAGCAGGCGGTGAGCGGGCTCTACAAGGGCGGCCTCGAGGCGCTGAAGAAGAAGATCGAGAGCGGAAGCTGAGCGTGCGCGTTCTGGTGCTGGCGGCGCTGGCCGCCAGCTTTGCAGCAAACCTCGGCCGTGCCGCGGCCGAGGAGGCGTTCGTCACCAACCAGCTCAGCGATGATCTCACGGTGGTGGATCTCGCGACCTCGCGCGCCGTCGCCACGGTTCCGATCGGCGGCAAGCCGGCGGGCGTCGCCGTCTCCGCCGACGGTCGTTTTGCCTATGTGACGAGCCCTGACGGCAAAGCGTTGACCGTGGTCGACGCCGCGGCGCGCAGCGTGATTGGCCGTGTCGACGTCGGCGGCGGCCCGCTCGGTATCGCTGTGGCGCCCGATGGCAAGGCCGTCTACGTCGCCGACTGGTACGCGGCGGCGGTGCGCGTGATCGACCCGCAGGCGAGGGGCGTCGTGGCGAGCATTGCGGTCGGCGCCTCGCCTTCCGGGCTCGCGGTGACGCCTGATGGCCGCCTGCTGCTGTCGGCGGACCGTGACGACGACAGCATCTCCATCGTCGACACCGCGACGCGCGAACGGCGCGCGGTCGTGAAGGTCGGCACGCGGCCGTTCGGCGTCACCATCGATGCCGAGGGCAAGCGCGCGTTCGCGGCCAATGTCGGCTCGAACGACGTCTCCGTGATCGATATCGCCGAGGCGCGCGAGACCGGCCGCGTGCCGGTGGGCATGCGGCCCTATGCGGTGGCGCTGGCCTTAGGCCGCGGCTTCGTCACCGACCAGTATGGCGGCACGGTCAGCGTATTCGATCTCGCAACCCTAAAAGCCGTCAAGCGGATCAATGTCGGCGACTATCCGGAAGGCATCGCCGCGACCGCCGATGGCAAACGCATCATCGTCGCGAATTGGGAGAGCAATACGCTCAGCATCATTGATGCCGTCGAGCTGAAGCTGATCGGCGAGGTCAAGGTCGGCGACGGCCCGCGTGCGTTCGGGGCGTTTCTCAGGCGAACGGAGTAAAATTCGTAGGGTGGGTTAGCGAAGCGTAACCCACCTCTTTACTCACCGCGCGTCGAGAGAAGCGGTGGGTTGCGCCAGCGGACCGCGCTTCGCGCAGCCGCAGGGCTAACCCACCCTACGACGTCTTTGCCGCGGCAAATGCCTTCAGCTTCAAAAAGAAGTCCCGCAAAATCGGATTGCGATCGACGTAGGTCACGTACCGGATCGCATGCCGTCTGCGATCGATGCTCCACGTCATCTGCTCCGTCACGACCGGTGCGGGAATGATCACGCTCGGCGCCCAATCGGGATTGAGAAGCCAGCCTACCGGCGCCATGTCCCAGATTTCCTTCGACCAGCCGAGATGATCGGACGAATACTCCTTGAAGCGCATCGCCAGGAACGCGCCAATGTTACCGCGCGGTTCGACGTAGCGCTCGATCTCCGGCACCGTGCTGTGCAGATGGGAGGTAACCCCCTTGCACGGTACGAGCACCAGGGGCACGCCGCTGTCGAACAGCACCTGGGCGCCGCCGACATCCTGCTTGAGATTGAACTCGATGGTGTGCGGCCATTCCAGCGCATGGCCCCCAAGCCACACCACCACGACGCGATCCCTGATATCGGGCGCTTTGAGAAGCACCGAGGCAACGTTGCTGATGGCACCGATGGCAACGATGTAGAGCGGCCTGTCAGGCGATCCGGCCCGCGCTCGCGCGATCATGTCATCGACCGCCGGCGCCTCGCGGGCTTGCTTCTGGGCGCCGACATAGTCGGTGACCCCGCGATGAACCAGACCGTCAGGCGAAACGTTCAGACGCTCAAGCAAGCGCAGGATTTCCTGGTAGCTCAGCTCCATGCCATGGCCTGGACTGTCCGCGCGCTTGTTGAAGAACGGCGCGGCGTAGATCGCCTCGACGTCGAAGCGCTCCTTCGAGAGCAGCATCTGGACGAGCGCGAACTGATCGTCGATTTCGTTGTAGGTATCGGTGTCGAGCACGACGCGCACCCTGCCGGAAGGCGGCGCCAGAAGTCTTAAACGGGCGGCTTCCGTGATGGGCATCAGCATCTCCTCGTGAGTGCGTAGGGTGGGTTAGCCCTGCGGCTGCGCGAAGCGCAGATGGACAACCTCCTGAGAGACCAAAGCTAACCCACCCTACGCTTGCTTCAGCGGGGACCGACATAGCACATCCGCAATCTCGTCGATCCGCTCGAATGTGTGATCCGGCCCTTGCCCCCGTAACGCTGCCGGCGCGGCATAGCCCCAGCAAACAGCGCCGCAGGCAATGCCAACGCTGCGGGCCGCCTCGATGTCGCGAACCTCGTCACCGATCGCGATGACCTGTGCCGGCTGTACGCCAGCGCGGCGGATGACCCGGCGGAATTTGGCGGGCTTACCGAACAGCGAGGCGGCACAGTCGAAATGCGCGAACAGATGAGCTGCCGCACCTAACTTCTCGCGCGCATTGGCTTCGCTGTCCGAGGTCACCAGTGCGAGTTGCACGCCGCCTGCGGCAAGCGTCTGCAGCATGGCCTCGACGCCGGCGAACAGGGAAATCTCCGCCATCGCCTCCGCCTTCAGTCGCCGCGCATGCCGCGCGATTGCCGGCAGCTTCCATAAGGGCACCTCGAGATGATTCAGAATTTCACGGGTCCCGGCATGCCGCAGCCCCTCGACATCCTCATCCGCCACGCGGCGAAAGCCGAAGCGATCGGCAACGTCGTTGATGTTGCGCAGAAACCACGGAAAGCTGTCGGCGAGCGTGCCGTCGAGATCGAAGATGGCGAGGGAGTAGGGCATTCACACCTGAAATGAGACGCGGCCGGTCGACCACATTCAAAGCTACCCGCGCCTCATGGTGATCACACGCGAACGACCGGATTCTCGCGACGTAGTCGCCAATTCAACATTTCCAGCCGATCATTGCCGAAAAACACTTCGGTCTCATAGACAAAAGTTGGGACGCCGAAGATTCCGTTCGCATAGGCGGTCTCTGTTTCGGCAGTCAAAGTCGCACGGGAATCGAACGAAATGGACCGGTAAGCCAGATCTGGATCTCTGCCCGCGCGCGAGAGACATTCTGCGAGGATTTGTGGATCGGCGATGTCGCGCTGCTCTTGCCATAGCGCGGCGAATACCGCCTTCCGGAAGGCTTCATGGCCCTCTGGATCGAGCTGTGCGGCCGCGCAGAGAGCGGCTATCGAGTTTGGACGTTGCGGCTTTGGCGGACGGAGTGGCGCGCCGTAAAACGCCGCATTGCGGCGGACATCGGCAATGAGATGCGCACGTTTCGGTCCCGACAATGGATCGACGTACTGTGCCCAGGCTTCTCGACCGGCTTGCAAATTCAGCAACACATCAATCGAGACGGGCCGCCAGCGCCATGTGAAGCCAGGCGGGAGCGCAAACGATCCCGCACAGATTCGATAGTTAGCGAAGTAAGCGTATGGCGACCTGAAATCGTAGTAGGCGGTTATGATTGCGGACATCAAAATGACTCTGGCAAAGGTATCGGAGGAATACGCCGGTGCTGTAGCGTCTGTTGCCGAATGCTCACGGTTGGCGTCTACTCCGCCGCCTCGCTCGTGCTCCTCCGCTTCGGCTTGCCTGCCTTCTTTAGCACCGGCTCCAGAAACTTGCCGGTGTAACTCCTTGGTGCCTTGACGATGTCCTCCGGCGGGCCCCAGGCGACGATTTCGCCGCCGCCGTCGCCGCCTTCGGGGCCGAGGTCGATGACCCAGTCTGCGGTTTTGATGACTTCGAGATTGTGCTCGATGACGACGACCGTATTGCCCTGTGCGACCAGCTCGTGCAGCACCTCCAGAAGCTTCTTCACGTCATGGAAGTGCAGGCCCGTCGTGGGCTCGTCCAGAATGTAGAGCGTGCGTCCCGTCGCGCGCTTTGACAACTCTTTTGCCAGCTTGACGCGCTGGGCTTCACCGCCGGACAGCGTGGTCGCCTGCTGGCCGACATGGATGTAGTCGAGGCCCACGCGGTGCAGGGTGTTGAAAGTCTCACGGACGCGCGGCACGGCCTTGAAGAAATCGGCGGCTTCCTCGACGGTCATGTCGAGCACGTCGGCGATGCTCTTGCCCTTGAACAACACCTCCAGCGTCTCGCGGTTGTAACGTTTTCCCTTGCAGACGTCGCAGGTGACGTAGACGTCGGGCAGGAAGTGCATCTCGATCTTGATGACGCCGTCGCCCTGGCAGGCCTCGCAGCGGCCGCCCTTGACGTTGAAGGAGAAGCGGCCGGGCTCGTAGCCGCGTGCCTTCGCCTCGGGCAAGCCCGCAAACCATTCGCGGATCGGCGTGAAGGCGCCGGTGTAGGTCGCGGGATTCGAGCGCGGGGTGCGGCCAATCGGCGACTGGTCGATGTCGATGATCTTGTCGATGTGCTCGAGGCCTTCGATGCGGTCGTGGGGAGCTGCGCCTTCGCTGGCGCCGTTCAGCTTGCGGGCGATGGCGCGGTAGAGCGTATCGATCAAGAGGGTCGACTTGCCGCCGCCGGAGACGCCGGTGACGCAGGTGAACAGGCCGAGCGGAATCTCCGCCGTGACGTTCTTCAAATTGTTGCCGCGCGCGTTCACCACCTTGATGGTGCGGCGATGGTTCGGCGGACGCCGCTCCGGTACCTCGACCTCGAGCTCCCCGGTGAGGTATTTGCCGGTGAGCGATTTCGGGTTGCGCATGATCTCGGCGGGCGTGCCTTCGGCGACGATGTTGCCGCCATGCATGCCGGCGCCGGGGCCGATGTCGAGCACGTAGTCGGCGAGGCGAATGGCGTCCTCGTCATGCTCGACCACGACCACGGTATTGCCGAGGTCGCGCAGGCGCTTCAGCGTATCGAGCAGGCGCGCATTGTCGCGCTGGTGCAGGCCGATCGAGGGCTCGTCCAGCACGTAGAGCACGCCCGTCAGGCCTGAACCGATCTGCGAGGCCAGGCGGATGCGCTGGCTCTCGCCGCCGGACAGCGTGCCTGATGAGCGCGACAGCGTGAGATAATTGAGGCCGACGTCGAGCAGGAAGGTGAGGCGCTCGCGGATCTCCTTGAGAATCCGTCCCGCGATCTCGTTCTGCTGCTTGTTCAGCGCTTCCGGCACGCCCTCGAACCACTCGCCGGCGCGCCTCACCGAGAGCTCGGAGATCTCGCCGATATGCTTGCCGCCGACCTTCACGCTCAGCGCCTCCGGCTTCAGCCGAAAGCCCTTGCAGGCCTCGCAGGGGACGTCGTGAAAGTACTTCGCCAGCTCCTCGCGCGCCCACTCGCTCTCGGTCTCGCGATAGCGGCGGTTGATGTTGGTGATGACGCCCTCGAACGGCTTCTTGGTGTCGTAGGAGCGGACGCCGTCCTCGTAGGAGAACTTGATCTCGTCCTCGCCGGAGCCGTAGAGAATCGCGTCTTTCGTCTTCTTCGCCAGATCCTTCCACTTGGTGTCGAGCGTGAATTTGTAGTGCTTGCCGAGCGCGGTCAGCGTCTGCACGTAATAGGGTGACGACGATTTGGCCCACGGCGCGATCGCGCCCTTGCGCAGGGTCATCTCCTTATCGGGGATGACGAGATCCTCGTCGACATGCTGCTCGACGCCGAGACCGCCGCAGGCGGGACACGCGCCATAGGGGTTGTTGAACGAGAACAGCCGCGGCTCGATCTCGGGGATGGTGAAGCCGGAGACCGGGCAGGCGAATTTTTCCGAGAATAGAATGCGCTCGGGGCCGCTCTTGTCGTGGATCTTGGCGGTCTTCTTTTTCTCTTCGGCCGGAGCGGCTGCGGCCGGGCCATCTGCGAACTCGACGACGGCAAGGCCCTCGGCGAGCTTCAGCGCTGTCTCAAAGCTCTCAGCGAGGCGCTGACCGATATCGGCGCGCACCACGATGCGGTCGACGACGACGTCGATGTCGTGCGGAAATTTCTTGTCGAGGTTAGGGGCCTCCGCAAGCTCGTAGAAGGTGCCGTCGATCTTGACGCGCTGAAAGCCCTTCTTGAGCCATTCGGCAAGCTCCTTCCTGTACTCGCCCTTGCGGCCGCGCACGACCGGCGCGAGCAGATAGAGGCGGGTGCCTTCGGGCAGCGCCAGCACCCGGTCGACCATCTGCGAGACGGTCTGGCTCTCGATCGGCAGGCCGGTTGCGGGCGAATAGGGCACGCCGACGCGCGCCCACAACAGGCGCATGTAGTCGTAGATCTCGGTGACGGTGCCAACGGTGGAGCGCGGGTTCTTCGAGGTGGTCTTCTGCTCGATCGAGATGGCGGGCGACAGGCCGTCGATCTGGTCGACGTCCGGCTTCTGCATCATCTCGAGGAACTGGCGGGCATAGGCCGAGAGCGACTCGACGTAGCGGCGCTGGCCTTCGGCGTAGATGGTGTCGAAGGCGAGCGAGGACTTTCCGGAGCCGGACAACCCGGTGAACACCACGAGCTTGTCGCGGGGAATCTCGACGTCGATGTTCTTGAGGTTGTGCTCGCGCGCGCCACGGATCGTAATTGCGCGCAGGCTCGAGCCCGCGTTCTGTTGTTGGCGCTTCGCCTTGATCACTTCGTCCATCCCAGTGGTCCCCAAGGAAATTCCCACGCCGCGCGGTCGCGCCGGCGTTCAGGCGCGCCTCGCCCGGAACCGGGGATGGACGCCGTTGGGTAGGCTGCGAACGTAGGAAGAACGAGAACGGATTTCCAGTGCGAGTTGCGAATCGTCAACGGATTGTTGGCGCGGTGGCGGCACCTGGCAGTAGCGCCGCCGATACGGGCAGCAAAAAGGCCGGCGCGAGGCCGGCCTTTCCGTCGAGAAGCAATCTCGAAGATCAGTACTTCGCGACGATCGGGCCGCCGAAGTGATAGTTCACGCCGACCTGCACGCTGTGCAGTTCGATCGTGCCCGAGGGCAGGCCGAAGTAGTCCTCGCTGCCAAGGCTGCGGAACAGATATTCGCCCTTGACCGACCAGTTCGGGGCAAAGAACGCCTCGATACCCGCACCAACGGTCCAGCCGGAGTGGAAGTGGCTTTCCGACGCCGTGACTCCGAGCGCGGTCATGCTGAGCTTGTTGTCGATCCAGGCATAGCCGCCGGTGCCGTAGAACAGCACCTGGTCGACGGCGAAGCCGACGCGGCCGCGCACGGTGCCGAGCGCGTTGATGCGGCTGGTGGCGGTAACGCCGGCCGCAGTGATCGACGCGTTGACGTCAGCCCAGCCGCCATCGGCTTCGAGACCGTACACGATGTTGCCGGCCTGCCAGTTGTAGCCGACCGTGCCGCCGGCGAATCCGCCCTTCATCTTCGGGTCGGTGGAGGTGTTTTCCGAAGCGTAGCCGCCGAAGCCACCGAGGTAAAAGCCGGTCCAGTTATAGACCGACGCTGCGGCTACCGGGGCCTTGGTGTAGGGGCGGGCCGCCAGATCGGCTGCCACGGCCGGAGCGAACGCGCTGAGTGCGAACAAGCTGGCCGAAGCCAACAAAACCTTCTTCATTTTCAACTTAATCCCCAGTCCCAGTTTCTGTTTTTGCCTTCCGTGCGCGGAAGGGCAGCGGACGCTCAGGTCCAGCTGATGTCGTGCTTACACCAGTGAAGCTGCGAATTGTGTGTCCGGGATGCCACACTAGGCCCAAAACAGGTTAGTATAACTGACCTATTCGCGCGACAGTTGTACCCCGCGCAGCAAAAAAGGCCGGCGCAAGGCCGGCCTTTTCGACAGGAAGAGGTTTGGCGAAGATCAGTACTTCGCGATCAGCGGGCCACCCCAACGGTAGTTCAGGCGGACGAGGCCCATATCGACGTCCTGGTCGATTCGGTCGCTGCCGAATGACACGCCGCCGGGCGCCGTGAAGCCAATGGTGCGGTGGCCCAGGAAGATGTGGTCGTATTCGACACCAACCGACCAGTTCGGCGCAAAGCCAAATTCCAGGCCGGCGCCCACCGTGCCACCCCAACGGGTCTCGTTGGCCGAGGCCAGCTGCGCGCCGCTCGGTATGTCGAAGACGTCATACTTGTCGCCGACAACTGCACCGCCGCCCTTCACGTAGAACAGCACGTTGTTCCAGGCGTAGCCGATTTGGCCGGTGATCAGGCCGAATGCGTCGATGCGCGAACGGTTGCGGTCGGTCGGGAAGACGGAGCTGGTGTTATCGCCCCGGAAGTCGGCCCAGTTGCCCTGGCCTTCGAAGCCGAACACCCACTGGCCGGTCTGCCAGCGGTAGCCGATCTGACCACCGACCGTGCCGCCGGTTGCATTGTGGCAGCCTTCACCCACGAGACTGCCGGGAACGCCAGTCACGAAGCCGGTGCTGTCGACGAAGTCCCAGCATTTGTGGGACGAACCGCCGCCGCCGTTGATGCCGATGTAGAAGCCGCTCCAGTCGTAAATTGCGGCGATCGCCGGGGGCGGAGCCTTCACGTATGGGCGTGCCGCGAGATCCGCTGCGCTCGCCGGAGCCGACAGGCTCAGCGCAACCGCACCAACAACCCCCACCACAATCTTCTTCATTTCTGTCTCTCCGGCTGTGCCGCTTCCTTCGTTCCCGAAGCGGTCAATCAGGCGCGACGCCCAATGAATTGATGTTGCGGCGAGCCTAGTCTGATTTGGGGGTAGAGTCCGTCTCCAAAAAGCAACAGTCGCGCGTGAAGTGAGCGGTTCCTAAGTTAATGAATGTTAAGTCGTATTCCTGTGCGCGGGAACCCAAAAAAGTTCCATGCGGTTCCGATAATTTGCAAGGCGTGCAACCTGATGTTGCCGCCGTATTCCGTCACCGCTTGCGCAAGAACAAAGCTGGAACATTGGCGAAGCCGGTGCTATATGTGGGGATAACCTGCGGGATCGCGGGCTCGACGATGCGCGCGAGCGTATAGGGTCCCTCAGCAAGCGGCAGCGAGCGGTTTTGGCACGGCTCCGGCTTTTTCGAACAATTTCGCAGTTTGGAGTGGAGAGCGGCGATGGCGGGAAGCATCAACAAGGTCATTCTGGTCGGCAACCTCGGCAAGGATCCGGAAATCCGCCGCACCCAGGACGGGCGGGCGATCGCCAATCTGAGCGTCGCGACGTCGGAGACCTGGCGCGACAAGGCAACCGGCGAGCGCAAGGAAAAGACCGAGTGGCACCGCGTCGTGATCTTCAACGAGGGGCTCGCGAAGGTCGCGGAGCAGTACCTGAAGAAGGGCGCCAAAGTTTACGTCGAAGGCGCGCTGCAGACCCGCAAATGGACCGACCAGAGCGGCGCCGAAAAATACTCGACCGAGGTTGTGCTCCAGGGCTTCAACTCCAACCTCACGATGCTCGACGGCCGTGGTGGCGGGGGAGGCGGCAGCTTCGGCGAGGAGCCGGGCGGCGACTTCGGCTCCTCTGGCCCCGTGAGCAGCGCGCCGCGCCGCGCGGTCGCCGCCGGCGGTGGCCGCAACAGCGACATGGACGACGACATCCCGTTCTGAGCGGACTTGCCGTTTTAAGGGGACTTACCGTTCTAAGGGGACTTGCCGTTCTAAGGGACTGGTTCGGCGCCTTCGCACAAAGGGTCATCATCTCTTACCAATTGGCTGATCAGGCTGGTGTTTACTGGCCGGATTGATGTTGTGCCTGAGGATCTGGTGTTCGCGCGATGTGAATGGTATTCACTTGATGTTAATGCTATTTACATTGCTTGCGCCGGCCTCCCAGGCGCCATCGCCAGGACGCCTCAGTCATGACCCTCGCCCCGCTGCTTGACGCCGCTCCAGCCATTCCGCTCCACGCCTTTGCGGCGATGACCGCCTTCGTGCTCGGCGTCGTCCAGTTCGCGGCTCCCAAGGGCACGCTGCCGCACCGGACCGTCGGCTGGATCTGGGTGGCGCTGATGGCTATCGTGGCAGCGTCATCGTTCTGGATCCACCAGATCCGGCTGGTAGGGCCGTTCAGTCCGATTCATCTGCTGTCGATCTTCACGCTCGTGATGCTGCCGCTCGCGGTATGGCGGGCGCATACCCATCGTGTCGCCGATCACCGGCGCATCATGATCTTCATGTTCATCGGCGCGCTGGTGGTCGCGGGGCTGTTCACGCTGCTGCCGGGACGCATCATGCATCACGTGATTTTCGGCTCGTAAAACAGGGTTCCATAGGGCCCTTTCCGGGTGCTCCCGGCGATACTTCGCGGAAGCCGTAAGTCGTTGGAAAAATAAGCGGAAAAAGCGCCTCCCGGGAGTGCGCGAGGGTGGTTATCAGACCCTCGATGCGCTATATGATTCCCGGACAGAAATTCACCGGATTCCCCCTTGGCTGACGACGACAACGACACGCCCGGCGACAAGCCGGAGCATCCTTCGGATATTCGCCCGATCTCGATCCTCGACGAGATGAAGAAGTCGTACCTCGATTACGCCATGAGCGTGATCGTGGCGCGCGCGCTCCCCGATGCGCGCGATGGCTTGAAGCCGGTGCACCGGCGCATCCTCTTCTCGATGAACGAGGAGGGCTATACACCCGACAAGAAGCACAAGAAGTCCGCCGGCATCGTCGGCGACGTCATGGGCCAATACCACCCGCATGGCGACCAGGCGATCTATGACGCGCTGGTGCGCATGGCGCAGCCCTTCTCGATGCGCGAACTGCTCGTGGACGGGCAGGGCAATTTCGGCTCGGTCGACGGCGATCCGCCGGCGGCGATGCGCTACACCGAGTCGCGCCTGACCAAGATCGCGCTCAAACTGCTCGAGGACATCGAGAGCGAGACGGTCGACTTCCAGGACAATTATGACGGCTCGACCAAGGAGCCGGTGGTCCTGCCGGCGCGGTTCCCGAACCTGCTGGTCAACGGCGCCGGCGGCATCGCCGTCGGCATGGCCACCAACATCCCGCCGCACAATCTGGGCGAGGTGATCGACGCTTGCCTGGCGTTGATCGACAATCCTTCGCTCACCATCGACGAACTGAACCACATTATCCCAGGTCCGGATTTCCCGACCGGCGGCATCATCCTGGGGCGCCAGGGCATCCGCAGCGCCTACCATCTCGGCCGCGGCTCGATCGTGATGCGCGGCAAGGTCGAATTCGAGACCATTCGCAAGGAACGCGAGGCGATCGTCATCACCGAGATCCCGTATCAGGTGAACAAGGCGACGATGGTCGAGCGCATCGCCGAGCTCTACAAGGAAAAGAAGATCGAGGGCATTTCCGACCTGCGCGACGAGTCCGACCGCGATGGCTATCGCGTCGTCGTCGAGCTCAAGCGCGACGCCATGCCCGACGTGGTTCTGAACCAGCTCTACAAGTTCACGCCCTTGCAGACGAGCTTCGGGGTCAACAGCGTCGCGCTCGACTCGGGCCGTCCGCAGACGATGAACCTGAAGGACATGCTGACGATCTTCGTCGGCTTCCGCGAGCAGGTCGTCACCCGCCGCACCAAGTACAAGCTGCGCAAGGCGCGCGAACGAGCCCATGAGCAGGTTGGTCTTGCGATCGCCGTCGCCAATATCGACGAGATCATTCGCGTGATCCGGACTTCGCCCACGCCGGCCGTCGCGCGCGATACCCTGATGACGCGCGACTGGCCGGCGCGTGACGTCGAGGACATCATCACGCTGATCGATGATCCCCGCCACCGCATCAACGCGGACGGCACCATCCGTCTGTCGCTGGAGCAGGCCAGGGCCATCCTGGAATTGCGCCTCGCGCGCCTCACGGCGCTCGGCCGCGACGAGATCGGCGACGAGCTGTCCAAACTCGCCGGCGAGATTGGCGACTATCTCGACATCCTGCGTTCGCGCGCCCGTATCCTCGACATCGTCAAGACCGAGCTCGCCGAGGTGAAGGCGGAATTCGCGACGCCGCGCCGCACCGTGATCATGGAGCAGGAAGGCGAGGTCGAGGACGAAGACCTTATCCAGCGCGAGGACATGGTCGTCACGGTCTCCCATGCCGGCTACGTCAAGCGCGTGCCGCTGTCGGCCTACCGCGCGCAGCGCCGCGGCGGCAAGGGCCGCGCCGGCATGCAGACCCGCGACGAGGATTTTGTGTCGCGCCTGTTCGTGGCCTCCACACACACGCCGGTGCTGTTCTTCTCGTCCCGCGGCCAGGTCTACAAGGAGAAGGTCTGGCGCCTGCCGATGGCGGCGCCGAATGCGCGCGGCAAGGCGCTGATCAACATCCTGCCGCTGGAGCAGGGCGAGCGCATCACCACCATCATGCCGCTGCCGGAGGATGAGTCGACCTGGGGCCAGCTCGACGTGATGTTCGCGACCACCGGCGGCAATGTCCGGCGCAACAAGCTGTCCGACTTCGTCGACGTCCGCCGCTCCGGCATCATCGCGATGAAGCTCGACGACAATGAATCAATTGTCGACGTGCAGATCTGCACCGAGCGTGACGACGTTCTGCTGACCGGCGCCGGCGGCCAATGCATCCGCTTCCCCGTCACCGACGTGCGCGTGTTCACCGGGCGTACCTCGATGGGCGTGCGCGGCATCGCGCTCGCGAAGGCCGACAAGGTGATCTCGCTGGCGATCCTGCGCCATGTCGAGACGACCTCGGACGAGCGTTCGGCCTACCTGAAGATGCGCCGCGCGGTCGCAGGCGAAGGCGCGACTGATGAGGCCGCAGAGGCCGAAACCGAGGAGACGTCGGGCGCGAGCGAGCTCTCGCAGGAGCGTTATGTCGAAATGTCGGCGGCCGAGCAGGTGGTGCTGACCGTCTCCGTCAACGGCTATGGCAAGCGAACCTCGTCCTACGAGTACCGTACCACCGGCCGCGGCGGCAAAGGCATCGTCGCGATGAGCGTCAACAACCGCAACGGCAATCTGGTGGCGTCTTTCCCGGTGGAAGAGGCCGACCAGATCATGCTGGTGACCGACAAGGGCCAGCTGATCCGCTGCCCGGTCGAAGGCATCCGCATCGCCGGGCGTTCGACGCAGGGCGTGATCGTGTTCGACACCGCCGACGACGAGCACGTGGTCTCGGTCGAGCACATCACCGAAGAGGCCGAGAACGGCAACGGCGAGAGCGGGAACGGCGAGTAGGCCGGTCGCGTAGCCCGGGTCGAGCGAGAGCGAAACCCGGGATCTTCGTGATGGTAAGCAAGGACCCGGATGTCGCTTCGCTCCATCCGGGCTAAGGCCTCGCTAGATCTCCAGCTCCGTGCCGAACTCCACCACCTGCCCGGTCGGCACGCCGAAGAATGCCGCGGAACGTTCGGCGTTGCGTTGCAGGAAGGCAAACAGCGATTCTCGCCAGACCCACATGCCCGGAATGTCCTCGCTCGGGATGATGGTCTCTCGGCCGACGTAATAGGTGATGTCGGAGAGATCGATGCCGGGCAGCTTGCCCTGCCGGCAGGCGAGCTTCAGCCCCTCATAGATGGTCGGGTTCTGCATGAAGCCATAATGCAGGACCACGCGCGTGATCGCCGGAATGATCTCGATCACCTCGGTGCGCTCCTCGTCGGGCACGTGCGGGATTTCCTCGATCAGGACTGTCACGAGCAGTACCCGTTCGTGCAGGACGCGGTTGTGCTTGACGAACTGGGTCAGGGCGAGCGGCACGCCTCTCGGCGCCGAAGCGAGATAGACGGCGGTGCCGGGCAGGCGGGCGCGGCATTTGTTGACCGCGGTCTCGATCAAATCCTCCTCGGGCTGGCGGAGCTTCGCACGAGCGTGCTCGACGAGTTTTACGCCACTGCGCCAGGTCAGCATCAGGAAGGCGACGAGGCCGGCGAGCAGCAGGGGAAACCAGCCGCCCTCGAACAGCTTGATCGAATTGGCCGCGAAGAAGATCACATCGATCGCGAAAAAGAAGCCGTTGACCGCGACCACGAGCCAGGGCGAATAGCCCCACTGGATCGCAACCAGCGCGGCGAGCAGCGTCGTGATCGCCATCAACAGCGACACCGCGATGCCGTAGGCGCCGGCGAGCGCGTCCGACGTGCCGAAGGCGAGCACCGCGCCGAGCGTTGCGGCGGCGAGCAGCCAGTTCACCAGCGGCACATAGATCTGGCCGATCGCATCGCTGGTGGTGTGACGGATCTGCATCCGCGGCAGGAAGCCGAGCTGGATCGACTGCTGGGTCAGCGAGAACACGCCCGAGATGATCGCCTGCGAGGCGATCACGGTCGCAACCGCCGAGAAGGCGACCAGCGGGTAGTGCAGTGCATCCGGGCAAAGCTGGAAGAACGGATTCTCGATCATCGTGGGGTCGGTGATCAGGAGGGCGGCCTGGCCGAAATAGTTGAGCACCAGGGCCGGCAGGCAGATGGCGAACCAGGCCAGCCGGATCGGCAGGCGCCCGAAATGCCCCATGTCGGCATACATCGCCTCGCCGCCGGTCACCGCCAGGAAGGCCGCGCCGAGGATCGCGAAGGAGACGTGGAAATCCTGGTGGATCAGGAATTCGAAGGCATAGAGCGGGCTCAGCGCGGCAAGCACTGCCGGTGCCTTGACGATGCCGTGGATGCCGAGCGCGGCGAGCACGCCGAACCAGGCCAGCATGACGGGACCGAAGATCCGGCCGATGAAGCCGGTGCCCTGCTTCTGCATCATGAACAGGCCAATCAGGATGGCGATCGTGACGGGCACTACGACCGGCGCGAGCGACGGTGCATCCACTTTCAGGCCTTCGATGGCGCTCAGCACCGAGATCGCTGGCGTGATCGCGCCGTCGCCATAGAGCAGGGCGGCACCGACGAGGCCGACCACCAGGAGATGCGCGCGCCAGGTGCCTGGTTGCGCCTGACGAGCATGCAGCAGTGCCAGCAGTGCCACGATGCCGCCTTCGCCGCGGTTATCGGCGCGCAGAATCAGAAGCGCATATTTCAGCGAGATGATCAGGAGCAGCGCCCACAGGATCAGGGACGCAACACCGAGCACGGCGTCCTGGGTGAGGGCCCCGCCATGGGCAGCCGCCTTGGCGGCTTCCTTCAGGGCATAGAGCGGGCTGGTGCCGATATCGCCATAGACGACGCCGAGGGCGCCCATGGTCATGGCAAGCGGCAGCGGATTGGGATGGTGGCCGGTAGCGACAGCTGGCGTACTGGACAATGGCAACCCCCTGATGGCGACGCGCCCGCCGGGATATCCGGGAGGGCGCGGTCGTCAGCTCAGTCTGCGACGAGACGTCGCAAATTTCCATGGGGTTTGTGTGACGCCAGATTAGGCAGCGTGGCCTACGGCGTCCGGTCGGCGGTCACCAGGCGCGCCTCTCGGACATCCGCCTTGGTGCCGGCGCGGCGCAGGCAGGAGGCTTCGAAGTTCGGCCAGGCCTGCTGCGAGCAATCCTTGCCGATGACGCGGATGTCCAGCCGGTCACCCTTGGCGAGGGGCTGCGGCACGCTGGCTTCGACGGTCGGAGCGAAACCTGGCAGCACGGTCAGAGCCGCAGCAACGCACGCAGCAACAGTGATCGCTGAAAGAGCCTTTATCATCGACGGTCCCCTGTGATGCGGCCGCTGCGCCTGCTTGCGGCCCGTCATTTCGTTGCGCGGATTAGTAACCATGGCCAGTTTCCGGACGTCTTCGCGGATGCGGGAAATGGTTTCGTTCGCCATCCGTTTTGTTTCGTCGATGCCCTAGGGACGAAACAGTCCAGGGGAGTCCGACATTTCTCGCCGGAAAAACGGGCAGGGAACCCGGCTGGCTTGCCGGGCAGGGCGGGGCGCGGTAGGAGGAGGCCATGCCGCGTATCGCCTTTTATCCGGGTTCCTTCGACCCCATCACCAACGGCCATCTGGACGTGGTCCGGCATGCCGTTCCCCTGTGCGACCGGCTGGTCGTCGCGCTCGGCGTGCACCCCGGCAAGAAGCCGCTGTTCTCGGTCGAAGAGCGGCTCAAGATGCTCCACGACGTCTGCGGGCCGATCGCTGCCCAGGCCGGCTGCGCCTTCGAAGCCACGACCTTCGACGACCTGACCGTCACCGCGGCGCGCAAGCACGGAGCAACCATCATGATCAGGGGTCTTCGCGACGGCACCGACCTCGACTACGAGATGCAGCTCGCCGGCATGAACGAGGCCATGGCGCCAGAGGTGCATACCGTCTTCCTGCCGGCCTCACCCATGGTCCGCCCGATCACCGCCACACTGGTGCGCCAGATCGCCGGCATGGGCGGGGATATCTCGGCATTCGTGCCGCCGCTCGTCGCAAGCCAGCTCAAGGCAAAATTCGCCGGCTAACGGCGCGCGTTTCATCTCATCTGATCCGGAGTTTTCATGATCCGTCGTCTCGCAATTCTTGCCACGATTTTTGCCGCGCTGATCGGCATTGCGCCTGCGGTCGCTCAGACGCTGCCGGCCGGCCTCGACAAGGCCAACGCGCTCGTCATCGACACCACCAAGGGCCGCATCGTCATCAAGCTGCGCACGGATCTTGCGCCCCAGCATGCCGAGCGGCTGAAGCAGCTCGCGCGCGAGGGCTTCTACAACAACGTGCCATTTCACCGCGTGATGGACGGCTTCATGGCGCAGACCGGCGACGGCCAGAACGGCAACGGCACCGGCGGCTCGAAATATCCGAACCTGAAGCAGGAATTCTCCAAGGTGCACTTCGCCCGCGGCATCGTCGGCATGGCCCGCCGCGGCGACAGCGTCGACAGCGCCAATTCGCAGTTCTTCATCATGTTCACGGACGCGCCGAGTCTCGATGGTCAGTACACCGTGGTCGGCGAGGTCGTGCAGGGCATGGACGTCGTCGACAAGCTGAAGAAGGCTTCAGCCGGATCCGCGAGTGGCACCGTCACCGATCCCGACAAGATGGTGAAGGTGCAGGTCGCCTCCGACATCAAATAGGAGAGACGATGGCGCGCCGCGGCCAAAAGCTCCTCGCAGCTGCCGCGGTGCTACTGCTCGGCATCACGAGCGCGTCTGCGGAGGACGACAAGGTCAATACCATCCGCGATGTCTTTGTGCGGCTGGGCCTCTGCTGGAAGCCGCCGCCGCCTGCAAAGGCTCGCCCCATCGACATCACCGTCGTCGTGAGCTTTAACCGCGCCGGAGAGATTTTGGGCCATCCGCGGATTACCTATGAATCCAAGGACGCCTCGGACGATGACCGGCTGCAATACCGGATCGCCGTGATGGAGGCATTGCAACGCTGCACGCCGATGCCATTTACCGAAACGATGGCCGGCGCCGCTGCGGGGCGTCCATTCGCGGTCCAGTTCCACGGCCGGAAGACTTCACCCCCAACCCCAGAGAGAAAAGCATGAGCGTCACCGAAAACACCCTGATCCTCGAAACCACGCAGGGCCCCGTCACCATCGAGATGCGGCCCGACCTCGCGCCTGGCCATGTTGCGCGCATCAAGGAGCTGGTCCGCGAGGGCTTCTACGACGGTATCGTGTTCCATCGCGTGATCGACGGCTTCATGGCACAGACCGGCTGCCCGCACGGCACCGGCACGGGCGGCTCCGGCAAGAAGCTGAAGGCCGAGTTCAACAAGGAGCCGCATGTGCGCGGCACCGCCTCGATGGCCCGCGCCGCCAACCCCGATTCCGGCGACAGCCAGTTCTTTATCTGCTTCGACGACGCCCGTTTCCTCGACAACCAGTACACCGTGTGGGGCAAGGTCACCGCGGGCATGGAGAACGTCGACAAGATCAAGCGCGGCGAACCCGTGATGAATCCCGACAAGATCGTCAAGGCGCGCATGGCGGCTGACAAGGAGTAGGCGGGCTTTGCTGGTGTCATGCCCCGCGCAGGCGGGGCATCCAGTAATCACCGGCGGTGGTTAGACTATGATCGTGAGTACTGGATCGCCCGCCTGCGCGGGCGATGACAAGTTCTGAGTATGCGCACCGATCTCTTCGATTTCGACCTGCCCGCCGAGCGCATCGCACTGCGCCCGGCGCATCCGCGCGACTCTGCGAAGCTGCTGGTCGTAGAGGGCGGCGCGCTACGCGATCAGCTCATCTCGGATCTGCCGCAATGGCTGAAGCAGGGCGACCAGCTCGTCGTCAACGACACCAAGGTGATCGCGGCCCAACTCAAGGGCCGCCGCATCGGCCGCGAGACCGAGCCGAAGATCGAGGCGACGCTGATCAAGCGGCTCGACGGCTCGCGCTGGCAGGCGCTGGTGAGGCCGGCGAAAAAGCTCGTTGCCGGCGACCGCATCCGCTTCGGCAACGAGGGCAAGGTCTGCCTGCTCGGCCATCTCGATGCCGAGGTCGAAGCCAAGGGCGGCGAAGGCGAGGTGACGCTGTCGTTCTCGTTCCACGGGCCGACGCTGGATCAGGCCATCGCCGATCTCGGCAGCCCGCCGCTGCCGCCCTACATCGCTTCGAAACGCACGCCGGACGAGCAAGACGCGGCCGACTACCAGACCATGTTCGCCGTGAATGAGGGGGCCGTCGCAGCGCCAACCGCCGGCCTGCATTTCACGCCGGCCCTGGAGCAGGCGTTACGCGCGCGCGGCGTTGGCATCAACCGTGTCACGCTGCATGTCGGCGCCGGAACGTTTCTGCCGGTGAAGGTGGACGACACCGAAGGGCACAAGATGCATGCCGAATGGGGGACGATCTCGGCCGAGACGGCGGACGTGCTGAACAGCGCGCGCAAGAATGGTGGCCGCATCGTCGCGGTCGGCACCACGTCGCTGCGGCTCCTGGAAAGCGCAGCGGATGAGGATGGCACGATCCGGCCGTTCTCGGCCGACACCGCGATATTCATCACCCCCGGCTATCGCTTCCGTGCTGTCGATATCCTGCTCACGAACTTCCACTTGCCCCGCTCGACCCTGTTCATGCTGGTGTCGGCATTCTCTGGGCTCGAGGCGATGAAGCAAGCCTACGCGCATGCCATCGCGGAGGGATATCGGTTCTATTCGTATGGCGACGCGTGCCTGCTAGTTCGTGGGCGGGAGTGAAGCGATCCTTCTGCGCCACACGCCCTGAGGTAGTGGACAGATCGGTGGATGTTTGCGATACCGAGACCTAAGGGGCGCGTGGCGAAATGGGAACGCTGCGGTCTGCAAAACCGCCACGAGCCGGTTCGACTCCGGCCGCGCCCTCCAAAGCGCATTAGTCAGCACGAAGGGTGGGCAAAGCGACTTGTCCGCCGTAGCTCGAAGAGCGAAGGCGGAAGCGTGCCCACCATCTTTCAGCAATTGCGAGAGAAGAGATGGGCACGGCGCTGGCGCGCCTTTGCCCACCCTACGCATCTTCCTCGCTACGCCATCACGCGCTGCGGCAGCAGCTCGGCGATCTGCACGGCGTTGAGCGCCGCGCCCTTCAGGAGCTGATCTGCTGCCACGAACATCGAGATCGAGTGGCCGCTCGGATCGCTGAGATCCTTGCGGATGCGGCCGACGAGGACGTCGTCCTGGCCGGAGGCATCGATGGGCATCGGAAAATAGTTCTTGGCCCGATCGTCGACGACCTTCACGCCGGGCGCCTGGGCCATGATCGCGCGGACCTGGTCCTCGGTGATCGGCTTTTCGCATTCGAAGGTGATGGCCTCGCAATGGGCGCGCAGCACCGGCACGCGGACGCAGGTGACGCCGATGGCGATCTTCTCGTCTTCGAAGATCTTGCGGGTCTCCTTGATGACCTTGGTCTCCTCGTCGTTGTAGCCGGTCTCGGGATCAACGGCGGTGTTGTGGTTGAAGAGATTGAAGGCGTAGGGGTGCGGCATCACCTTGGGCGTATAGACCTGCCCGTTGAGGTTGGCGCGGGTCGATTCGACAAGTTCCTCCATCGCGGCAGCACCAGCGCCGCTGGCGGCCTGGTAAGTCGAGATGATCACGCGCTTGATGCGGTTCTTCTGGTGGATGGGCCAGAGCGGCACCAGCGCAGTGATGGCCGCGCAGTTCGGGTTGGCGATGATGCCCTTGTGCTCACGAATGCGGCTCGCGTTGATCTCGGGGATCACCAGCGGCACGTTCGGGTCCATGCGGAAGGCGGAGGAGTTGTCGACCACGACAGCACCGGACTTCACCGCGAGCGGTGCGTACTTCTTCGAGATGCTGCCACCGGCGGAGAACAGCGCGATGTCGACGCCGTCGAAGGAGCGCTCGCCCAGCTCCTCGATCACGACCGGCTGGCCGCGGAACGACACCGTCTTGCCGGCGGAGCGGGCGCTGGCCAGCGCCTTCAGCTTGCCGACGCGGAAGCCACGCTTGTCCATGGTGGCGATGAATTCGGCGCCCACCGCACCGGTGACGCCGACAATCGCGACGACGGGATCGTTACTCACATTCTCCTCCATTCGATTTGCGCATGATCTTGTCGGAAAACCGGAGTCCACTTTCCCGGATCATGCGTGCAGACAATAAAAAAGCCCCGGACCACGAGGGCGGGGCTTCGGTTGAGCTGATGCGTAAAGTCGACGACTACGCGCGCACGCCTCCCCGGGCCCCGAAGGCCGTCGTGGTTTTCGTCGTGCGTTTCGTCGCGGTCATCATGGCGGCGACTTATGCGGGAGAGTTTTGTCGCCGTCAACGGCTTTTCAGCCCGATCCGGGCTGTAACGGGATAGGCGCCTCGCCTTACCGCCGGCTCGCGGCGCCCGGCGGCTCGAGGATGACCTCCTTGAGGTCGTTGCCGCTCATGACGACGATTGCGAAATTCAGCCGGCCGCCCTCGCGGACCATGCCGCCGCTGATCGCCTTGCCCGAGGCCGCGTGCTCAGCCACGCGCACGGCGTCGGCCAGACGATGCTGGATGGTCTTGAGGGTGGCGAGGTTGCTGCGGTCATCGGCATCGAACTCGTCGAGGGGTGAGGCGGCGGCGCCGCCAACGATCTTGCCGGTGGTGGCGTCGATCGCGTGCTGCCAGACTCGGTCATTGTGCAGCGTCTTCACCCGGTAGACCGGCGAAGCTGCGGCGCCGTCGAAACTGACGTCGGCCGTCGTCGAGCCCGCGTGTTGCGCCTCGGCGATCGCCATCGCCTGCCTCAGCGAGATCGCGGAGCCGCGGAACATCGC